>DYHL01000151.1 GCA_020724185.1 Candidatus Nitrosymbiomonas sp. | reverse complement strand
CCTGTATCCCAGACAGGATGCGGCTCTTGGCGCGATGTCCCGGCGGAACTTTGGGTTAGACGGCCGTGCCGTTCCTGGGGGCCGGGGTGCATGCACGACCCGCGGCGGTGTTGATCGGAGCCCCCTACGACGCCACCTCCACTTACCGGGCGGGCTCCGCCCACGCGCCGGCCTCAATCCGCTGGGCATCGGAGAGCGTCGAGACATACAGCCCATTCCAGCAGCGCGACCTGAACGACCTGGCCTTCTCGGATTCGGGCGACCTCGATCTCACCGGCTGCTCTGCTGAAGCGATGGTCGAGCGCGTCCGCGCGCGAGTCGCCGCGACGGCGGGCCTGCCCGTGCTCATCGGGGGCGAACACACCGTAACGTTCGGAGCGGTGGCCGCGCTGGCTGAAAGACACCCTGACCTGGGCGTCATCGTCCTGGACGCCCACCTGGACCTGCTCGATGAATACGAGGGAGTGCGCTGGTCGCACGCCACCGTGCTGCGCAGGATCACCGACCGCCTCGGACCGGAACGGTGCGCGGTACTGGGCGCTCGATCCGGGACGCGCGATGAGTGGGCTGCCGCGGCCTCGCTTGCCGCGGCCGTCCGGACAGGCGCGCTGCCAACCTCGGCCTTGGTAGCCATGAGGGGCCGCCCGATCTACCTATCGGTGGACATTGACGCCTTCGATCCCAGCATCGCCCCTGGCACCGGGAACCCTGAGCCACTGGGGATAAGCGTCGGTGAGTTCGCCGCGCTGCTCGCGGTGCTGGCGGAATGCCGGATCGTGGGATGCGATCTCGTTGAGGTCAGCCCGCCTTGCGATCCGTCGGGACGAACCTCGATCCTGGCTGCCTGGCTGCTCCGCGAGATGCTGCTGGCGTTCGTGCGTCCGGGCTGACCAGCGCGACCGGTCACGCTCGCCGTAGAGGGCCTCGATGCGGTCCTGGAACTCGCGCAGGGTCAAGGCCCGCTCCCCTGCGAGAGGGCGGCTGCGATGCCCAGCAGATCCGCCAGCGGAAGCGGCCCTGCCAGGGCCAGCCGGCGACCGCGGCTCTCCCAGGTGACGATCCGCAGGGCACCGGCTCCAAACGCCCGCGCCCCGGCCCCCAGGGTCGGCACGAGGTCGCCCCGGCCCGGAGGGCCCGAACGGCCGGCAGCCGCGACAAAGAGCACCAGGCTCCGGGCGCCGTCCGAATACTCCACGGAGGCGGTGAGCAGCGGCCCATGACGCACCGGCGCCCCGCCCCGCAGCGTGTAGCCTCCGGGAAGCGTCTGTGGGACCCTCAAGGCAAACCCCACTGCCCGTTCCACCTCAGGAAGAGCGCTAAGCTTCTCAGGCGCGCCACCCTGACTCATGATCCGGGCGCCCGCGGGAGCGCGCATGTTGAACAGCGCGGATGGGACGTTGAGACCAAAGCTGATCCGGGTGAAGTAGGCCACCATCACGAGGCCATCGTCGGGGTCGCGCTCCTCGGCGCGCAGCGCCACACCGGTGGTCCTGTCAATCCAGAGGCGGCGCTCGCCTTGCCCGGCCCGGGGCCTGAGACTCAGCACAGCGGTGCGCCGGCCGATGACCTCCTCCACGCCCAGCAGCCTCAGAGAGTACTCCGCCAGCCACCCCGCGGAAGGGGGTTCGGTCGGCGGCGCCAGGGACGGTCCCAGGAGGACCGTGTGGAGGCGTGGCTCGTAGTGCCAGGTCTGCAGGCCGTCGTCAACGACCAGTCGCCCGGCTACGCCCTCAGGGGAGAGGAACTCCAGGCGTGTCCTCCCAGGCCGCTTGCGGGTCTCGATCAGCGTGACCGTTTCCATGGCCTCGCCGCGGAGCACGGAGAGTACCTTGGTACCCTCGTAGTCCACGATTTGAGAGGCGATCGCCGCGTGGCGCGCTACTTCCTGCAGCGTCACCCCGTCCAGGAGGGGCTCGGGCGAACCCTGCGACAAGGCCGGCGCCGGGGGAGCCAGCCACACGACCGCCAGCCAGATGGCGAACCCCGCGGCAGCGCGCCGCATCACCGCACCGGCCCCCGTGGATCCTCGCCGATCAGGCGCAGGTTGGCGTCGGTGAACACCAGGCCCACAAAAGCACGATCCATGAGCGGATCCCGCGCCTGCGCCTGTGCTGCCCTCCGGAGGAACAGATCAGGGCCGACCTCAGCGGCGCGCAGACGGTACTGGTGGCCCCGGATTGCCGGCACGGCCACCAGGACCAGATCCAGCGCCAGCACTGCGAACGCCGTCGCGGGTCGTGGCATCCAGAAGGGCCACCAGGCCCATGGGCCGGGCGCTGGGCGCCCCAGGCGCGACCACAAGTCCGCAGCAAACCCCTGGGGTAGGTCGGGTGCCTCCAGAGAGCCCAGCAGGCGCCTTGTGGCGCGCAGCCCCTCCAGTTCAGCGCGGCATTCAGGGCAATCCGCCAGGTGCCTCTGGGCCTCGGCCATCTCCTCGGAGGCGAGCTCCGCATCGAGGTAGGCGCTCAGCAGCCGTACGGCACGATGGTGGTTCATGAGCCCTCGAGTCCGTCGCGGAAGGGCGCCAGCCGGCCTCGCAGCGCCAGGCGGGCGCGGTGCAGCCGCGACTTCACCGTCCCCACGGGGATCCCCATCATCGAGGCGATCTCCTCGTACGCGTAACCCTCCACGTCGGCCAGAACTACAACCATGCGGACGTCGGGCAGGAGGGACATGAGCGCCTGCTGCACGCGCCGGTCCACAATCGCGCCCAGCACGGTGCGCTCGACGTCGGCTGAAGCATCCGGCCGTTCTCTTGCCAGTTCCCCCGAGGTGGTCGCAAGCGGCTCATCGAGCGACTGGATCCGTGGACCCCGACGGCGCCGCAGCAGGTCAATGAACAGGTTGGTAACGGTCCGATACAGCCAGCCCTCCAGCGGAACGTCGGGCCGCAGCCGCGACAAGGACCGCCAGACGCGTATGAAGGCCTCCTGCGCAAGATCCTTGGCGTCGGCCTCGCTACCGGCCATCCGGTAGGCCATCGCGTACACGCGCCGTCCATACCTCTCCACCAGCGCTTCGAACCGCGCCCGATCGTCCTGGGGATCCGCCGGCCGCTCCTGTTCCTGGATGCGCGCCACAGGCCACCTGCGACCGCGGCAACCCCTCCTGACTATCTACGGACGGAGGGCCAGCCGGGTTCCCTTACTCCAGCCGGAGCAAGGGCTCCAGACGCCGGAAGAGCTTGGGCCCGATGCCCTGGACCTCGAGGAGGTCGTCCAGACGCCGGAACAGCCCCCTGGCCTCGCGATGCTCCACGATTCGGCGCGCCAGGACAGGTCCGACGCCGGGCAGGCGTTCAAGGTCCGCCGCGGTCGCGGTGTTCACGTTCACCGCAGGAGCCCTCTCCCCTTCCGCCGCCGCCGCCGGTTCAGGCAATCCCGGGCGCTTGGCCGGAGGAAACGGGTAAGTCGGCTGGACGATCCGCGGTACGACCACGCGGTCGCCGTCCCGAATCTGGGAGGCCAGGTTCACGCGCCCAAGGTCCGCGATCAGGGTGGGGCCGTGGGCCGCGAGTATGGCATCCTGGAGTCGAGCGCCGGAGGGCAGCACATACAGCCCGGGCCAGGTGACCTCGCCTACCGCGTGCACGCTGATCTGCGCGGGCGCCGAGGGCGCGCTGACCGGCAGGGGACCCGCACTCCGGCCGGAGCGAACCGCAGCTCGGCCGGCCAGCATCAGTGCCGCGGCCAGCCCGGCGAGCGCCAACTGATCGGATCGCTCGATTGCCGTCGCCCCCCTCCTGCCATCTCATCGGCAGGCAAGGGAGCATACTACGGGCTATCGCGTCACAATGTTGACCAGGCGACCAGGAACCACGACCACATCGGCCATGGTCTTGCCTTCCAGGAACTGGCGGACGCGCGGGCTTGCCAGCGCAATCTCTCGAGCCTCGGCGTCGGTGATCTCGACGGCCACCTGGACCCGGTCGCGCACGCGGCCGTCCACCTGCAGCACCAGCGTGATCTGCCTGGCGGTCGCCTTGGCAGGATCGAAGGACGGCCAGGCCTGGGTATGCACGCTGTAGGAGCCTCCGAGGTGCTCGACCCAGAGCTCCTCGGAGGTATGGGGGCAGAGCGGCGCAAGCAGCAGGACCAGAGTACGGAGCGCCTCGTCCCATAGCGGCGTGCCGGAGACCGGCGAGCTCCTGGCCCGCTGCAGGGTGTTGGCGTACTCCATCAACGCCGCGATCGCGGTGTTGAACTTGAACCCCTCCATCTGCTCGGTCACGCGCCTGATCGTGTTGTGCATCCAATACTCGAGTTCGGACGCCTCGACGGACTGAATCGCCGAAACTGAAGCCTCCCCGGCCGGCACGGTCACCAGTGCCCAAACCCGCGCCAGGAAGCGCCAGATCCCCTCAATGCCCCGGCTGTTCCACGGGCCGCCCTCGTCCCACGGCCCGATGAACATGAGGTAGGCGCGCAGCACGTCGGCACCGTACCGACGCACGAGATCATCGGGGTTTACCACGTTTCCCCGGGACTTGCTCATCCGGTTGCCGTCGGGGCCGAGAATGATCCCTTGATTGAACAGCCGCCTCATCGGCTCGTCGAAGGACACCAGACCCAGTTCGCGCATCACCTTCGTCCAGAACCGCGTGTAGAGCAGGTGCATGACCGCATGCTCGATACCGCCGGTGTACTGGTCAACCGGCAACCAGTACGCTCCTTTCTGGGGATCGAAGGGAGCCGCGTCGTAATCAGGGCTGAGGTACCGGTACTGGTACCACGACGAGTCAATGAACGTGTCCATGGTGTCGGTCTCTCGCCTGGCCGGCCTGCGGCAGCGCGGGCAGGCAACGTTGAGGAAACCATCGTGGTAGATCAGCGGGGATTCGCCCGTGGGCCGGAATTCGGCATCCTCTGGCAGGATCACCGGCAGGTGCTCGTAGGGCACCGGCACCGCGCCGCAGTCGTCGCAGTAGATGATCGGAATCGGGGTGCCCCAGTAGCGCTGCCGGCTGATCAACCAGTCGTGGAGGCGGTATTGCACCTTCCGCTCGCCGACGCCGCGGGCGACCATCGCGTCTGCGATCCGATGCCACCCCTCTGCCGACGACATGCCGTCGAAGGGCCCGGAGTTCACCATCGTGCCCTCGTCCAGGTAGGCCTCGGACAACGGCCCGCCGTCCCATCCCGGCGGCGCCACGACCACCGGGATCGGCAGGCCGTACTTCCGGGCAAACTCGAAGTCGCGCGAGTCGTGCGCCGGAACGCCCTGGATCGCGCCGGTCCCATAGGTCAGCAGGACGTAGTCGGCGATGAACACCGGCACGGCCTCACCGCTCATCGGGTTGTTGGCGTAGGCACCAATGAAGACGCCGTCTTGCTCTCGTTCGGTCGAGAGCCGCTCGATGTCGGACTCGCGCGCGGCCTTGAACTTGTAGGCCTCCACCGCGGCCCGGCGGTCGGGCGTGGTCAGGCAATCTACAAGCGGGTGCTCCGGCGCAAGCACGCAGAAGGTCATCCCGTAGACGGTATCGGGCCTGGTCGTGAAGACCCGAAACTCCAGTCCGGGGTGATCCCGAAGCGGGATCGCGAACTCCACACCCCCGCTGCGGCCGATCCAGTTGGTCTGCAGTGTGCGGACCCGCTCCGGCCACTCGATCTTCGAGAAGTCCAGCAGCTCCTCGGCGTAGGCGGTGATCTTCAGGAACCACTGCTCCAGGTTCTTCTTGACCACCGGCGTGCCGCACCGTTCGCACACCCGCTCGTCGCCGACCACCTGCTCGCGGGCAAGCGTGGTGTTGTCCTTCGGACACCAGTCCACGGGCGAGAGGGCACGGTAGGCAAGGCCTCTCTCGTGCATCTTGAGGAAGAACCACTGGTTCCACTTGTAGTACCTGGGGTCGCAGGTAACCACCTCTCGCGGCCAGTCCCACATCGCGCCCATGGACCGGAGCTGGCGCCGTATCACCTCGATGTTGCTCATCGTCCAGCGGTGGGGATGGATGCCCCGCTCGATCGCCGCGTTCTCGGCAGGCAGTCCGAACGCGTCAAATCCCATCGGGAGCGTCACGTTGAAGCCCCGCATCCTCTTGTACCGCGCGGCAACGTCCGAAGGCGCCATGGCGTACCAGTGCCCGATGTGGAGGTAGTCGCCCGACGGATAAGGGTACATCGTCAGGAAGTAGAACTTGGGCCTAGGACCGCCGTCAGGCGCGTGGTACAGACCGTCCGCTTCCCATCGCGCCTGCCACTTGGCCTCAATGCTGGCAGGATCGTAGCGCATCGCGTTCTCCTTGGGCCTAGATGGCGTCCCGGACCGGCGTCAGCCAACCGTGAGTGTCGGGCAGACGGCCCGAGGTGATGCCGAAGAACCGGTCCTGCAGCCGCTCTGTCAGCGGGCCACGGCGGCCCGTGCCAACGGCCTGCCGGTCCACCGAGCGTATGGGCGTGATCTCGGCCGCGGTTCCCGTGAAGAAAACTTCGTCCGCGACGTAGAGCATCTCGCGGGGGATCGCCATCTCGCGCACTTCGATGCCAGCATCGCGGCAGAGGGTCATGACCACGCCTCGGGTTATGCCCCCGAGGATCGAGGCGGCCAGCGGCGGAGTGTAGACGACGCCGTCCCGGATGAGGAACAGGTTCTCGCCGCTGCCCTCGCTCAGATAGCCCTGCACGTCCAGCGCGATGCCCTCCGCGTACCCGTTGTCCACCGCCTCCATGATGACGAACGCCGAGTTCACGTAGTTGCCGCCGATCTTGCCCATCCCAGGCAGGGTATCCGGGGCAATGCGCCGCCAGGAGCTGATCATGACGTCCACGCCCTGCTCGATGGCTTCATCGCCCAGATAGCG
>DYHL01000007.1 GCA_020724185.1 Candidatus Nitrosymbiomonas sp. | reverse complement strand
ACCAGATCCACGGTTCCCCCATAGTACCCGGCAATCGCCCCCACCGAAGTTCCGATGAGGACGTACATCGTGACGGCCAAGATCCCCACGCTCAGCGAGACGCGCGCCGCATAGATCAGGCGGCTCAACACGTCCCGGCCAACGCTGTCGGTTCCGAGGAGATGCACGGAGGATGGCCGCCCCTGGAAGGTGGTAGGGTCAATCGCCGTGGGGCTGTGCGGCGCCAGCGCGGGCGCGGCCAGCGCCATGATGGCTAGCATCCCCAGCGCGACGATCCCAACGACCGCAAGCCGGTGGCGCATGAACCGGCGCAGGGCAAGCGACCAGAAGGACGCGGTCCGGGAGGGAGCCCACTCACTCATAACGGATGCGCGGGTCAACCAACGAGTAGGTGACGTCGGCCAGCAGGTTGCCCAGCGTCACCAACAGCGCGGTGATCAGGGTTATGCCCATCAACACGGGGTAGTCGCGCTGGTTGATCGCCTCGATGGTAAGGCGTCCCATGCCCGGCCATTCGAAGATCTGCTCGGTGATCACCGCGCCGCCCAGCAGGGCCGGGATCTGCAGCCCGGCAAGCGTGACGACCGGGATCAGCGCATTGCGTAGCGCGTGCCGCCGCAGAACCGTGGCCTCGGCGAGCCCCTTGGCGCGGGCGGTTCGGACGAAGTCCTGCCCCAGCACCTCCAGCATGCTCGACCGCACGTACCGGGTAAGGGCGCCTGCTCCGGCCACGGCCAGGACCGAAGCGGGCAGGATCAAGTGCTGGAGCAGATCGAGCAATCCACCCTCGCCGCCGAGGGTCATCGTCCCGCCCACGGGCAGCCATCGAAGCCGCAGCGCAAACACGTAGATACCGGCCAGCCCCAGGAAGAAGGTGGGCAGACTGATGCCAAGGAAGGCGAGGAAGGTGGCCGCATAGTCAATCCACGTGTACCGCCGCGTGGCAACCACCACGCCAATGGGAATCGCGATCAAGTAAGAAAGCGCCAGCGCGGTGACGGTCAGCGTGAGCGTGGGCGCCACCCGCTCGCCAACCCTTTTCGTGACCGGCGCGCCCGTGCTATAGGAGAACCCGAGGTTGCCGTGGACCAGCTCGTTGAGCCACTTCGCGTAGCGTATGTGAACCGGCCGGTCCAGGCCCAGGGCGCGACGCTTGATCTCAACGTCGGCCTGGCTCATGCCGGGATTGATCAGCATCTGCACCGGATCGCCGGGCGTCAGCGACATGATGAAGTAGCTCATCACCGTGATGCCGAACAGGATAGGTATGGTGACAAGCGCGCGGCGGACCAGGTAACGCTGCATGATCGTTGATGATTCTTGCGCGGCGCGGCAAACCCTTCCCCAAGACCCCAAAATCCCGGGGCACTGCAGCTCCCCGCGTGCGTGAGAGGGGACACCGGAGTGGCCGCCGAACTCCGCCGCATGGATATCTCACAGGCCGGCGCGGCAGGTGGGTCGGAGGCAAGGCTCTCGTTCCACGGCGGCGGTGGAACCCTCTTCGGTATTCACATCGTCAACCTGCTCCTGAGCATCGTTACCCTGGGGATCTACTACTTCTGGGGCAAGGTCAGGGTGCAGCGCTTCCTCCACAGCCAGATGGAGTTCGACGGCGACCGGTTCGCCTATCACGGCACGGGCATGGAACTGCTGCTTGGATTCCTCAAGACGCTGGGACTGGTTGTGCTGGGCATGGCCGGCCTGGCGTTGCTCCAGTTCTCCGGAGCACGGCCCGAAACCGTCGCCGTGGCCACGCTCCTGCTCTACCTGGTCATGCTCGTGGTGGTCCCGGTGGCCATCGCCGGATCACGACGGTACAGGCTCAGCCGCGCCTCTTGGCGGGGCATCCGGTTCTCGTTCCGAGGGCAGACCGGAGCGTTCGTGAAGATGTTCATCCGTGGGGCGCTGTTGACCGCTATCACTCTCGGGCTGTACTACCCGTTCTTCTACAACAACATGTGGCGGTTTCTGATCGGGAACACCTACTACGGGACTCGGCGGTTCGAGTTCAACGGGAGCGGCGCGGACCTGTTCGGCCGGTTTCTGCTGGCGGTCGTGCTGACGCCGCTGACCCTGGGGCTCTACTGGTTCTGGTTCGCCGCACACCGGCAGCGGTACATGTGGGCGCGCACCTCGTTTGCGGCCGCGCGGTTCCGGTGTACCGTAACAGGGGGCCGGTTGTTCCGGCTCGCCCTGGGCAACGGGCTGCTGCTGGTAGTAACACTGGGACTGGCGCTCTCGTGGGTGCGGGCCCGTAACATCCGTTTCCTGTGCGACACGCTCGTCGTCGAGGACCTGCTGGATATGGACGCGATCCGGCAGGAAGCCCAGGCGGCTTCACCGACGGGTGAGGCGATTGCCGACTTCCTCGGTCTCGACTTCCCCGGCCTGGCCCCGGGCTGGTAGGAACCCTGGCGCCGCCGCCGATGCGGACGCGCCCGAGCACGACGTGGCCGGGTTTCTACTACGACGGCAGGACCGCTCTTCGCAGGCCGGTCACCATCACGGTGATGGCCACGGGCCTGCGCATGGCCACCGAGGAGGACACGTTTCTCTGGTGGCCGTACGAGCAACTCCATCTGGCGCAGGGCGCACTGCCCGGGGAGCAGATCAGGCTCGAACGGGGGCCGGAGCCCTCCGAGACGCTCGTGGTCTCCGATGAGGCGTTCCTCTCCGCGATCCGCGCAGGAGCCCCGGCCGCGGCCAGGCACCTCCTCCCCGCGTTCAGGCGGCGGCACTGGGCCGGCCTTGTCCTGCTGGCCGGAGCCGGAGCGGTCATCGTCGGGCTCGCCATCTACGCGTGGGGCATCCCGGCGCTGGCCGACCTGGCCGCCGAGCAAATGCCGCCGGCGTGGGAGGAACGGCTGGGCCAGGCCGCGCTGGAGTCCCTGGCGCCCCCCAACCGCCGGTGCGCCGATCCACGGCGCGACGCCGCCCTGAGCGAGATCGTAGCCCGGCTGGCCGCAGCCGGCCCTGGGAGTGCCTACACCTTCCGGATCACCGTGGTGGACGAACCCGCAGTCAACGCCTTCGCGACGCCCGGAGGATACCTGATCATCCACCTGGGTCTGTTGCAGGCGACGCAGACCCCGGCCGAGATGGCCGGGGTGCTGGCCCACGAGATGCAGCACGTCCGCCACCGCCATAGCACCAGGGCGCTGTTCCGTGAGATCTCGATGAGGGCGCTGCTGAGTTTGCTGGTGGGCGACGCAGGCGGGCTGGGGCAGGCATTGGAAACGGCGGGGACGCTTGGCGAGCTGCGCTACCGGCGCCAGGACGAGGAGACCGCGGACCGCGACGGCATGGAGTTGCTACAGGCAGCGCGTGTCGATCCCAATGGGATGGTCAGTTTCCTGCGCCGGCTCAGCCGGGGGGAATCCGGTGCGCCCCGCAGCCAGGCCTACCTGTCAACGCACCCGCTGACCACCGAGCGAATCAAGCATCTGGAACGGATGGCCGCAGGGGCCCGCTACACACCTATCCCCCTGCTACAGGGGGTTCCCTGGCGAGAGATCGGGATGAGGTGCACCGCCGCGCCGTAGGCCAGGCTTCCTCTGTCCTGGGGTCAGGTAGTGCCCCTTCTCACGAAGAACGCGTACATCAGCGCAATCGCCGTGACGTATAGGACGGTCATCAGTCCGAACATCGTGTTGAACCCTGCCTCGAATCCGGCCAGTCCGCGCCACCATCCACTGAACGCCGAGCCGATGGCCCAGCCCAGGCTCCAGGCGATGGCGGAGAGGCTGCTGTAGGTCGCGCGCTCGCCGGGTGGGATCTGCTCCTGCGCGAAGGCCTGGTAGACCGGGTTGCCCATGTTCATCAGCGCGGTGCGCACCACGAACGAGATGGCGACGAGCCAGAACACGGGCACGAAGCCCAGGATCAACAGGAACGGGATCGAGGCCGCCTGCACGATCAGCACCGATTCCATCTTGCCCATCCGGGCAGCCAACCGCGGTTGCGCCAGGGTGGCGAGCGTCGTCCCAAGCGCGCCCAGCGCAAAGAAGACCCCGAGCGACCTGAAGTCCACGCCGAACTTGCCCGATATGTAGATATTGAGAAACGGCATCGTCTGCCCGGCCCCAAGACTGACCAGGAACGCGGGCAGGAGCAGCCGGCCTACCGTCCCGGGATTGGACAGCAAACGCCTGCGGGGTGTCTTCCCTGTGCGGTCCGGTTGCGGCCCGACGGGCAGGGCTCCTGGCAGACCCGTCGTGCTCGGGCCGCTGAGCGCAATCGGCAGCACCGCAAGCGCCCAAAGGGCGGCGACGACCAGCATCGTCAGCCTCAGAGGGAGCAGCGCTTCGGCCGGCACGCCGAGCCATCCTCCGAAGACCGCGGGCAGGCGGCTGCCGACCAGGTTGCCCAGGAAAGCGGTGCCGGTTATAAGAGCGGCCTGCGCGCTGAACAGCGCAACACGCTCGCGGTCGGTGCTGTTGGCCATCTGGAACGGAGCGATGCTTATGAACCCGAAGGCCGCGCCCACTCCCTGGATCACGGCAAACGCAAGCAGTGCCGCGGGCACGCTTGTAAGCGCGAACCCGAACCCGGCAGCGGACGCGGACGCGGTCCCAACCAGCAGCCCCCATCTCGGCCCGTACCGGTCAATGAGCCTGCCCGCAGGCAAACCAACCACGACGAGGACCAAGGAAGGCAGCGCGTTGGCGAGTCCTATGAACTGCTGCGAGAGACCCATGCTCTGCAGGTAGAAGTTCAGGAACAGGCCACCCACGGCCATGCTCAAGCCGACAAAGAAGGCGGTCGCAAGCAACAGGCGCGCGTTGTGTGTGAAGCCGCGGAATTCCTGCAAGAGGGCCATCGTCGTAGTTGAGGTGGATCGAGACAATCGGTGACAGTCTCGACCCGTAGTGACAGTCCCGACCTCGGATAGCGTACTGGGCGAGGCGGGGAGTGTCAAACGCGGGCAGCGGTGCTATGATTGCCCCAAACCCGATACCCTCCCCGGGGGCGGGGGGGTACCGCAACACTGGGAGAACGAGGCGACACCATGGACAAGAGCACAGGCAAGGCTCACGGCCCGGCGGGCGGGCAGCGGAACCAGCGTGGCCGCAAGAAGGTGCACGGGATCGGCCTGGTGATGCTCGGGGCCGCGGCGGTCCTCGTGCTGACCGGTCTCTTCCTGGCGGCGCGCTGGCAGTACCTGCCCGGCATGACGGGCAGACCCGGGGCTGGCGGATCCAGCCGGACCCCGGTGCTACGCGTCTCTCCAGGCACCTACGAGCTCGGACAGGTGAGCCAGGCCAAGGGCATCGTAACCGTGGAGCTGGCGACGGCGAACGGCGGCGAAGCAGATCTGGTGATCAGAGAGATGGAAACCTCGTGCGGCTGCACCAGGGCAGCCCTGATCGTGGACGGCAAGGAGGGACCGTGGTTTGGCATGCGAGGACACGGCGAATGGCCAGTCGGGTGGTCGGCGCGCCTGCGGCCAGGAGAGCGGGCAGTCCTCCGCGTGCAGTACGATCCGGACGCCCACGGCATCTACCGCGGTCCGATCGATCGGATTGTAATCATATACTCGAACGACCCGCAACAACCCCAGGCCCAGGTTCGCCTGTCCGGCACGCAGGTTCCGTAGGGCGCCGCGCCGATGGGTCAGGTGCGACGCGGTGCGATCTTCGTGATTGCGGTCGGGCTGCTCGCGGCCGGCGGTGCCGCCTGGGCGGTCTGGGGCTACACGGCGCGGCCCTCGATCGTCCTGGACCCAACCGCGCTCGACTTCGGCTCCCTGGCCGCAGCAGAGACGAAAACGGTCGCGGTGCGCAACGCCGGACGGGCACCGCTGCGTATCGTGGCCATCAGTTCCTCATGCGGGTGCACGACCGGGAAGATGGACGTAACCGTGCTCTCCCCAGGCGCCGCCGCGCAGATGCGCGTGACCTTTGACACGGTTGCCCACGGACCGCAGACTGGCCCTGCCCGTCACGCCGTGTACCTGCGCACCAACGACCCGCGCAACCCCGAGGTGGAGATCGAGGTGCGCGCCATCGTCCTGAAGGGAGGCGCGCCGTGAGCCGCGTCTGTTCCGAATCATCCATCGTGAAGAGGACTTCCGTGCTGCCGCTCGTCCTGTTGGCGCTCCTTATCGTCGCCGGCTCGGTTCATGCGGCTGCCGCACCCGGTGCAGGCGCCGCACCCGCGGTGACCATCTACTTCAACGGCTCGTGCCATGACTGCGTGCCCTACCTCAACCACGAGCTCGTACCGCTCCTGAGAGAACTGGGTGCCGGCGAGATCGTCCGGCGCGACTACATCCTCGATCGCCGCTACCGAAAGGAACTGGTTGAGCGCAGCGAGGCGCTGGGAATCCCCCCGCAGCTTCAGGGGCACATGACCATCTTCATCGGCGACCGGATCGTGCTGCAGGGCCACGTTCCCTCGGGAATCATCCGCGACCTGTTCTCGCCGGAACTGGCGGGGAAGTTCAAGCGCATCGTGGTACTGCAGGACAGGATGAGCGGGCACGGCGAGGCCCCAAAGGATTACACGGTCTGGGCGCCCGGCGGAGCGATGAAAGTCTACCGGCTGGCCGAACCGATCGGAACCTATCTTGCGACCCTGGCGCCATCCGCCGCGGGCGGTCTTCCGGCGCCGGCGGTCCAGACGCCCTTGGCGGCGCGCAGCGGCGCCGGGTTTGCGCTGATGGTGCTGGGCGCCGGATTGCTTGACGGCATCAACCCCTGCGCGTTCGCGGTCCTGCTGCTGTTTGTGGCCTTCCTGTTCACGCTGCAACGCAGCCGGGCCGACCTGCTGGCCTTCGGCTTCACGTACATCGGCGCGATATACCTCACCTATTTTGGGATCGGCATCGGGCTGCTCAAGGTCTTCCAGTTGGGAGCGCCGCATCTGATGGCGAAGATCGGGGCAGGGCTGATGATCGCCCTCGGCCTGGTCAACATCAAGGACTTCTTCTGGTACGGCATCGGGCCGAGTCTTACCCTGCCCAAGGTCGGTGGCGCGGCGCGCGACCGGTGGATGCGCAAGGCCACCCTTCCCGCGACCGCGGTCGTGGGCTTCCTCGTCGGCGTCTGCGAGTTCCCGTGCACCGGCGGCATCTACGTGGGCATCCTGGGACTGCTCTCCGCCCAGACTTCGTTCTGGAACGGCCTCGCCTACCTTGCCATCTACAACGTGATGTTCGTGCTGCCCCTGGTGGCGCTGTTGCTGGTGATTGGCAACCGCCGCGTGATAGGGCAGTTCTCGCGCTGGATGGCCACGAACAAGCGCCAGCTTCGACTCGGACAGGGTCTAGTGATGATCGCCATCGGGGCGATCATCCTGCTCTGGTTCGTGTAGGGAGACCGCGAGGCCGCGATGGGTGGCGATCCGACCCGCAGCCGCTACGACCGCATCGCGCCGGTCTACGACCTGCTAGAGTGGCTGCCGGAGCGCGGCTCAATGGCGCGGTGGCGGAAGATGCAGTGGAGCCGGGTACCTCCAGGCCGCGTCCTCGAGGTAGGCGTGGGCACGGGCAAGAACATGCCCCACCACCCTGCTGGGGCGAGCGTCACCGCGGTGGACATAAGCCCAAATATGCTGGCACGCGCGGCACGCCGGGCCGAACGGCAGGGCCGGAGCATTACCCTTCTGCTGATGGACGCGCAGGCGCTGGCGTTTCCAGACGCTTCATTCGACGCCGCTGCCGCCAGTTTCGTGTTCTGCTCGGTCCCAGATCCGGTGGCGGGCCTGCGCGAGTTGGGTCGGGTAGTTCGGCCGGGCGGCCGCATAGTGCTCCTCGAGCACATGCGCGCGGAGCACAGGGGCCTCGGCCGGCTGATGGACTGGCTGGATCCGCTCATAGTGCGCGTCCTCGGCGCGCACATCGCCCGCCGTACCCTGGAGAACGTCAGGGCGGCAGGGCTTGAGGTCGAGAAGATCGAGGATCTGGCACCGATGGGGATGGTGCGGTTGATCGTGGCGAGAGCCCCGGACCGAAAGCAGCGCGCCTCAGGCGCCCCCTAGACTCACGACGCTCCCACCCACGACGTTTCCACCCACTACAACCGCGCTCACGGACTGGTCCTCGGACAGGACGGTCAGATCGGCGCGGAGCCCCGCGCGCAGCTCTCCCTGCTCCAGCCCCAGCAGGCGGGCCGGGGTCGTGGAGGCCATGCGCACCGCCTGATCCCAGGCCCCAACGGTCCTGGCCATGTTCCCCACGGCCCGGTCCATTCGCAGGATGCTGCCGGCCAGCGTACCGTCGGCCAGGCGTGGCACGCCACCGATAACCGTCGTAGTCTGATCGCCCAGCGTCGCCTGGGCCGGCGCCGTGCCTGCCGCGGCCATCGCGTCGGTGACCAGAGCCGTGCGCTCCCACCCCTTCAGTGCCACCACCTGAGCCAGGACCGCGGGATGCAGGTGTACGAGGTCCGCAATGATCGAGCAGGTCACGTCGGGATGCGCCAGGGCCGCTCCGACGACGCCCGGCTCGCGGTGATGGTAGGGAGGCATCGCGTTGAACAGGTGCGTTGCCAGCCTGACGCCCCGGTCGAACGCGGCCGCCGCCTGCGCATGGGTCGCGTCGGTGTGGCCTACACCGACCACAATGCCCTGTGAGATGAGGTAGTCAATGACGCGCTGGGCTCCCTCCAGTTCGGGCGCCAGTGTCACGATGCGGATCAACCCCTGGAAATCCTCCACCAACCTGCCGATCCATTCAACGGAGGGGGGCCGCAGGTGTTCCGGCCGGTGGGCGCCGGGCCGGGCGGGTGACAGGAATGGACCCTCCAGGTGCACGCCCAGAATGCGAGGGGCCGATGGGCGGCGTGCGTGCTCGGCGAAGAAGGTGAGCGCCCCACGCAGCCGTTCCTCGGAGGTCGAGATGAGCGTCGGAAGATAGGCAACCGTACCGGTACTCAGCAGGTAGGCGTGGGCTGCGACCAGGCCGGCTTCGGTCGGCGATAGGAAGTCGCAACCGGCGGCGCCGTTGATCTGGAGATCAACGAAGCCAGGGACCACCGTGCAGTCAGCGTAGCTCAGGTCGGGACTGGGATAGAAGCCTTCTTGCACCCGGGCAATGTGCTCGCCCTCGATCACCAGGAATCCAGGGCTGACCATGCCCTCCGGGAGCAGCATGGCGCCTGCCTGGAGCACCCATCTGCCTGGCCCGTTCATCCGGGCGCCTCCGAGAGAGCCACCGGCAGGGTCACTGGCAGCGTTCCCCTGGCGCGAGCATGGCCGAGCAGCACGCGGGCAGCCATGTCAAGACTTGGCTGGTCGGGTCCGTACGTAGCCAGGTAGGCCGGTATCTGTGGATACGCCACCAGGTCGTACGGATCGCCTGCACCCACGACGATCAGGCGGTCTCCGGCCAAGCGGTGCAGCGCGCGCACGGCCGCGACCACCCTGGCTTCCGGGGTTCCCCGCGCGCAGGTCACGGCCACCACCGTACCGCCTAAGACCGCAGGGCCATCAGGGTCATAGGAGTGGATTTCGTCCACAACCGCGCCGTGCCTCCTGAGCGCGGACGACAGATCAGGCCCCGGGCCCTCCGAGGGTACCGGGGGAATGGAGACGACGCTCATCCGCCCTGGCGCGAGAGGAAGGATGCCGGCGCGGTCCCGCACCAGCGTGACCGCGGCAGCGGCGATCTGCTCGGCGATCCGTCCGTGATCGGACGCCTCAGCCTCATGAGGGCTCTCGGTGCCCTCGGCCTGAGGTGCCCTGGCGCTGCCTACCCCCCACCGCCCTGCCGCCGCCGCGACCCGCGCCCGGGTCTCGGCAAGCCTCGCCCCGGCGATCTCGCCTCGCTCGATCGCGGCGGCCAGGCGGTCAAATATCTCCTGCTGCGCGGCCTCTTCGCCCAGGGCCAGCACCACGTCGCATCCGGCCCGAACCGCGGCCACCGCCGCGTCGCCCATCCCGTAGTGGTCCGCGATGGCGCGCATGCTCATCGAGTCGGTGAAAACCAGGCCCCCGAACCCCCAGCGCTCTCGCAGAATCCCTCTCAGAATCGGCGCGGACAGCGTGGCCGGCACTCCACTGGGGTCCAGCGCAGGGTAGACGACGTGCGCGGTCATGATCCCCGCCACCCCGGCACGCGTCGCCGCGGCAAACGGCGCCAACTCCACGTCCTCAAGCCGCGCGCGGTCGTGGTCTACCCTGGGAAGCCCCAGGTGTGAGTCCACGGTGGTGTCACCGTGGCCGGGGAAGTGTTTGGCCGTTGCCGCAACGCCGGCCTCCTGCAGGCCACGGACGTAGGCCAGTCCCATCGCAGCCACGAGCCCAGGCGAGTCCCCAAATGCACGCGTGCCGACGACCGGGTTCGACGGGTTGGTGTTGACGTCCATCACCGGCGCAAAGTCCACGTTGATGCCCATCGCGCGCAGCTCCCGTCCCGCGATGCGCCCGGCTGCCTGGGCCAGTACCGGATCTCCGGTGGCGCCGAGCGCCATCGCCGAAGGGACCGGCGTCACGCGCGGCAACAGGTGTCTCGCGTTGGGCGGTGGGTCCCCTCCGACGGTCGGCGGGAAGCGCGTGACCGCGCCTCCCTCGTGGTCAATGGCCACCCACGGCGGAGGCGCGCCGGCTTCCTGCGCGATCGCCACAAGCGCATCCGTCAGTCGCGCCACCTGCTGCGGCGACTCGATGTTCTTGCGGAAGAGCACCACTCCCAGAATGTGCCGGTCGGCGATCAGCCGTTCCAGCGCCGCGGACGGCGCTGGGCCGGAGAAGTCTACCAGGCACAACCGGCCGGCCGCGCGCCGGGCGTCCCGGCCCGGGGAGATCAAAGCAGGATTGAACCGGCCTTGGCGCGGTCGGAGATGTGGATGCCGTCCACGAAGCGGATCTCGCCGGTCCGGCGCGTCATCACCAGCGAGTGGGTGCGGGCGCCGCCGCCGAAGAAGCGCACCCCGCGCAACAGGTCGCTGTCGGTGATGCCCGTGGCAACGAATACCACCTCATCGCCGGGTGCCAGTTCGTCCGTGTCAAAGACGCGATCGGGATCGGCGACGCCCATCTGCCGGACGCGCTCCCGCTCCTCGTCGCCGCGGAACCAGAACCTCCCCTGGACCTTCCCGCCCAGGCACCGTAGTGCCGCCGCGGCCAGCACGCCCTCAGGAGCGCCCCCGATCCCCATGACCGCGTGCACGCCGGTGCCCCGCACCGCGGCGGCAATCGCGGCCGACACGTCGCCGTCGGAGATGAGCTTGATGCGCGCGCCGGCCGCCCGCACGCGGGCGATAAGATCGGCGTGACGGGGCCGGTCGAGGATTGTTACCGCAAGATCGCCGACCGAGCGGTTGAACGCCTTGGCCATCGCGCTCAGGTTCTCTTCAACCGGATGGCGGATGTCCACGTGGTCGGCGCAGGTCGGCCCGACGATCAGCTTGTCCATGTAGATGTCCGGGGCGTGGAGCAGGCCCCCGGGCTCTGAGACCGCCAGCACCGACAGGGCCCCGGGGAGCCCTTTTGCCACAAGATTCGTACCCTCCAGGGGATCTACGGCTATGTCAACCTGGCGGGAGTCGCCCCCACCGACCACCTCACCTATGTAGAGCATCGGCGCCTGATCACGCTCCCCCTCGCCTATGACGATGACGCCGCGGAGATCCAAGCAGCTCATGGCGGCGCGCATCGCCTCCACGGCTGCATGGTCAGCGGCCTCGTTGTCACCCTGTCCCATGCGGTGCGCGCCTGCCAGGGCAGCGGCCTCGGTCACGCTCACGAGCTCAAGGATCGGAAGACTCTCAGTCACGCAACGATCCACAGTGGAATCCCTCCCCGCAGTTCGATGAGCAAAACGTTCAGCGTCAGGCGCCGCCCGTCACGGACAACCTCTACCTGCACGCTCTCCCCGGGCTTCCTGCGAAACAGCTCGCGCCGCAGGTCTCCGATGGTGCCAACCTTCTGGCCGTTGATGGCTACGATGATGTCCTGCGGCCGCATCCCGGCCCGTTCGGCCGGGCTTCCGGGCTGGGGCACAACGACCACCCCGTGGTCAACCGGGAGCTTGTAGGCGCGCGCGGTGTTGGTGTCTATCTCCCCTCGGATCTCGACGCCTAGGGCAGGCCGGATCACCTTGCCTTGCGTAATGATCTGCTCCATGACGACGCGGGCGTGATCCATCGGGATCGCGAAGCCTATGCCCTGGGCTTCTCGGATGATCGCGGTGTTGATGCCGATCAGGCGTCCTGACGAATCCAGCAGCGCGCCGCCGCTGTTGCCGGGGTTGATGGCGGCGTCGGTCTGGATGAGATTCTCGACGACGAAGTCGGGGCCGGCCTGGATGCTGCGGTTCAACGCGCTGATCACCCCCACGGTCACGGTGCTGCCCAGACCAAAGGGGTTCCCGATGGCGATCGCAAGCTGCCCCACGTTCAGCGCGATGGAAGCCCCCATCTCGACCGCGGGGAGCGGCTGAGGGCTGTCCACCTTGACGACGGCCAGATCCGCGAACCGATCGGCGCCCAGCACGCGCCCGCGCAGGGTCTTGCCCGAAACCAGCGTCACCGTGATCTCCTGCGCACCCTGTACCACGTGGTTGTTCGTGAGGATCAGCCCGTCGGGCCGCACGATGACACCCGAGCCCTGGCCTTCCTGTGGGAACAACCCAAATGGCGTCGCCACCTGCGCGCGGACGCTGATGTTGACCACGGCAGGCCGGACCTGCTGCACCACCCTGACCACAACCGACTCCTGCCCATCGAGCAGGCGGGGAGCCGGTGCGCCGGGCAGGGACTGGCCTGCAACCGGCGGGACCGCGGCGCCGGGCGTCTGGACACCGGGCTGCTGAGCGCCGGGCGCGGATTCTACCTGGGGCGGCGTCGCCTGCTGGGCCGCGCCACCCGGGGCTCCAGGGGGATGGGGGGCCGTGGCCCACTGCCTGGGAACCAGTCCATAGCGCGGCGCGATGACTCCACCCAGCAAGCCTCCCAGCACGAGTACCACCAGCAATACCAGTGCCCGCTCCGCGGATGTCCTGCGCGGAGCGCCCTCGGAACCAGACATGTACAACGCCTCCTTCAGATTCACAAAGCCGCTCGGCCTGCGAAACCGAGCCAACCAACATTATACAATCATACGGTCCAATCCCCGCGGGGCGCCGGTGCGATTCGTTGACAGAAAATCCACCCGGCCTGTACCATGGGCGGGGAACAAACAGGAGGTGAACCGGTTGGCATACATCATCGCGGAACCATGTGTCGGCACGAAGGACCGTGCGTGTGTCGAGGTCTGTCCGGTGGACTGCATCTACGAGTACGTCGAGGCATCCGGCGGCTTCGTCGTACCCGATCCGTCCACGGGCGCGGGAATTGACAAGACGGTGGTCCCCAAGGGCGGGGTGGTCCATACGCCTTCGGACAAGCTCACGAAGGATCAGCTCAACTCCATACTCTTCATCCACCCGGAAGAGTGCATTGACTGCGGGGCGTGCGAATCCGCGTGCCCGGTCACGGCGATCTTCGCCGAGGCGGACGTGCCCGAGAAGTGGAAGCAGTTCACCGACCTGAACTACGACGCCTTCGGGGTGCAGCGGAAGTAGCGGCCCGACATCTCCGCGGTGCCGGAGCCCGCCGGTCCGCCGCGCGGGCTCCGGCATTGGCTGGCGGCTGCCTTCTCCCTGCGGTATAATCAACGCCTGAACCGGCGGGTGCTCTGCCTGCCGATCCTTCTCGTTCTCCGAGGCGCGAATGCTGAACTGGCTGCGCCGTCCCAAGCACGGGCGTATCAGTCGTCGCGACATACCCGCCGGACTCTGGGTCAAGTGCTCCCGGTGCGGCGCGGCCGTCTATCACAGGGACCTGGAGCGCGCCCTCAAGGTGTGCCCGAAATGCGGGTGGCATCACCGGCTGGGCGCCGAGGAACGGCTCTCGATAACGCTTGACGAGCATTCGTTCGAGGAGATGGACGCGAACCTCGCCTCCGGAGACCCGCTCCGCTTCGACGGCTACCGTGAGAAGCTGTCCGAGGCGCGCGCCAACACGGGCAACGCGGACGCCGCGATCGTCGGCGTCGGCGGCATCGAAGGATACCGCACCGCGGTCGGCGCGCTCGACTTCGCGTTCATGGGGGGCTCGATGGGTTCGGTGGTCGGTGAGAAGATCACCCGGGTCGCCGAGCGCGCCCTGCAGGACCGGCTGCCTCTGGTGATCTTCTCGGCGTCCGGCGGCGCCCGGATGCAGGAAGGCGCGCTCTCGCTGATGCAACTGGCAAAGACCAGCGCCGCGGTCGGACGGCTGCACGAGGCACACCTCCCATACCTGTCGGTGATGTGCGACCCCACCACCGGCGGCGTAACGGCGAGCTTCGCGTTCCAGGGCGACGTCATCATCGCCGAGCCCGGCGCGCTGATTGGGTTTGCCGGCAGGCGCGTGATTGAACAGACGATCCGGCGCAAGCTGCCGGAGCGTTTTCAGACGGCCGAGTTCTGTTTGGAACATGGACTGATTGACATGGTCGTTCCGCGCCCGGAACTGCGCGGCGTCCTGGCGCGACTGCTCCGGTTCTTTGGCGCCCCACGGGCCGTAGCACCGGAGCCGGCGGCCGCCGCACCGGATGGAGAAGCGCAACCGGCACCCGGCGAGCCCGGGGGCCCGGAGGTCGCCTGCCCGTGACCAGGGCGCTTCCGGAGCGCGACCGCGCGGCTGAGGCCCGTGCGGCCGAGATGGAAGCCCGGCTTGCCGGGATCCAACGCGAGATTGACGCGCTGCGCCGGCGGAGCGAGAAGGACAAGCCAGACGCCGTCGAGCAGATCCGCGTCCTTGAAGCGCGCGGCGAGGAGCTGCGCGAGTCTATGCTGTCCATCCGCACCGCCTGGCAGGCGGTGGCCCTGGCACGCCATCCCCAGCGCCCCAAGGCCCAGGAGTTCGTGAGGGCGCTCCTGGATGAGTTCACGGAGTTGCACGGCGACCGGCTCTTTCGCGATGACCCGGCGATGCTCGCCGGGCTGGGGTGGTTCGAGGGGCAACCCGCCGTCGCGGTGGCTCCCTGTAAGGGCAGGGACACACGCGAGAACATCGCGTGCAACTTCGGCATGCCCTACCCCGAGGGCTACCGCAAGGCGCTGCGGGCCATGCGCCTGGCTGAGAAGTTCGGCTACCCGGTACTCAGCATCGTGGACACGCCGGCGGCGTTCCCAGGTGACGCCGCGGAAGAACGCGGGCAGGCCGAGGCCATCGCCCGCAACATCGGGGAGATGACGCGCCTGCGGGTGCCCGTGCTCGTGGTGATAACGGGCGAGGGGGGCAGTGGCGGCGCGCTGGCGATCGCGGTCGGCGATGCGGTGCTAATGTTGGAGCACGCCGTCTACACCGTCATCCCCCCCGAAGGGTGCGCTGCGATCCTCTGGCACGACGCCGGCCGCGCAAGAGAGGCGGCCTCCGCGCTGCGTCTGACCGCGCAGGAGATTGCCGCCCTGGGCGTCGTAGATGAGATCATCCCGGAGCCGAGCGGCGGCGCCCACCTTGATTCCCAGGCGGCCATCGCCGCGGTGCGTGAAGCGCTTCGCCCCCGGATGACGGCGCTGAGCAATCTTCCCGTGGAAGAACTGTTGCGACGCCGGTACGCGAAATACCGCGCCATAGGGTATCATGAGGAGCAGTCATGAGCGACCGCATTGATTTCGACCAGGTGAGAGAGGTCATCCGCATCGCGGCGGAATCGGACCTCAATGAGCTCGAGGTTGAGAGTCCAACCCTCAAGGTCCGCGTCAAGAAGGCAGGGGCGGACCCGCTTCCCCCCGCGGCGCCGGCGGCAACTGCTGCCAGCGCGGATCCCGGTGCGGGCGGTGGGGACCGCCTCGAGACGGTCACCGCCCCCATGGTAGGCACCTTCTACCGGGCCGGCTCGCCGGAGGCGCTGCCGTTCGTCAGGGAAGGCGACCTCGTGGACGAAGGCCAGGTAATCTGCGTCATCGAGGCTATGAAGCTGTTCAACGAGATCCAGGCCGAGAAGGGCGGGCGGATCGCCCGCGTGCTGGTTGACAACGCTTCGCCCGTCGAGTACGGCCAGCCCCTGTTCCTCCTCGACACGACCGCCCGGGTCTAGCCGATGTTCCGTAAGCTGCTCGTGGCCAACCGCGGGGAGATCGCCGTCCGCGTGATCCGAGCGTGCCGTGAGATGGGCATCTCCACCGTGGCCGTCTACTCGGAGGCAGATCGGACCTCGCTGCACGTCAAGATGGCCGACGAGGCGTTCTGCATCGGCCCGGCCTCCAGCGCGGGATCGTATCTGAACATACCGAACATCATGAGCACGGCCGAGTTAACGGGGGTGGACGCCATCCATCCCGGATACGGATTCCTGGCCGAGAACCCGCGCTTTGCCGAGATCGTGGCGGACTGCA
Source organism: Candidatus Nitrosymbiomonas sp. (assembly GCA_020724185.1). Taxonomy (GTDB): domain Bacteria; phylum Sysuimicrobiota; class Sysuimicrobiia; order Sysuimicrobiales; family Humicultoraceae; genus VGFA01. Next base: position 10,568 of record DYHL01000007.1, on the reverse strand, counting down.
AGATCGCGTTTGTGGGCCCCACTTCCCGGGCAATTGAGTTGATGGGCGACAAGGCGGCCGCCCGCGAGCACGTGCAGAAGGCCGGCGTGCCGGTCATTCCCGGAACGCACGGGACGGTATCAGGAGTGCGCGAGGCGCTGGAGGCTGCCCGGAGCACCGGCTATCCGCTCGTCATCAAGGCGGCGGCCGGGGGAGGCGGGCGCGGGATGCGCATCGCGCAGACCGCGGAAGATCTGCCGGAGGCGCTGCAGTCCGCCCAGCGAGAGGCCGAAGCGGCGTTTGGCGACGGGAGGGTCTACATCGAGAAGTACCTCCAGGAGCCGCATCACATCGAGGTGCAGGTCCTTGCCGACGCCCACGGCGCGGTGTTGCACCTGGGCACGCGCGACTGCTCGATCCAGCGCCGGCACCAGAAACTGATCGAGGAGTCCCCCCCGCCGCGGATGCGCGAGCGAACGCTGGCCGCGCTCGGCCGCGCCGCGGTGCGCGTGGCGCAGGCGATCGGCTACGTCAACGCGGGCACGGTCGAGTTCCTGGTGGACCCTCAGGAGAACTTCTACTTCATGGAGATGAACACGCGCATACAGGTCGAGCACCCGGTCACCGAAGCGGTCACGGGTCTGGACCTGGTCAAGGAACAGATCCGCATTGCCGCCGGGGAGAAGCTCCGCTTCGGACAAAGAGACTTGGAGTTCCGAGGCCATGCGCTGGAGTGCCGGATCAACGCTGAGGATCCCCGGCACGGCTTCCGGCCGTCTGCCGGAACGATTACCGGCCTCATCCTACCAGGAGGTCCGGGAATTCGCGTGGACACGCACTGCTACCCGGGCTATACCGTTCCGCCCAATTACGACTCGCTCATTGCCAAGGTAATCGCCTGGGGGCGCGACCGCGACGAGGCCATCTTGAGGATGCGCCGCGCCCTGCTGGAGTTCGAGGTCGAGGGGATACGCACGACGATCCCCTTTCATCTTAGGGTGCTCGACAACGCCTTCTTCCGCCGCGGAGAAGTGTACACGAACTTCGTGCATCGGCGCCTCGAGATGGACGCGTTCTAGGAGCGCACCCGCTCGTACACCACCGCCGCCGCGCCGATCACGCCGACGTCGTCACCCAACGCGGCGGGCACAACCCGCACCGCGGCTCCTGGCCGTTCGAACGCCTCCTGCCGCACGATACGCCGCACCGGCGCGAAGAGCAGCTCGCCTGCCCCGCTCACCCCGCCCCCGATGATCACCAGCGCCGGGTTGAGCAGGTTCACGAGGTTGGTGATGCCCACCCCCAGCGCCGCGGCCGCGCCCGCAAAGACCTCGCGGGCCAGCGGATCGCCTTCCCCGGCGGCGCGCGCGACCGCCTCCGCCGTGATCGCCTCCGGCGGCACTTGGGAGAGCACCGTGGGGCGGCCGCTCTCCACTACCAATCGCGCCTCCCTTGCGATCGCCGTGCCCGAGGCCAGTGCCTCCAGGCATCCGGCGCGGCCGCAGCCGCAGCGCGGGCCGTCGCGCGCGATCACCATGTGCCCGACCTCGCCCGCGGTGCCGGAGGCACCACGGTAGAGGCGCCCCCCTAGGATCAGACCGCCACCGATCCCGGTGCTGACCGTGAGGTAGACGAGGTCGTCCACTCCCTGCCCGGCCCCCACCCAATGCTCCCCCATCGCGGCGGCGTTGGCGTCGTTTTCAACGAAGGTGGGCACGCCCAGGCGCTTCGCCATGAGCGCCGCCAGAGGAACGTCCCGCCAGCCGGGCAGGTTGGGCGGCTCGAACACGACGCCGGAACCTGTATCCAGGGGGCCGGGCGCACCCACGCCTACGCCCAGGGCAGAGCGCGGGGCGACGCCGGACCGGTTCGACAGCTCTGCGACGCTGGCGGCAATCGCCTCGATCACCGCATCCGGGCCCGTCGTTGGGGTCGCCACGCGCACGCGCGCGACCACCCCGCCGCGCCCGTCCACCAGCGCGGTGAGGGTCTTCGTGCCGCCCAGGTCCACACCAATCGCGTAATGTGACATCCCTCCACCTCCGCAGATCTCTTCGGGCCGCGCCCGTCGGCTCCTGGCCGCGGGCAGGACCGACAAGGAGACCGTGCCGGGCGGCCAGAAGTACACTGCGCGCCGGGACACAAGGAGGTGCACAGGTGCCCAGCATAATCACGTTCCTCACGTACGGCATCGCCATCATCATCGCGGGCATGATCGTGATCGGCTCGGTGGTCAAGATCGTCCGCGAGTACCAACGCCTGGTCGTATTCCGGTTCGGCCGCAGCATAGGCCGCCGGGGACCGGGCATCGTGCTCCTGATCCCGATCGTGGACAAGGCGGTGTGGGTGGATCTCCGCGAGATGTTCCTGGAGATTCCTTCCCAGACCTGTATCACCCGCGACAACGCGCCCATAAACATCGACTTCCTCATCTACTGGAAGGTTGTCGACCCTGAGCACTCAGTGATCCAGGTGGCTGACTTCGGGGGCGCGGCGCGGGGCATCGCGACCACGACGCTGCGCGCGGTCATCGGCGACATTCCCCTCGACGACGTGCTGGCCCGCCGCGAGCAGATCAACCAGGTGCTGCGCGCGAAGCTGGACGAGGTCACCGAGCGCTGGGGCGTCAAGGTCACCACGGTCGAGATCCGGGAGATCCTGCCGCCCAAGGATGTGCTGGACGCGATGACCCGGCAGATGTCGGCCGAGCGCACGCGCCGCGCGGTCGTCACCGAGGCCGACGGCAAGAAGCAGGCCACGATCACCGTGGCTGAGGGTGACAAGCAATCGGCCATTCTCCGCGCCGAGGGAGACCGCCAGGCGGCGGTCCTGCGCGCCGAGGGCTTTGCGTTGGCGCTCGAGAAGATCTTCGCCGTCGCCAAGACCGTGGACAGTAAGACAATGGCGCTGCAGTACCTGGAAGCGCTCAAGTCGCTGGGCCAGGGGGCCGCGACCAAGTTCATCTTCCCGATGGAGTTCACCAAGCTCCTGGCGCCGCTGGCGGAGATGACCGAGAAGGGGTTCAAGGAGACGAAGGAAACATAGCCCGGACGGCAGCCGCCGGTCGGTCTGCGGCCGCGACTTGACAACCGCCGCCCTACAGAAAGGGCGGCGGTTGTTGTTCTAGGCTGAGCGCCTGAACCGCTGCGACGCGTAGACCAGCAGTATCAACCCGAGTCCGATCAGGTCCGTCACAATCCCCGGTTTGATCAGCGTGAACGCCGCCACCAGCATCGGAATGCGTTCCCACCATGCCATCCGCTTCAGGAGGTATCCCTGCGTCGCGGCGACGAACGCCAGCATCCCCACCAGCGCGGTGAGGATCACGTGGGCGCCGTGGGCAAACCCACCGATGTTGATGAGCAACAACTCGGGATTGAAGATGAACAGAAACGGCAGGATAGCCGTGCGCATGTCGTAGATGAAGCCCTGGATCCCGGTCTTGATGGGGTCCGACCGGGCGATCGCCGCGGCCGCGTACGCGGCCAGCCCGACCGGGGGCGTGTCGTCGGCCAGGATGCCGAAGAAGAACACGAACAGGTGGATGGCCACTATCGGGATGTCCATCCCTGCGGCCTTCGTCAGGTTTACTATGACCGGCGCGACCAGCGCAGCCATGACGATGTAGTTGGCGGTAGTGGGCAGGCCCATCCCCAGGATGAGCGACGCCACCGCGGCAAGTACCAGGACGATGATGATGTTGCCACCGGAGAGGGCTTGCACGATGTCGGTGAGCCCGAATCCCAGGCCCGTCATCGTCACTATGCCCACGATGATTCCTGCCGCACCGGTCGCGATCGCAATGGTAACCATGTTGCGCGCCCCGGCCTCGAATCCGCCGATCACGGCCGTCGAGGCCTGCCTGAGGCCGACGACGACCCTTTCGCGGCGCTGCACCGAACGCCAGAGTTCCTGGACCAGGATGAGGACGATCAGAAGAAGCATGGCGTTGAGCGCGCTGCGCTCGGGGGTGAGCCGGATGATGATCAGGGCGTAGAGCAGGTAGGCGACCGGGATCAAGTAGTGCAGCCCCGAGAGCAGGGTCGGCCAGAAGAGGGGCAGTTCGGCTCTGGGCAGGCTCTTGATGTCGAGCTTCAGGGCCTCCAGGTGCACGACGTAGAACAGCGCGATGTAGCTCAGCACCGCCGGAACCGCCGCGTAGACGATCAGCTTCGCGTACGGGATCCCAAGGAAGTCCGCCATGATGAACGCGGCGGCGCCCATGACCGGGGGCATGAGCTGCCCGTTGGTGGAGGCGGCCACCTCAGTGGCCGCGGCCTTCTCTGGCGTGTACCCCACGCGCTTCATCAGCGGGATCGTGAATGTGCCGGTGGTCACCACGTTGGCGATCGAGGAACCCGAGACGACCCCGGTCAGCATGCTGCCGACCACCGCGGCCTTGGCAGGCCCGCCGCGGAAGGTGCCGAGCAGGCTGTAGGCCAGGTCCACGAAGAACCGGCCAGCCCCTGCCTTGTCCAGCAGCGCGCCGAATAAGACAAATAGATACACGAATGTGGCCGACACCCTTATCGGCGTGCCCCAGATCCCCTCGGCGGTCATGTAGAGTTGCTGGATGATCTGGCTCCAGCGATACCCGCTGTGCAGAAAGAGCACGTCCGGGGGACGGATGGGCACGATCCCCGACGGCCCCATGGCGGCATAGAAGATCAGCACGCCGGCAATGATCGGGAGCGCAGGGCTTACCACGCGGAACGAGGCGATGAACAGCACCACCAGGGTGATGGTGCCCATGACCACGTCGCGCTGGATAGGCACCCCACCCCGCACCGCGACGATGCCGTAGTAGTCCACCACGACGTACATGGCGCCGATGACCCCGAGGATCGGCAGCACCCAATCAATCAGCGGGATGCGTTCCCTTGGTCCCCGCCGTGATGGATAGGCAAGGAACGCCAGCGCGAAGGCGAACGCCAGGTGAATCGGGCCCAGGCGCAGCGGGTCAATCCTGCCGCTCCACGTCGCCCATACCTGAAACACGCTCCACCCGACCGCCAGGAGGAGTATCAGCCACCGCTGCCAGGCAATCTTGGGGGCCCTTGCGCCGAACTCGACTGTCTTCCTGAGTTCCTCGGCCTTGTCCACGCTCATGCGTTCACCGCCTCCCAACGTGCGGAGAAAAGGCCCGGCCCCAGAGAGGGGCCGGGCCCGTGGGCTTGCGGCTATTTGGGCGGCAGGAGCCGCTCAGGAATCCTGGTGTTCTTCTCCTGGTAGAATCGAACAGCGCCGGGATGCAGCGGGATGGCCATGCCCTCCAGCGCCTTCAGCGGATGGAAGAAGCGCTCCAGGTTGGAGTGAAGCCCCCTGAACTCGTCAACCTTCTCGTCCAGCAGGAGCTTGGTGACCCGGTACACCACGTCTGCGGATACGTCGGTGGACGTCACTAGGGAGGCCAGCACCGTAACCGTCACGACGGGCGCGTCCAGGCCCCTGTAGACGCCTGCCGGGATTCCAAACGCGCTGAGGAACGGGTACTTCTCCCTGATGTCGCGGAGCTTCATCGCATCAATCGCGAGGAACTCGATGGGCGCTGTCAGGGCCGCCTGCATGATCGCCGCGTTCCCCAATCCCACGGTGTAGAACATGGCGTCAATGCGCCCGTCTTGAAGCAGCTGCACGCCCGTCGTGGCCGACCCGCGCACCGCCTGCCCCAGGTCGGCGAACTTCAACCCATAGACCTCGAGCACCTGCAAGGAGTTCTGCTCGGCGCCGCTGCCCACGTCACCGACGTAGACCTGCTTGCCCTTCATGTCGGCCACCGTCTTGATTCCGCGATCGCGGCGCGCCAGGATGTGGATCGGCTCCGGGTACAGCACGGCCATTCCCCGCAGCTTGGTGGTGGGCTTGCCGCGGAACGCCTCGACGACCGTCCCGCCGTAGGCATAGAACGATATGTCGTTCTGGGCCAGCGCCATCTGCAGCTCGCCGCCCTGGATCGCGGTAACGTTGAAGACGCTGCCACCGGTGGAGCGAGCGTTGGCCCGCCATCCGATGTTGGCATCGTTGATCATCTTCGCCATGCCGACTGCGATCGGGAAGTAGACCCCCGTGGTCCCACCGGAGCCAATCGTGAGGAACCCTGTCTGGGCCGAGACACCCGCCGCGAGGGCGAGCACCAGCAGGGATGCCACTACTAGCGTGCCGTGTTTCATCCTGCGTTCACCTCCTGGAGTCCATTGCGTGTGGGCCGTCTTTCAAAACCATCGTGCAGTCGCGGGGTGGGTGGATGTGCATACGGCGTGTACGGTGCACTTTTCAAATATACCGCGCCCGCCGGATGCACGTCAACACGCACGCACGCCGCGGGGCACTCGGCCGGGCTTGCATCCTTCCCGCGCCGCATCGTAGGATCTTCGCGGAGATCATGGGACACCAGCGGATCATAGATGTCATCGCACTGGCCCATCGGATCGTGCGCGATCACCTGGCAGTGCAGGTGGGGGAACGCGTCCTGATCGTCGCCGATCCGGCCACCGAGCGCGAGATCTACCTGGCGCTGGCCGGGGCCGTTGAGACCGCCGGCGCCGAGTACACGATCGCGCTAATGCCCACCAGGCATGCGCGGGAAGCCACGCACCTTACCGCGCCGATAGAGAGCGCGCTTATGGCCTCGGACGTGTTGATAGGCGTCACCCGATCGTCCGGCGCGCCCACCTACTCCCGCAGGGTCGCGGAGTTGCTGGTAGCGCGCCGCATCCGGTCGCTGTCCATGGTGATGCGCGACCTGGACAACTACTTGGCCGGCGCGGCCACCGCCGACTACGAAGCGCTGGAGGCGCTGGGGCAGCGCGCGGCCGCGTTCTGGGCCGCAGCGGAGGAAATCCACATCGTTACGCGGGCGGGCACCGACCTTCGCGCCGGCGTCACGCATGAGCCGGTGATGGGCCAGACGGTGATCGTGGAGTGCGGCCTGGCCCGGGAACCAGGCAGGGAGGCGGCCTTCTCGGACGGCGAGGTCTCCCAGCGTCCCCGGTCCGGAACCGCCCGCGGCGTTGTCGTGGTGGACGGGCCGGCGGCAGGCCTGCGCGGGATCGACCCCTTCGTCCTGGAACTGGAGGGCGGAACCGTCGTGCGGGTCTCGGGTACGGGCGGGCGGACCCGCCAGCTCGAGTCGGTCTTCCGCTCGGTCCCCTGTGCGCGCCACCTCGCCGAGATCGGCATCGGACTCAACGCCAGCGCGCTGCGGTCCGGCGACTTCGAGGAAGAGAAGAAGGCGCTGGGCAACGTGCACCTGGGCCTGGGTGACGACATCTTCTATGGCGGCACGCATGCCTGTTCCATCCACTGGGATCTGGTGCTCTACGACGCCACGGTCTGCCTGGACGGCCAGGCGCTGTTCCGGGACGGCAGGCTCCTGCTCCCGGATCCCTCCGCATGAGGTCGTTGCAGGGGCTCACCGTCCTCGATCTCACGCGGGTGCTCGCGGGCCCGTTCTGCACCCAGACCCTGTCCGATTTGGGCGCCACGGTCTGGAAGGTCGAGCCCCCGTGGGGTGATGACACCCGGGTCTGGGGCCCGCCGTTCGTCGGAGGAGAGAGCGCCTACTACCTTTCCACCAACCGCGGCAAGCAGAGCATCGCGGTCAACCTGAAGTCCCGGCGGGGGCAGGCAGTTGTGCGGGAACTCGCGCTGCGCGCCGACGTCCTCGTTGAGAACTTCAAGCCGGGCGACCTCGCCGGGGCGGGTCTCGATTACGACAGCCTGGCATCGCTCAATCCCGGTCTGGTCTATGCTTCCATCACGGGATTCGGCCACACCGGACCCCGTGCCGACGAGCCCGGCTACGACCTCGCGCTTCAAGGAATGACCGGCATCATGAGCGTGACCGGGGAGCCGGGCGGGCCCCCGGTCAGGGTGGGAGTTGCCTGGATTGACGTGCTCACCGGCCTGGTCGCCGCGGTCGGGATACTCGCCGCGCTGCGCGACCGGGATCGCCGGGGGCAGGGTCAGCACCTCGATCTGTCGCTGTTCGACGTCGGCTTGATGTGCATGGCCAACCAGGCCCAGGGCTACCTCCTGACAGGAGCGCCTCCGGGGCGGCTGGGCAGCGCCCACCCTCAGATCGTGCCCTACCAGGCTTTTCAGGCCCTGGACGGATGGTTCATCCTCGCGGTGGGAAACGACGGGCAGTACCAGAAGATGACCCAGGTGATCGGGCAAGCGGCTTTGGGTGCGGACGCCCGGTTTCAGACCAATGCCGATCGGGTATGCAACCGTGAGGCGCTCGTGGACGCGCTCGCCGCCGTCTTCGCCGCTCGGAACCGGGACGAGTGGTTGAGGGCCCTAAAGACTGCGGGGGTTCCAGCTTCGCCCGTATGGGACCTGCACGAGGCGTTCGCGGATCCGCACGCGCAGGCGCGGGATGTGATCTGGAAGGTCGGGCACCCGACCCTTGGGGAGATCCCGCTGGTGGCCAGCGCCCTGCAGCACATGCGGGGCACGCCGGCTGCACCGGTAGCACATCCCCCGCTGCTGGGAGAGCACACGCGGGCCATTCTACAAGGGGTGCTCGGGATGCCTCCGGAGGAGATCGCCTCCCTTGAAGCCGAGGGAGCGATTCTGTCGCGGGACTAGACGCTGAACCTCTGCATTGCCCCTCTAGATGATGGCCTTGTGGGTCTCCGTCTCGAACAGGTGCATCTTCCGCATGTCCAGGATGACCTCAGCCGGCTGTCCCATCCGCGCCGAACTGTGGGCGTCCACGCGGGCGACGATCGAGTGCGGCCCGGTGCTCAGGTAGAGGATAACGTCCGAACCCAGGGGTTCGTGCACCTCCACCATGGCCCGGAGTACCCATGCAGGGTTCGGATCGCGCGCGAAGGCCAGGTCCTGGATGTCCTCGGGGCGGATGCCGAAGACCACCTGCTTGCCCGTCCAGTCCTTCGCAAGCGCCGCCAGGTCCTGGGGCATCTCAATGGCAAACGACCCGCAGTCCACGGTCAGGGCGCCGTTCCTGGGCACCAGCGATGCCTCGATGAAGTTCATGGCCGGGCTACCGATGAACCCGGCGACGAACAGGTTCGCCGGCTTCTCGTAAAGGTCAAGTGGGTCGTCCACCTGCTGAACCAGCCCGTCACGCATCACGACAATGCGGTCGCCCATGGTCATGGCCTCGACCTGATCGTGGGTGACGTAGATGGTCGTCGTCTGGAGCCGGGCCTGCAGCTTCTTGATCTCCGCGCGCGTCTGCACCCTAAGCTTCGCGTCGAGGTTGGAAAGCGGCTCGTCCATCAGGAAGACCTGTGGCTCCCGGACGATCGCGCGCCCCAGGGCCACGCGCTGGCGCTGCCCGCCCGAGAGCTGCTTGGGCTTGCGGTCGAGAAGCCCCTCGATGCCCAGCATCCCCGCGGCCTCTTTGACCCGGCGGTCAATCTCGGTCCGCGGGTACCGGCGCAGCCGCAGGCCGAACGCCATGTTGTCGTACACCGACATGTGGGGGTAGAGCGCGTAGTTCTGAAAGACCATCGCGATGTCGCGGTCCTTCGGAGCCACGTCGTTGACCAAACGGTCACCGATGAAGATGTTGCCCGCGGTCGCCTCTTCCAACCCGGCGATCAATCGGAGCGCCGTCGTCTTCCCGCACCCCGAGGGACCCACCAGGACCGTGAACTGCCGGTCGGGGATCTCCAGCGATACGTCGTTTACCGCGACAACGGCGCCGAACTTCTTGGTCACCTGCTCGAGGTAGACGCGAGCCATCGAACGCCTCCGTGTCCTTCCGGATACTGCGAATGACCTTCCTGTTCATATTCCGCAGAGGCAGGAGCCTTCCTGCCGGGTCAGCGGCTTCCCAGCCGCCGCTTGATCTCCGTGATGATCTCCACCGGGGTAGGATCCACCCCGACCAGCACCGCGAGATAGACGCTGACTAGATCGCCGAACAGCACCAGGGAGAGCAGGCGCGCCAGCAGGCCGTTTCCCTGCGACCACACATCGGTGACGCCGCCGGCCCTGCGCAGCGTTAGGTCCCGGGTGATCTCGACCCTGAGCGCGTTGCGGGCCCCCTCGTCTCGATCGCGGAGGAGCACGGCGTGCAGGCGCGGGCGTCCTCTTGGAACTCCCTCCCATCCAACCGTCTCGTTGTGGTTGAGTTCGGGAAAGGCCCCCCAGCACGCGAACACCTTGCTGTTCTCGTTGAGCTGGGTCTTCCATCGCTGGGCCACCGGCTCTAACTGGGGAGAAGAAGCGTAGATGGCGGGAACCGCGCCCTCCAGCGCCACGGCCAGGGCCTTGGCGGGATTCTCGCTGGAAGGCGCCTCCGGCCCCCACCGCACCGCCAGCTCGCCCAGCACGGCGGCGGCCTCGCGGACCTCGGTGTCGGTGACGCCGCCGATGCCCAGCCGGCCTGTGACGCGGAGCATGGGCATCAGGAGGTGCGGCAGGGCCGCGCGCGGCGGGAGCCCGGGCGGTACGCGCACGACCGGGTGGCCGTCGGCAGCGGCCAGATCGGCCAGGGCGCCCCCGGAGGTCACGGCGACGACCGCGGCGCCGGCGGCATGAGCCTCCTGGTAGGCGGCCAGCGTTTCCTCGGTGTTCCCGGAGTAGGAGCACGCGAAGACCAGCGCGTCGCG
>DYHL01000150.1:5335-6840 GCA_020724185.1 Candidatus Nitrosymbiomonas sp. | reverse complement strand
GCGCGTCGCCGCGTGACCAGGCAGCGGCGCCGCATACGCGCGCGTTCACGGAACGCATCGCCAGACAGCGGTTCGCCCTCCGGCACCGCGATCGTGCCGCTGCCGGTCTCCGGGACGTATGCGGCGAAGCCAGGAGGGGCTGAGGTCACCGTGGCCAACCGCTCGGGTCACCGCATTGAGCCGGCCTGGGTGTACGCGGCCGGCAGGGCCCAGCCAGTATCTGGGGTAGGCCCTCAAGCGCGGATTGCGCTCGATGATCGGCAGTGGCAGGTTCCAGGAAGGATCCAGCACACAGCCCCAAATCCTGCCCTCCTGGCATGGGTGTTCGCGCGCCTGGAGGCCGGTGATATACTGAGAAGAGAGCCGGCCTGGTTGCTCGGCTGGATCCGCGACCCTACGGCTGGACTCCTGTGGGGCAACCGGCCGGAGCCGCCGCTGCAGCTCGTACTCATACCTCTCACAGGGCCGTGAGCAGCGGCCGAGGTGCGGCGATGCCAGGCATCAACGCCGTGGCCCGTGGGGATCTGCGCATCCGGCTGGGCACCCCCAGGGGCATCTGGACACAGACCGTGCTTCTAGCGGCCTCTGGCGCCCTAGTGCTGCTGACGCTTCCCTCGGAGTCCGGCGCCTTCGGTCTGCGCGACGCCGAACTCCTCTCCCTGTTGCTGACGGTTCAGATGCTGGCCGTTACGTATGTGTCCTCGGCCGTCGCTTCCTCTGAGTTGGCCCTGGAGGGAGAGAAGGGGATACCGGACCTGACGGTGTCCGCGTTCTCCGCGCGGGCCATAGCGGCCGGCAAGTGGCAATCCAGCGCCGTCTACGCACTCTACCTGGTCGCTATCCTGCTCCCACTGGTGGTGCTGGGTACTGCCTTGCGCGGCGGCCAGATGGCAACGGTCGCCTTGGCTGGGGCGCTGACCGTGGCCGTTGCCACGGCAGCAGGGGTCTGGGGAGCATGGCTGGGCGGACGCTTCGCCTCGGAGTTCGCGCGCAGCGTTGTGCACTGGGGGGCCCTGGCCGCGCTGTTCGGCGGGGCGGCGGCCCTGCCCGAGCCGCTGTGGGCGGCCAGTCCAATCCGGATGGTTGACCTCGTGGTGCACAGCGGGTGGCACTGGTGGATGGGCGTTGCAGGTGCGATCTACCTGGCTGTCTCGGTCCTGGGTGTCCGCTTGATCGCGGCTCAGGTGGACGCGATGCGGGCCGAGGGCCGTGGCGGGTAAGGCGTTATGATGGCAGCCTCGATTGAGAACCGGCTTGCCCTGGAGCGCGACCAGGTCCTTGGGAGCGTTGCGGCCGCCTGCTGGCGTCTGGCCGCGCGCCGCGCCTGGCTGTTGAGCGGAAGGGTTGCCCTGATCTGGATTCTGGCAGTGCTGGCGCTCGTGCTCGCGCGCGCCGTGATCCCGATCACCCTGCCCTACGCCCTGCTGTGTGGGCTGGGGCTGGCTGCCGGCGTGCTTACCTTCCTGCTGCTGTTCGCCACGTGGCGCGTGCCACCCCTGTTGGCC
>DYHL01000150.1:0-5325 GCA_020724185.1 Candidatus Nitrosymbiomonas sp. | reverse complement strand
GGGGCGTGACCGGATGGCCACGGCGGTTGAGGTACTGGCCGGGACGCACCCGCCCACGGCGCTGTCACCCGCGGTGGTGGCCGATGCCGCGCGCTGGGCAGCGGTTCAGGCGCCACAGGGTCGCGTGGGGTGGTTGCCGGGCCGTCCGATGTGGACCGCCGTGGGGCTGGCCGCGGTTACCGTCGCGGTCGGTTGGTTTCTCACCGGGATCTCGGTGCCTGGGACGCCCGCGCGCCAGGTGGCGCAGATCATTCGCCAGGAGGGCCGCCGCATCGAACGGGCGGCAGGTGCGATGGACGACCAGGCGCGTCTCGACCGCGCCCGGGCCGCACGGCGCATGGCCGGTCCGCTCCGGCGCCTGGGTGAGGATCTTCAGCGCGAGCGGCTGGATCGCCACGAGGCCCTCTCGCGCATCGAGTCGCTGGGCCGTCAGATCGAGGCGTCCCGCCGGCAGGTGAGGGCAAGGCGCGAGCAGTCCGGTGAGAAGCAGGCCACGCCCGATGCGGGCTTGCCGCAGCAGCTCTTCCGCCAGCGCGCAGCCCTGGACCGGACGATCAAACAGTTTCAGGAGATCGCCGAGCGCTTGGCGCAGAATCCCTCACCAGAGGAACGCCGGTCCCTGATGCGCCAACTCGAGGCCCTTTCTCAGGGTGGGAGCGAGGGGGAGGTTCCGACTCGCGGGCGCGAGCAGGCTGCGCAGGCCAGGCGGCAGGCGGAAGCCGGGAACACCGGCGGGGCCAGGCAGGCGCTGCGGCAAGGCGCGCTGGACATGGAGGAACTCCGGGCGATGCTGGCCGATGAAGAGGGGCTGACGCAGGCGCAGCGCGACCTGCGCAGGTCGGCGGACCGGATAGCGCGTGGAGGAAGCGGCGCGCCAACTCAATCGGAGCAACCGCCTCAGGCCACGGTACAGCCGGGCGGCGCGGCGCCGGGGCGGCGGCAGCTCCAGCAGGGGGAGGGACCGGCTGAGCAGGAGCCGCCTCCTGGCCCCAACCAGGGGACCACCGCCGGTCAGGGCACGGTCCAGGACAGGCTGGGAGATCGCACTCCCCGACTGGAGGGCGAACGCCCGCAGACCCGCATCCGCGGGATGCAGGGCGAGGGCCGCGCCGCGACCTCGGACCTGCTGGGGCCCGGCAGGCAAGGGCAGGTGCGGGTGGCGCCGGGGCGGGCGGGCGAGGCGGCGCGAGCCGAGGCCGACCGCTACATGTCGCGCATGCGCATCCCGCCGGAATACCGTGAGATAGTGCGCAGGTACTTCGAGGCGCTGGCCGGGTTACGCTAGACCGCCGCGCGAGGGTGAGGAGACGATCCGTTGATGGATGCCGCCGCTTTTCGGACCACCTTTGCCGCGATCCGCCGCGAGATTCAGCGCGTCATGGTAGGGCACGAAACGCTGATCGAGCACGTGCTGTACGCGATGTTCGCCAACGGCCACGTGCTGCTGGAAGGCGTCCCTGGGTTGGGCAAGACGCTGCTGGTCAAGACGCTGGCCCAGTGTCTTGACCTGCGGTACTCGCGGATCCAGTTCACGCCTGACCTGATGCCCGCGGACATCATTGGCACGAACGTGGTCGTGCAGGACGCCGACGGCCGGCGTTACTTCCAGTTCCAGCGGGGGCCCATCTTCGCCCAGATCGTGCTGGCCGACGAGATCAACCGCGCCACCCCCAAGACGCAGTCGGCGCTGCTGGAGGCGATGCAGGAGCGCACCGTGACGGCGCCGGGCGGTCCCTATGTGCTGGAGGAGCCGTTCCTGGTTCTGGCCACCCAGAACCCGATCGAGATGGAAGGGACCTACCCCTTGCCCGAGGCGCAGATTGACCGCTTCATGTTCAAGCTCAAGGTGGAATCCCCCACGTTGCGCGAGCTACTGGAGATCATGGAACGGACAGCAGGCTCGGTGCAGCCGGTCCCGAGCGTTGTGGCAACCGGATCTGATATTAAGGCGATGCAGGCGCTGGCGCGCGAGGTGCCGGCGGCGGATCACGTCCGGCTGCTGGCAGCCAGGATTGTGCGTGCCACCCATGCCGGCGATGAGGCGGCAGGTTCGCTTGCCCGCCGCTACGTCCGCTACGGCAGCAGTCCGAGGGGAGCGCAGGCGCTGCTCCTGGCGGCCAGGGTGCGCACCCTCGCTGAGGGCAGGGTCAACGTCAGCACAGAGGACGTCCAGGCCGTTGCGCCGGGCGCACTGCGACACCGCCTCATCCTGAACTTCGAGGGAGAGGCCGAAGGGGTGGATCCCGACGAGGTGATCCGCAGCATCCTGGCCGAGGTCCCGCCGACCCCGGCCGCCTCCTGGTGCGCATGACCGCGACGCCGCTGCTGCTCGAGCCGGAGTTCCTGGCGCGGTTGGAGCGCCTGACGCTGCGCTCGCGCCGCCTGTACCGGAGCGGAATCCGGGGCGAGCGTCGCAGCGCGACGATGGGCCGCGGCGTGGAGTTTGCCGACTATCGGCCCTACCAGGTCGGCGACGACTTCCGGTACGTGGACTGGAACATCTACTCGCGCCTGGACCGCCTCTTCGTCAAGCTCTTCAGCGAGGAGGAGGACGTCAGCGTGCACCTGTTCGTGGACGCCAGTCGCTCAATGGGATGGGGGCAGCCCTCCAAGTTGGACTACGCGGTCAAGACCGCGGCCGCGCTCGGCTACATCGGGCTGGCCAATCTGGACCGCGTGGGCGCGGTGGCTTTCAGCGACCGTGCGGTCCGCACGCTGGCCCCACGCCGGGGCAGGTCGGGTGTTCTCGCCCTCTTTCGATTTCTGGGTGAGATAGTCCCGTCCGGCACGAGCAATCTCACCGCGGCGCTGGAGGAATACGCGGTCCGCACCCGGCGGCGCGGGATTCTGATCGTGATCTCGGACCTGATGTTCCCTGGCGGGGTGGAGGCCGGACTGCGCCTGGCCAGATACCACCGCTTCGAACCCTTCCTCGTGCAACTGCTCTCCGATGACGAGCTGGCCCCGGTGATCGAAGGCGACCTGCGCCTTGTGGACAGCGAGACCGGCTCCGCGGTGGAGGTTACCGCGGATGCCGCGGCGCTTGGGGCCTACGCGCGCGCGCGGGACCGGTACTTTGGTGAGATCGAGCGGACCGCTCTGTCCCTGGGGGTGGAGTACCTGCGCGCGGCCACCTCGATTCCGTTCCAGGACCTGGTGCTCCGCTACCTCCGCAGGGGAGGGCTCATCGCCTGATGGTGCTCGGCGCGCCCGCAGCGCTCTGGTGGCTGGTCCTGGTCCCTCTCGTGGTCCTGCTCTACATGCTGCGGGCGAGGCGGGAGCCCCGCGTGGTTTCCAGCACGCTGCTGTGGGAGCGGGCAGCGCGCGATCTGGCGGCCCGGATGCCCGTACGCCGGTTTGAGCGCAGTCTGCTCCTGCTGCTTCAGGTGCTGGCGATCGCCCTCCTGGCGCTGGCGCTTGCCCGGCCCTCCATCGCGCTTCCCGGCCTGTCCGGCAGCGGGGTGGTCCTGGTGGTGGACACCAGCGCCAGCATGCAGGCGACGGACGTCCAACCCAGCCGTCTGGACGCGGCGCAGAAGGAGGCCCGGGCGCTGCTGGCAGGGCTCTCTCCGCGCCAGCCGGTCGCGCTCCTCACCGCAGGCGCACGTCCTGTGCTGCTCGTCGAGTTCACAACCGATCGTGCCGCGCTGGCCAGGGCGCTGGGCAGCCTGCGGGCATCCGACGCCGGGGACTCGATCGCTGAGGCGCTGACGCTGGCTCGGGGCCTGCGTGCGCACGGACGGGCTGCGGCGGTGCACCTGTTCAGCGACCGGCCTCCGCCGGACCCACGCGTGCGCTGGCACCAGGTCGGAGGTGGCGCGCCCAACGCGGCGGTGACCGCGGTGCACGCGCGCACCGACGCGCTGGGCCGCACCCGGCTTCTGGCGAGGGTCGAGGCTTTCGGCGGGAGTTTCCCTGATCGAGCGCTGGTGGTGGCCTTGGGCGGGCGGACCGTGGCCCGCCGAACCCTCAACCTGGATCCGGACACCCCACAGACCGCGGTCTTTGACCTGGAAGAGACAAGCGGGGAGGTTACGGTCTCGCTGGAGGGTCACGACGCGCTCGCCGCGGACGACCGGGCCGTGGCAGCAGCCGGCCGTGAATGGCTGCCACGCGTGCTCGTGGTCGGGGCGGAAGACCCGGTGCTGGATGCGGCACTGCGGGCGGTGCCCCTCGCAGGGGCCTCGCGCACCGACAGGGTTGAGCCCTCGGAGTGGGGAGGGGCCGACGTGGTGGTGCTCGACGGGGTGCCGCCGCTCGAACTGGCCCCGGGCGCCTATCTGCTGATAGGCACGGTGGGCGTCAACCTGCCGGTGCGCATCGAGGGCGGCGCCGCCGAGCAGGTGGTCCGCACGGTGGCGGTCACCCATCGGGTCACGCGGATGGCCGATCTGCTGGGCGTCCGCGTGGCTGAAGCCATGGCGCTTCGGCCCCAGGCCGGCACCGTGTTGGCCGAGGGCGATGTGCCCTTGTTGTGGGTCTATGAGGGACGGGGCATGCGTGCCGTGGTGCTGCCGTTCTCGCTGGCAGCGAGCGATCTCCCGGCTCAGGCCGCTTTCCCGGTGTTGATTGCCAACGCCCTGGACTGGCTCGCGGGCGGCGATCTGGTCCTGGCGCCGGGAACTGCCCCGGTGGCGCTGGCCGGTTCCTGGCGTCAGGCCTGGCTGCATGATCCAGCGGGTGGCGTCCGGCAGGTAGTTGCCCGGGACGGCGCTTTTGTGCTGCCGCCGTTCGACCGCGTGGGCGCCTACCGCCTCCGAACCGACGGATGGGAAAGGCGCTGGGTGGTGTCCGCGGTGGATCGGCGCGAGTCGGACCTTCAGGTCGCGCCTTCCCCTGGTAGTGCAACCGCGGCGCCTGGGCGGCTGCCGGCCCACATCCTGCTGGCGCCATGGCTGCTCGGGATCGCCTTGGCCCTGATCGTAGGGGAGTGGTGGCTGTGGACCCGCAGCCTGCCGCCCCGGCCGCGCCGGCGGAGAAACCTGGCAGTCATCCGGATGGGCGTGGTCGCGCTTCTGGTGCTGGGCCTTGCCGGGGTCGAGATTGCCGCGGCGGTGGGAGACCTGACGGTGATCATGGCTGCCGACCGCTCCGACAGCATCGGGCCGGCGGGCGCGCGGCGGATGCGCGCGTTCCTGGACGAGGTGCGGTCCCGGGCGGGTCCTGGCTTGCGCGTGGGACTGGTGACCTTTGGATCCGATGCCGAACTGGAAGAGACGCCGTCCGAGCAGCCCAGGCTGGCACTTGCCGCGCGGCCGCGCACCGATGGCACCAACATCGCCGCGGCCATCCAGCGCGCCATCCCGGCCTTCCCCGCAGGGGCCG
>DYHL01000149.1 GCA_020724185.1 Candidatus Nitrosymbiomonas sp. | reverse complement strand
CGCAAACCGCTGCACCTTCTGAGCAACGAGATCGCCATAGGGCATTGGGTGGCGAACCGCCACCACCTTGAGGCCCCTGGCCATCAGGACCTCGATGATCCTGCGCGAGGTCTGGCTCTTGCCGGCCCCCGTGCGTACGGCACCCACCGAAACCACCGGCTTCGTACTCTTGATCTGGGTGTCCTTGGGGCCCAGCAGCACGAAGTTGGCGCCGGCCGCCTGTACGATTGCCCCGACGGTCAAAACGTGCTGGAAGGACACGTCACTGTAGGAGAAGACGCAGTCATCCACCTTCAGATTCTCGATCAACGATGGGAGATCTGCTTCCGCATAGATGGGAATGCCGTTCGGATAGAGCCCGCCTGCCAGCTCCTTGGGGTACTTCCTGCCTTCGATGTCCGGGATCTGGGTAGCAGTGAAGGCCACCACGTTATAGTCTTTGTTTCCCCTGAAGTATGTGTTGAAGTTGTGGAAATCCCTTCCAGCCGCGCCGATGATGATTACGTTCTTCCTTGCCATCTCTTACCTCCGTTTCTCCTGGGCAACGCGATCTACTTTGAGATCTCGGTTCCCGCCTCTCCGGCAACCGCCTTCTCGATGTCATCGAGGTGGCAGATGACGGCCCTGTTTCCGGTACCCTCTACGAACCCCAGGAGCGCCTCAACCTTGGGACCCATCGACCCCGCGGGGAAATGGCCCTCCCGGACGTATCCCTTCATCTCTTCAAGAGAAACCCTACCCAACAACCGCTGCTCGGGCTTCCCCCAGTGGATGGCCGCGCCCTTCACGTCCGTGGCTATTACGAAAAGGTCCGCCTTGATCTCTTGGGCAAGCGTGGAGCTCGCAAGATCCTTGTCAATCACCGCCTCCACCCCACGGAAGCTGCGTCCCTCCCGGACGACTGGGATTCCGCCGCCGCAGCAGCAGATCACGATGTAGTCCTCCTCCACGAGCTGCTTGATCTCGCGGTGCTGGGCGATGGCCACCGGCTTGGGTGAAGCAACCACGCGCCGGTGTCCTTTGTCGGTCTTGACCATCGTGTAGGGCCGCTGGGCGGCCTCTTCTTCGGTATAGAAGGGACCAACCGGCTTGGTAGGGTTCTTGAACAGCGGATCGTTCTTGTCCACCTCCGTGAAGGTGAGCACCGTGATGAAAAGGCGGTCTTCACCAGCCTCCGTCAGGGCCGCGTCAAGCGAAGATTCGATCATGTAGCCGATCTGGCCCTGGGTCATGGCCCCGACGACGTCAAGCGGCATAGCCGGGACTTCCCTGCAGCTCTCCTGCTGCAGCAGAAGATTGCCTGCCTGGGGTCCATTGCCGTGGCTGATCACGACCCTGTAGTCTCTGGAGAGATTGGCTACTACCCTCATGGGTAGCCGGAGATTCTCCAGTTGCTCCTCCGCGGTGCCTTTCTGCCCCTTCTGGATCAGGGCGTTGCCACCAAAAGCAATCAACACGACCGGCTTCCTGCTCATTAGCTTCCTCACATCCTCGTCATGCCGCGTTAGCTATCTTGCAGGCGAGACTAGTCCCCAAGGGTGGCGACCATCACGGCCTTGATGGTGTGCACCCGGTTCTCGGCCTCGTCAAACACGACCGACGCGCCGGACTCAAAGACCTCATCGGTCACTTCCATGGCCTCCAGCCCGAACTTCTGGTAGATCTCCTCGCCGATCTTGGTCTCACGGTTGTGAAAGGAGGGCAAGCAGTGGAGGAACTTGACGTTCGGGTTGCCGCTCTTTTCCATTACCGCCCGATTCACTTGGTAGGGCTTGAGGAGGTTGATCCGCTCCTTCCAGACTTCCGCCGGCTCCCCCATGGAGACCCAGACGTCCGTCGCGATGAAATCGCATCCCCGCACGCCCTCGTCCGCGACCTCGGTAAGGGTGATCTTGGCCCCCGTTTCCTTGGCGATCTCCCTTGCCTGTTCTACGAGTTGAGGGTTCTGCTGGAGACCCCGGGGCGCCACGGATCGAAAGTCCATTCCCATCTTCGCGGCTCCCACGAGATAGGAGTTGCCCATGTTGAACCGCGCGTCCCCCAGGTACGCGAACTTGATCCGGCTCAATGGCTTGTCGCTGTGCTCCATCATCGTGAGGAAGTCAGCCAGGATCTGGGTGGGATGGAACTCGTTGGTCAGGCCGTTCCAGACCGGCACGCCCGCGTACCTGGCCAGATCCTCCACTATCTGCTGGCCAAACCCCCTGTACTCGATCCCGTCGTACATCCTCCCAAGACCCCGAGCCGTATCCCGAATAGATTCCTTGGAACCCATCTGCGAACCCGTGGGCTCAAGATAGGTCACGTGGGCGCCCTGGTCATACGCCGCGGTCTCAAAGGCACAGCGTGTTCGCGTGGAGGCCTTCTCGAAGATCAGGACAATGTTCTTGCCCTTGAGGCGCTGTTGCTCCGTCCCCGCGTAGCGGGCCTTCTTCAGATCCATCGAGAGATCGAGTAAGAACCTGATCTCCTGAGGCGTGAAATCGAGCTCCTTTAGGAAACTCCTGTTCCTGAGATTGAAGGCCATCACGTGACCCCCTTCCAATAGACTACTAACCGGTCATGCCGAAGGACGCTGAAATTGTAATGCAAAAGGGGGGCTGGGTCTCTACGGCGGTCCGCAGGCCCAGCTATGCTGCAAGGGCCTGGGATAAGAGGCGGAGCCGCAGTGCGTGTGGCTGGTGCTTGTTGAGAACCGATGAGGACCTGCCGTCGAGGTGCGCGATTCAGGATGAGGAGGAACAATCTGCCGATGGAGCACTGGCGGCTCGAGGAAATCCAGGAAATCCAGGTAACTCTCAATTGGAATCATGGTACCCTCGCGCAGATCTCCCCGTGACGAGTGAGCCACGCCGCCTGTTGGCGGAATATTCGGCGGCCCTTCCAGGGTTCCTTCTCCTCCCGCCGCTAACCGTGCCGGAGTGGAAGTTGAGGTTGACGGGCGCGTCAAGGCGTGATACCTTGCCCCTCGAACCCACTCCTTTAAGGAGCCGTCCTGCGAGACGGACAAGGAGGAAGCGATGACCGACGACTCTACACTGCGCCCGCCGCCGAGGCGGGCGTCTTGCTGCCGCCCCGCGGCAGCGTTCTCCAGGCACCTCCCAGCAGCAGTCCCAATTCCAGAAGACCACATAGGAGCGTGGCGTTGACCATGGGCACCCGCATGGACACGATGGACACGGTTGAGCACGGCAACTGGGACCGCAAGCTCGAACAGGCCGCCCGCGCCTTTGGCGGCTGGCTGAATGCCCACGCGCACCTGGACCGGGCCAACACCTTCGCTCCTGAGTTCCTGCAGCACGCCAACATAGACCCGATGGGCGCGGCAGGCCTTTCGCTCCCGGTGAAGCAGATCCTGGTTGGCGAGCTCCACAAAGGCCTGGCCTACCAACCCGAGAGCCTCTACGACCGCATGCGGGCCGAGCTGGAGCGGATGGAGGCGATGCACACGCGGGAGGTGGTCTCGTTCGTGGACGCCACCCCTGATATCGGCCTGGTCGCGATCGAGCAGGCGGTGCGGCTGCGCGAAGAGTTCCGCGGCCGCCTGGTCCTCAAGATCGCGGTGTCGCCGATCTTCGGCTTCAAGAACCCAAATGCCAACCCGGACCGTTGGGATGTGTACAGGCAGGCGGCGGAGGTCGCCGATGTGTTGGGCGGGCTGCCTTCCAGGGACCGCGCAGAGGGTCGCGTGGGCTTCGACGGGCACGTCCGGATGGTCCTGGAGCTCGGGAAGGCGTTGCGCAAGCCGGTGCACTTCCAGGTGGACCAGGACAACGACCCCAGGGAATCCGAGACCGAACAGCTCGTGCAAGCGGTCAGGTGGCTCGGGTCGCCGGTGGTGGACGGAGAAGACGGCCCGACGGTGTGGGCAGTGCACGCCATCTCGCCCTCGTGCTACGAGGAGGGCCGCTTCCAACGCCTGGTGGAGGACCTGCTGGCCTACCGCGTGGGCATCATCTCGTGCCCGACGGCGGCGTTGTCCATGTTCCAGATGCGGCCCATGATGGCCCCCCTGCACAACTCCATCGCCCGGCTGCTGGACATGATGGCCGCCGGCGTGCCGGTGCGCACCGGCACCGACAACATCTGCGACATCTTCATCCCCAACGGCGACGGCAGCGTGCGCAGCGAGGTGTGGGTGGCGGCCTCGGCGCTGCGGTTCTACCACACGCTCGTGTGGGCGAAGGTCGGCGCCAGCGTGCCCCTCAATGAGGGCGATCGGGAGTGGATCCGCCAGGCCCTGCAGAGGGCGCGCGACACCTGGGCCACCGTCCGGGCGGCGCTCGCACCCTCGGCATCAAACGGGGATCGCCAGGACCGCGCCGCGGACAGGGATCACTTCGCCGTCGCGCGGTAGCCGCACGGAGGAATCGGGGCGCGCCGGCCTGAAGAGTACCGACCGGCGGAGTGCGGCGCGGCTGCCGGCATGGAGCCCGCGCCGCCGCGCCAAGTTCCTCACGAGGAGGTTCCAACCTTGAAGAAGGTCTGGGCTGCGATCATTATCGCCGCCGCGGTCCTGGCAATGCCGGCCGCGGGCATCGGCCAGCCGCGGGTGACAATCACCTACTGGCAGTACTTCTTCGAGAGCAAGGTCAAGCTCGTTGACCAGCTAATAGCCCAGTTCGAGGCCCAATACCCGGGCGTCAAAGTAGCCCACGAGCACTTCCCCTACGACGCCTACAACCAGAAGGTGGCCAGCGCCGTCCCGGCTGGGGCGGGGCCGGACGTAATCAACCTGTTCTACGGATGGGTGCCGCTCTACGTGGACAGCGGCTATCTGCAGCCGCTGCCGCTCGATGCGTTCCCACCCGTGCAGCTCGAGCGCGACTATGTCCCGATGATCAGGGCGTCGAAGCTCGACGGCAAATACTGGGCGATTCCGACGGCGGTGCGTAGTCTGGCGATGTTCTACAACGCCGACCTGTTTCGCACGGCCGCGGTTGTGCGGCCGCCGGTCACCTGGGAGGAGTTCCAAGCCGGTGCCGAGCGCATGACCGCGCGCGACGACCGCGGCCGGATCACCACCATGGGCTTCGGCATGGCTCCCTCCGGGCAGGATCACCACCTGCTGCGCGAGGTGCTATTCCGGCAGTGGGGCGCCGCGCCATACAGCGCGGACAACCGGCGCGTTACCTATGCGACGGCAGCAGGCGCCGAGGCACTGCGCTGGTACACCGACCTGATAACCAAGTCCAAGGTGGGCGCCATTGACTTCTTTCCCGGTGCCGGTGGGTATCGTAGCGCCTTCATGGCGGGCCGGGCAGGAATGATCGTGGACGGCTCCTTCGCCATCGGCGCGATCCGGCGCGGGACACGAGCGTCCTGGGGCGTCGCACCGCTGCCCGGGCGCACGGTGGGCGGGGCGCCTTCCAACTTCGGCTCGTACTGGGTCCACGGCCTCACCACGCGGGCTGTGGGGCCCCGTCGCGAGGCGGCGATCCAGTTCCTGAAGTTCCTGGTCTCGGAGCAGACGCAGCGGCTGTGGCTGGACGCGGTGGGCGAGCTCCCGGCCTACAAGCGGCTCGTTGATGACCCGCGCCTGGCCGCTGATCCGGCCATGGGCCCGTTCGTCTCCGCACTGCCCTACGCTCGCACCACGTTCTTCGTGGACGAGGCGGCGCAGAGACAGGTGCTTGTGGACGCGGTCAACGAGGTGGTGCTGAACAACAAGCCGCCCAGGCAGGCGCTCGAGGAGGCAGCGGCCAAGGAGCAGAAGGTCCTCGACGAGTTCTGGGCCAAGCGCAAGCGGCCGTAACCCGGCCGTCGGGCAGACAGGATGGCTTCGCAGGTCGCCGCGGCGCGTCTCCCGCGACGCGGATTGCGCATAGGACAGCAGCGGGCGCTGTGGGCCTACCTGTTCCTGGCGGTCCCGCTGCTGTTCTTCGCGGCCATCCGGGTGCTGCCGGCCGTTTCCTCGCTCTACATCAGCGTTCACGAGTGGAACATCATCTCGCCGAACCGTCCCTATGTCGGCCTGGCCAACTTCCATACGCTGGCCGCCGACCCCCGGTTCGCGCGCGCCGCGGTCAACACGGTGCGCTACGTTCTGGTGGGGATCCCGGCGCAGATGATCCTGGGGCTGGGGCTTGCGCTCCTGTTGCAACGAATCGTGAAGCTTCGCGGGCTGTTCCGGGCGCTGTACTTCATGCCGTTCATCACACCCATCGTGGCGGCAAGCTGGGTGTGGCAGTGGATGTACTCACAGCACCTCGGCCCGCTCAACAAGATCCTGCAGGCGGTGGGGCTGCCGGCCCAGGGGTTCCTGCGCGACCCAGGCCAGGCCCTCTACGCCGTCGCGGCGATGGTCGTCTGGCAATACCTGGGGTTCCAGGTCGTCATCTTCCTGGCCGGCCTGGAAGCGATACCACGGGTCTACTACGAGGCCGCTGAGGTAGACGGCGCCACCGGCTGGCGGCTGTTCTGGCGAATAACGCTGCCGCTGTTGAATCCGACCCTTGTCTTTTCCATCGTGTACGGCACGATCGTCTACCTGCAACTGTTCACCCAGGTGCTCAACATGACGTTCCAGGACCAGGGCGGTCCCCTGGCCAACACGCTCACCCTGGTTCTCTACGTCTACCAGCTCGGATTCCAGCGGTTCAAGATGGGCGAGGCCGCGGCCGCGACCGCCATCCTGTTCGTTGTCATCCTGACGATCACGCTGCTGCAGATGAAGCTCCTGTCCAAACCGGTGGAGTACTGATGGCCGGGCGCGCGCGGGGTGACCCACGGGTCGTGCTCAGTTACCTGATCCTGACCGCGGGCAGTCTCATCGTGGCCTTCCCCTTCTTCTGGATGGTCGCCAGCTCTCTGAAGCCGCTGGCGGAGATCTTCGACGTGCGCTTCCTCCC
>DYHL01000148.1 GCA_020724185.1 Candidatus Nitrosymbiomonas sp. | reverse complement strand
AGAGCGTTGGGCTGCCGGGGCGCGACCGTACATTGCCGATGCCCACGACGGCGACGGACAGCGCTTCCCATGTTTTCACCGCGTCGGAGACCGGCGGCGAGGCGAGGAGGGCGTCGCGGGCCTGCGGGTCGGGCAGGACGGCAGGCGTGTACAGCTGGAGCGCCTCGGCATGGAAGGTCTCGGCAACCACCCGGGCGAGCTCGTTGGCCTGGAAGAACGAGGGCACCTGTCTCAGACCGCCCAGCAGGGGGACGAAGGTCGCCTGGATCGAGCGGGACGGGCTCAGGGCGGTCGCCATCGCGTACAGCGTCCGGCCGGAGCCCATGCCGACTATGTCGCCGTGCACCAGGACATCCTCGAGATGGCGCGCGGCGGCGCGGCCCAACCGCGCACGGACGAGTTCCTCGGACTGCCCGGCGTGGGCCACGACGATGGCATTGGAGAGCGCGAACGCGCCGACCAGCGTGCGTTCCAGATCGCTGTTCGTTGATGTGGGATCCACGATCTGGATCTGCACGATGCCGCAGTCCCGGGCTTGCTTGAGGAGACGGGAGACGCGGGGGCGGGAGATCCCCAGTGCCGCCGCTACCTCCTCCTGCGTCCGGCCGTCCTCGTAGTAGAGCCGGGCCGCACGCACCATGATCGGCCACTCTTCGGTAGGCGCCATCGTTACGCCCTGCGGATCCTGACCTACTGCGCGCCGGCCCGCGGTCGCTCTGGGGCACGGGCGTTGAACTGGTCGAGCGTCGTCCCGCCCTTCCCGGTACTGACCACCGTCAGCGTGGCGTTGTCGGTGACGAACTCCTTCCACCTGGCAGGGTCGCGACGCAACGCGGTGGCCAGAAATGCCGCAAGCGTTCCACCGTGTGTCACGACGACGACGGTCTTGCCGCGATGCCTCCGGGTGATCTGTCGCATGGCGCGCCGCACCCGCGCGCAGAACGCCGTCGCGGTCTCGCCGCCCGCGCGCCGGATCGCCGCAGAGATCTCTCCTGGCGGATACGCTGAGACCATTCGTCCTTCCAGCCGACCCAACCTCCGCTCACTCAGCCCGTCGGACGCAATGGGCTCGAGCCCGATCTCACGACCGATGCGCCTCGCGGTTTCCATCGCTCGCCGGAGCGGGCTGGCATAGATTGCCTCGACCGGAAACGTCGCCGCCAGGAACGCCGCCAGCCGTCTGGCCTGCCGTCGTCCGGTCGCGCTCAGCGGCACATCGCGCCCCCCCGACAGCCGGCCGACCACGTTGTCTTCACTCTCGCCGTGGCGCACGAGCAGGAGCGCGGTGCGCTGCGGCCGTGCGCGGCCGGCATGCCGGGGCCGGGCCACGAGCCTACGCCCTGAGACGCGGGTCGAGGGCATCCCGCGCCGAGTCGCCGAGCAGATTGATGCCCAGGACGCTGACCATGATGGCGAGCCCGGGGAAGGTCGCCAGCCACCAGGCCGAGGCCAGGTAAGTCCGGCCGTCAGCCAGCATCCCTCCCCAGGTCGGGATGCTCGGTTCGACTCCCAATCCGAGAAAGCTCAGTGCGGCCTCGGCGATGATGGCGTGGGCGACGTTGAACGTGGCGATGACGATCACCGGCGAGAGCACACTGGGGAGGATGTGACGGGCGACCACCCGGAAACCGCCAGCGCCGATCGCGCGCGCCGCCTCGACGAACTCCTTCTCGCGCACCGCGAGCACGCTGCCCCTCACGATCCGGGCGTAGGTCATCCATCCCGCCACCCCCAGGACGATCACCACGTTCTGCAGCCCGGCTCCGATCACCGCGACGATCAGGATCGCCAGCAAGATGAACGGCATTGCCAGTTGCACTTCGGCCACTCGCATGATGACGGCATCCGTCCGGCCCCCGGCGTAGCCGGAGATCAGGCCCAGCGTGACGCCCAGGGTGCCCGAAATCGCCATGGCCAGCAGTCCGACCAGCACGGACACCCGGGCGCCGAAGATGATACGGCTAAAGATATCGCGCCCCAGTTGGTCTGTGCCGAGCAGGCGGGGGAAGCTGCCGCCCTCCTGCCAGGCCGGCGGGCGGAGGCGCGCGTGGAGGTCCTGCGCATTGGGCGGGAGCGGAGCCAGAAGGGGTGCGAGGACGGCGCAGAGCGCCACCGCCAGAACCACTGAGGCTCCCACGACAGCCGAGCCGCGGATCCGGCGCCACGGGCCCCGACGCGCTCTAGCGCGGCGCGTCGTCAAATCCGCCGGCAGGGGAAGGCCCAGCGACCTCATGGATCACACGAAACGAGGTGGCAACTGGCAATAGGAACGTTCAGGCTGGCGGCGACCGAGCAGTACATCGTCTCGGCCAGGTGGATGGCCCTGGCGACGGCGTCGGCGCTGACACCGTGTCCTGCCACTTTGTAGTCGAGATGGATGGCAGTCAGCGCGCGTGGCCACTCACCTGCCCGCTCGGCCCGTACACCGATCTCGAGGCCGGTGACCGGCTGACGCTGCCGGCGGAGGATCGTCATCACGGCGACCCCGGCGCAGCTCGCCAGTGCCACCAGTATCAGCTCGATCGGTCGGGGCCCCGTCTCGTCGCCGCCATACTCCGGACCGCCGTCGGCTGTGACCGTGTGCCCCGAGGCCGTCGTGGCCACAAACTGCTGACCCGAGATCCACCGTACCCTCGTTTCTTCCATGCCGCGCTCCTACCGCAATCGGATCCGGGGATCCAGGTAGACGTAGAGCAGATCCACCGTCAGGTTCACGACAACGAAGATGGTGGCCACCAGGACGACCACGGCGAGCACCACCGGGAAGTCACGGGCATAGATGGACTCGATCGCCAGCCTGCCGACGCCCGGCCAGGAGAAGACGGTCTCGGTGATGACGGCGCCACCGAGCATGTGCCCGAAGTCCAGCCCCACGATCGTGACGACGGGAATCGCCGCGTTCCTGAGCGCGTGGCGCGTGACGACCGTGACCTCGCGCAGCCCCTTCGACCGCGCCGTGCGAACGTAGTCCTGGGAGAGCACCTCCAGCATGCACGAGCGGACCAGCCGGGTGGTGCGTGCCATGTAGTAGGCCGCCAGCGTGACCGCCGGCAGGACCAGGTGCTCGATGCCACCACGGCCTGAGGTCGGCAGCCAGCCGAGGGAGACGGCGAAGACCAGGATCAATAGGATCCCGAGCCAGAACGTGGGCATCGCCTGCCCGACCAGGGCCAGGCTCATCGCCGCGGTGTCCCCGAGCGATCCCCGGCGCGTTGCCGCAATCGTGCCGAGCACCAGCGAGACCATCACGGAGAGGGCCAGCGCCGTGACCGTCAGCTCGACCGTCGCCGGAAACCGCTCCAGCGTGATGGCCATCGCCGGCTGGCCCTTGAACCGCAACGAAGCGCCGAAGTCCCCCCGCACGGCCCGCGCGAGGAAACGCGCAAACTGCCGCCAGAGCGGCTGATCGAAGCCCATCTCCTGCCGGATCAGGGCCACCTGGTCCTCTCCGGCCTCGAGGGAGACCATCAGCCGCGCCGGATCGCCGGTCAGGCGGATCGCGAAGAAGGTCACGACCATGACCCCGAGCACCACCAAGACTGCTTGCGGCAGGCGTGCGAGGACGTGGCGCATCCCGTCAGGTCACCTGAGGCCGGTGGCCGCCGAGCACGCGGCGTAGGATCTTGCCCGAGGCGCTGCGCGGAATCTGGTCGGTGAACTCGACGGCCCGGATCTTCTTGTAGGGGGCCACCCGGGCTTCCACGTGGGCGAGCAGCTCCTCCGCAGTGACCGAGGCCTCCGGCCATCGCACGACGAAGGCCTTAGGGATCTCTCCCGCGGCGATATCCGGGACGCCGATCACGGCGCAGTCGGCAACCGCCGGATGCTCGTGGAGCACCGATTCCAGCTCGACTGGCGCGATGCCGTGCCCCTTGTACTTGATCATCTCCTTCACGCGATCCACGATGTACGCATAGCCTTCATCGTCGATGCGCGCCAGGTCACCGGTCCGAAGCCATCGGTCCCCGATGAACACCGCGGCGTTCTCGGTTGGGCGTTGCCAGTAGCCCTTCATCACCTGCGGGCCACGGACCAGCAGCTCCCCGACCTGGCCCGGCGGCATCTCCCGCTCCGGATCGTCAGGAGCGACGATGCGCTGTTCGGTATCCGGCACGGGGATTCCCACCGACTCCATCTTCACGCGGTCGAGCGGGTTCGTGTGCGTCACGGGTGAGGCCTCCGTGAGGCCGTAGCCTTGCGTGACCATCACGCCGGTCATACGCTCGAACCGCCGTCCGACGTCCAGGGGCAACGGCGCCGCGCCGCTGTTGACGTAGAGGATCGTGGATAAGTCGCGGGTACCGACCTCGGGGTGGCTGGCCAGCGCGAGCAGGACCGGCGGGACCGTGAAGAAACGCGTCGGACGCCATCGCGCGACGAGGGCGAAGAACGCCTCGGCATCGAAGCGGGCCATCACCACCTGCGTCGCCCCCGCCATGATCGCCGCGCTCATCAGGAGATTCATCCCGTAGATGTGGTAGAAGGGCAGATGGTTCAGGAAGATGTCCCGGTCGGTGCTGCTCGATACCGAAAGGAACTGCAGGATGTTGCAGACGAGGTTGTACTGCGTGAGCATGGCGGCCTTGGGCGTGCCGACCGTCCCGCTTGTGAACGGGAGCACGGCCGGCTCTTCCTTAACGTGCCAGGACGGCGGGTCGCGCAGCGGTGCCGCAGCCGCGACATTGGATCGAAACTCCCGCCCGGCACCGCCTCCCACGACGAGTATGTGGCGCAGCGCCGGTACCCGAGACGCCACCCCGTCGGCGAGCGGATCGAGCGGGGCATCAACGATGAGCGCGACCAGTCCGACCTCCGCGGCCTGAAGTGCCACCTCGCGTTCTCGCAGGGCCGGGCTCATGGGGCAGACACGTGCCCCGGCCAGCAGCGTGCCGTAGTAGGCCACGACGAACTCGACGGAGTTGGGAAGGAGGATCCCGACGGTGGCGCCTTTCCCGATCCCCATCGCGGCCAGGGTGCCGGCGCACCGGGCCACCAAGTCATCAAGCTGGGCAGAGGTGACCGTCTGCTCCCCCGCGATCAGGGCAGGCTTGGGGCCGTGCCGCTGCGCCGCGACGTGCAGCAGCGCCGGCATCGTCACCTCCGGATACGGCTGCAGGGAGGCCCGCCGCAACACTGCCATGACCGGCCGGCTACCGCGGGGCCACGCGCTGAGCCCACACCATCTCGTCGGCGCGGGGCTTCCAGGAGATGCGGGTGCTCACCCCATAGATGTCCACCAGTTGATAGAGGAACAGGTTGGCCGCATCGTGGTAGAGCGTGCGCTGCGCCATCTTGTACAGCCGCAGGCGCGTGGCAGGATTGGTCGTCTCGACGGCCTGCAGCACGAGGGCGTCGAAGTCCTTGTTCGAGTAGGTCTGCCGCGCTGTACCCCTCGGATAGCCCGGCGCCGTGGCGAACAGGCTGCGCAGGCGCCCGTCGGCGTCGAAGTTCAGCGTTCCCCAGCCCCACAGCGAGAGCGGGCCCAGGGTGCGTGAGTCCGACTTCGAGTTGTACAGCGCCCACTCGTTGAAGATGACCCGGGCACGCACACCCGCCTGATCAAGCTGCCCGGCGATGGCCTGACAGACCTCCGAATCGAGTGGATACCGGCCCTTCGGGCAGTCGAAGGTCACCTCGAACCCGTTGGGATAGCCGGCCTCCGCCAGCAACTGACGGGCCCTGGCAACATCGTACGGGTAGGGTTTGAGGTGCTGGTCGTAGCCGAAGTCCTCGTGCGCCAAGACGGTGGCCAGGCGCCTCCCGTAGCCTGAGAGGATGGTGGCGATGATGCTGTCGACATCAACGGCGTGGTTCAGCGCCTGCCGAACCTTGACGTTGGCAGTCGGCCCCTCCTGGGCGTTGAGCATGCCGTGCATGATCCTCCCGCTGGGGACGGTGAGGATTTCGGCCCGGCCGCCGCGCTTGATGGCCGGGATGTCCGCCGGAGGCACGTTGACGATGATGTCGGCCTCACCGGTGCGCAGCGCCGCCACTCGAGTGGTGCTCTCCGGGATCGGTTTGATGATCACGGTGCGAAACCTGGGCGGGGGACCCCAGTAGTCCGGATTGGCTTCCAGCACCAGATCGCCGTCCCGAACCCAGCTCACGAACCGGTACGGCCCCGTCCCCACCGGGTTGGCGGCCACGAAGGCATCGCCCTTCTCGCGGACGTGCCGGGGCGGCACGATGTTGGTGGCGTAGCCCCCGAACCGCCCCACCAGCAGCGGGTCGGGCCACGCCGTGACGACGTTGACCGTGAGGTCGTCCACGACGTCCACCCTGCGGATCGGTGCGACGAGGCTGCGCAGCGGCGCCCGCTGTCGCGGATCCATCGCCCGCTCAATCGAGAACTTGACCGCGTGCGCGTTGAACTCCTCGCCGTTGTGGAACCTGACCCCGCGGCGCAGCTTGAACTGCCAGGTCGTGTCGTCGATCGGCTGCCACGCGGTCGCCAGACCCGGCTCGATGGTCTTCATGTCGTCGGTGCGCACCACGAGCGTCTCGAAGATGTGGCGCAGCACGCTCTCGGTGACCGTGTTGGAGTGCATCTGCGGATCCATCGTCACCGGGGAGATGCCATAAGCGATGACGAGTCGAGTCGGGGGAGGTGGCGCCGCGGCCACGGCCGCGGCCAGGAACAGCGCGAGCACCACCGCCAGGGCCACGGGGGGGTGCCACTTTCGGGCCAGCCCTGTCACGAATCCCCCTCCTTCTTGATGGAAGTGACAAAGGGCTCGCTCACCTAGAGCGAGCTGCCGATGTCGAGCCGACAGATTTCATTGGCGCCCAGGTAGATCTGTACGATCTTGGCGTCGCGCAGGTACTTCTCCACGCGATACTCCATCATGTAGCCGTACGAGCCCATGA
>DYHL01000147.1 GCA_020724185.1 Candidatus Nitrosymbiomonas sp. | reverse complement strand
TCGCCCAATTACCTCAGGAGGCATCCCGCCCCGGGATGCCTCCTGAGTAGTTACTGAGCGCCGAGGTCTACCAGGCTCTGGCCTGCGCGCGCGGTTCGGTGAAGCAGTAACAGAGTGAGGGAGGGGTGGTCATGGAGATGGCGTTCCTGATCGGCAGGATCATCGTCGGCGCGTACTACCTCATGAACGCGTACAATCACTTCAGCAAGATCGAGATGATGAGCGGCTATGCGGCCTCAAAGGGAGTGACGTCGCCGAAGCTTTTCACGGTATTGACGGGTATCCTCCTGCTGCTCGGCGGGCTGTCGATCCTTCTTGGCATCCGTCCCGAGCTCGGGGTGCTGGCGCTGGTGATCTTCTTCGTGGCAGTCTCCTTCAAGATGCACAATTTCTGGGCGATCCAGGACCCTTCGATGAAGATGATGGAGATGGTCAACTTCATGAAGAACATGGCATTGTTGGGGTCAGCCCTGATGCTCCTGGCGATCCCGCTGCCTTGGCTGTTTAGTCTGGGTCGGTAGGCCTGCGGGCAGCGCATCCTTGACAATGGCGGTGGAATCCGCGTACATTTGGGGCGAATCTAAAACGTTTTAGGTTCCGCTGATGCCTACTATCCGCGACGTAGCTCGACTTGCCGGGGTTTCGCCTGCCACCGCCTCACTGGCGCTCCGCGCCAGGCCCGGAGTGCGCGCGCTGACCCGGAAGCTGGTCGAAGACGTCGCAACCGAGCTCCGCTACGTTCCAAACCTCACCGGCCGCCGCCTCGCACGGGGCCGCGCGGATGCGCTGGGCGTCATCCAGGGCCTGAACATGACAACGCTGTTCAGCGACGCGTTCTACCGGCTGGTGCTCTCCGGGGTAGGCGAGGCCGTGCATGCTTCGGACTACAGTCTGGTGATCGCACCGGCGCTGCGCCCGGGGGTGGGCGTGGACCACCTGATGCGTTTCGTAGGCCCTGGCACCGTTGACGGGGTGCTTATCGTTGGGGTTCTCGATCCGGAGTGGGTTCTTGCCATCCTCGAGCGCGGCCTTACGGTGGTCGTTGTGGACAACCACCTTCCGGGAACGAAGGTTCCCGCCGTTGTGCACGACTACCGCGGCGGAGCCCGGCTGGTTACTGAGCACCTGCTGGCGCTGGGGCACCGCCGCGTCGGGCTGGTGGGTGCTGATGTGGCCTACCCGTTTGGATGGGAGACCCAGGACGGTTACCGCGATGCCCTGGCTGCGCGCGGGCTGGACTGCGATCCCGCCCTGGTCCGGCTGACCGCGATTGGCGTTGATGCGGCGGCCGCGGCCACGCACGGCCTGCTGGACCTTCCAGATCCTCCCACGGCCGTGGTTACCGTTACCGACATGATGGCAATCGGGGCGCTGCGCGCCGTGCGCGAGCGCGGGCTACGAGTTCCCGAGGACCTGGCGGTGGCCGGCATGGACGACGTCGAGATAAGCGCTCACACCGACCCTCCGCTGACGACGCTGCGCGTGCCCAAGGAGGAGATGGGCCGTCTCGCCGCCGAGCGGCTGATGGCCTTGAGCCGCGGAGAATCCCCGGTGCCCAGGATCGCCGAACTGTCAGGGACTCTGATCGTCCGAAAGAGTTGCGGGGCCGCCGGTAGTGACCCCGCGCCTGAAGGGAGGGCTACGAGCCTTGGCTACGCATGATTCCATTGGATCGCAGGACAGACTGGCGGTGGACGGGGGTTCGCCGGTGCGCCGGGAGCCGCTGCTACCGGGGTGGCCTGGCGGTCTGTTGATCGGCGAGGAGGAAAGGGCCCAGGTACTGGACGTGCTGGAGAGCCAGAGTCTCTTCAGGCACTACGGGCCGCGCCCGCGACGCAAGACCGCCGAGCTCGAGCGGCGCTTCGCCGAGATAATGGGAGCCCGTCACGCCCTGGCCGTCACCTCGGGCACAGCGGCCCTGATCAGCGGCCTGGCAGCCCTTGGGATAGGTCCGGGGGACGAGGTGATCGTCCCGACCTACACGTGGGTGGCCACGGTCGGCGCGGTGGTGGCGCTTGGGGCCGTGCCGGTATTCGCGGACATAGACGAGACCCTCACCGTGGATCCCCGGGCCCTGGAGGCCGCGGTGAGCCCGCACACAGTCGCGGTGATTCCAGTGCACATGCGCGGCGCCGGCGCCGACATGGAACCCATCCTGTCCGCCGCGCGCAGGCACGGGCTCGCGGTCCTGGAGGATGCGGCCCAGGCAGTGGGCGGTATGTACAGGAAGCGTCGCCTGGGCACCCTGGGGGAGTTCGGGGTGTACAGTCTTCAGTATCACAAGGTCATCACGACCGGAGAAGGCGGCATGGTCGTGACCGATGACCCCCGGCTGTTCGAGCGGGCGGTCCGGTACCACGATCAGGGATCGGCCCGCATCACCGAACTCGACGAGGTGGCTCCTGGGGGCAACCCCCTGCTGATCGGCGTCAACTACCGGATGAACGAGCTGACCGCCGCGGTGGGCGTGGCCCAGATCGAGCGCATGGACTGGATCATCGCTCGCATGCGCGCGCACAAGGCCCGGCTCGTCGCATCTGTGGCCGGCATCAAGGGACTGACCGTCCGTCCCATTCCCGATCCCGACGGAGACACCGGGGCGACTTTCATCTTCTCGGCTGCGACCGCGGAGCAGTCGGGCCGGTTCGCGAAGGCCCTCACCGCCGAGGGCGTTCCCGTCAGCGTGGCGTGGACCAGCGGGCAGCACGTCTACTACCATTTCGATCAGTTCATCGAGCGGCGCTTCCTCTCGCGCCGGCACTGTGCCTGGGACTGTCCGCACTACCGCGGAAAGGCGACGATCACGAAGGGGCAGTTTCCTCGATCCGACGAGATCCTCAAACGGGCCGTGCACTTCGACATCCATCCGCTGTTCACTGACCAGGACGTGGACGATATCATCCTCGCCCTGCACAAGGTTGCCCGGGCGCTGCTCTGAGGAGGAATACCGTTGGGGGAGACTCGCGAGATTGGCGTAGGGGTGCTGGGGTACGGCGGCGTGGCCAGGGTTCACGTGCACGCGATTCTGCGCGTGGGCTATTCCATGCAGCCCCCGCTGCGCCCGGTACTCGTGGCGCTCTGCGGCAGGACGGCTTCGGACGTTGAGGCCGCGGCCCACCGTTACGGCGCGCCGGCCTTCTACACCCGATGGCAGGACCTCGTTCGAGACCCGCGCGTGGAGATACTGATCAACGCCGCCCCCAACGACCTGCACGCAGATCCGTGCATCGAGGCCCTGCGCCTTGGCCGGCACGTCCTCTGCGAGAAGCCGCTCGCGCGCAACGCCGCCGAGGCACGGACGATGGCCTCTGCCGCTGGGACGGCCGGGGTGGTGCACCAGGTCAGCTTCAACTACCGCCACGTGCCTGCGGTGCTGCTCGCCCGCCGCCTCATCTGCGAGGGCCGGTTGGGAAGGATCTACCACTTCCGCGCTCGGTATTGCGACGACTCCCTGATGAATGCCGCCTTACCCCGGACCTGGCGCCAGGAGCGTGTCCGCGCGGGCAGCGGGGCGGCGGGTGATCTGGCCTCCCACATCCTCGATCTTGCCCGATTCCTGGTGGGGGAGATCGCCGCGGTCAGCGCGGCCAGCCGGATCTTCGTACCGCGCCGCCCTGGGGGGGCAGGAGACGAGGAGGTGGACGTCGAGGACGCGGTGGTGGCCACCCTCGAGTTTGAGGGTGGTGCTATCGGCACTCTGGAAGCCTCGACGTTCTGCCCCGGGCGCAAGAACCTGTTGTGGTTCGAGATCAGCGGTTCGGGTGGAACGGTCATCTTCGATCTGGAGCGGTTGAACGAGCTGCAGGTCTACACCACAGGCGATGCGGACCTGGGCGGTTTCAGGACGGTTCTGGTCACGGAGCCCACGCATCCCTACGGAGCCGTCTGGTGGCCGTCTGGACACATCCTGGGCTGGGAGCACTCGTTTGTGCACCAGCTTGACGGTTTTCTCCGGGCCGTGGCGGGCGAAGATCCGGCGCGAGTCGGCGCCACGTTCGACGACGGGTACCGGTGCGCCGTGCTGACCGACGCGCTGTTGGACTCCGCCTCCGCCGGAAGGCGCGTGGTGCCTGAGGCCTAGGGCCAACTGCTCGCGAGATCATCACAGGAGGCCTGCTGATGCGGGTTGGGATCTATGGAGCCGGGACCATCGGATCGGTCCATGCCAGGGTGCTGGCGGCCACGCCGGGGGTTGTGATCGCGGCCGTGGCAGATTCCAATGAAGGGCGGGCGCGGACGGTGGCCGCCTCCGTCGAAGCTAGGCCTGCCGCAGATCTAGAGGCGCTGCTCGCATTGGGGCTCGATGCGGTTGTCATTGCGGTTCCCAACGTTCTCCACGCCGACGCCTGCGTGACGGCACTGGAGCGCGGCGTTGACGTGCTCTGCGAGAAACCCATGGCGACTTCAGTTGAGGATGCCAGGCGCGTCCTGGACCCCGTAGAGCGCACGGGCCGCGTCTATCAGATTGGCTTCAACCGCCGGTTCGCGCCAGCATACGCCGGGATGCGCGACCTGGTTGCCGGGGGGATGACCGTATTCTCAGGCGCGATGAAGATGAACGACGGCGACATGCGCAACCCGCCGTGGTTCTCGAACCCGGCCGTGTCAGGAGGGTTCATCTACGACACCGGGATCCACCTGCTCGACGCGGCCCGGTGGCTGCTGGGCCCCATCCACACGGTCCGCTGCCTGGCGCGATCTTCCTGTTATCCCGACATGGACGATGCGGTTGTGCTCCTCGCAACCGCAAGCGGAGCCCTCGTGACCTTTTCTACCTGTGGGCACGCCACCTGGACGCCGCCCACGGAGCGGATCGAGCTGTTCGGAGACCACGCGGCCGTGGTGACCGAGGGCTTTGATCGTCTCATCCACGCCCGGGCCATCGGCCAGCCCGCCGTCATCCAGGACTTCAGCACCCTGCCGTGGGAAGAGCGGTTGGGATACGTCCAGCAGGATCAGGCGTTCGTTCAGGCCGTCACCCAGCATCGAACACCCACGGTTACTGCCGAGGACGGCTACCGGGCGGTGGAGGTGGTTGCGGCCTGCTATCGGAGTGCGGCGAATGATGGCATGCCCGTGGTGGTAGGGTAGATGACGGTCCGGCCGTTGATGCTGAGTTGACCCTTCTCCGGTGCCTCTGCTACGATCGCTTCGTCGGGGCGTAGCGCAGCTTGGCAGCGCGTCTGGTTTGGGACCAGAAGGTCGCCCGTTCAAATCGGGCCGCCCCGACCAATACTGACGCGGGTTTCAGCGATTCTCGTTGTTCCCGGAACCCCCGAGTTCCAATTCTTTCCAAATTCCTTGTGGCAGAAGCCGGTCGGCGGGAAGGCGCGACGCGCGCGGTGTTGCCGTCGGTCCAGGAGAGGACCGCGGCCTGGAGCGCAGGCGCCGCAGTGGTCGTCGTTGGTCTAAGGGTTCTGCCCCCGAGGGCGGTCCTGCAAGTGCGCCGCCAGGTCCCGGTAGAAGTTCTCATGCAC
This sequence comes from Candidatus Nitrosymbiomonas sp., assembly GCA_020724185.1. Lineage (GTDB taxonomy): Bacteria > Sysuimicrobiota > Sysuimicrobiia > Sysuimicrobiales > Humicultoraceae > VGFA01. The sequence continues at coordinate 1,403 of DYHL01000147.1, read as the reverse complement.
CCCCACGTCCAGGACCTCAACCACGCTGGACGTCGGGAAGAACCGGTAGGCCAGAAGGTACTGGTGGTCTCCCCCGCGGAACTTCACCACCCTGACGCCCTTGAGCGCCCCTGTCTTCGGCTCCCCCAGCAGGGGGTTCTCCATAATAAGCCGGACCTGATCGTCCACGGCATCCTGGATCGGTCCTGGCAGCCGCCGCTTGGCCTTTCGGAATCGGGGGACCTGCTGAACATTTCGGGGCGGGAGTGGAGTCACGTGATCCGGCCCCAGCGGTACGGTTCAACCAGTCCAGTTCGGCTTTCCTCCAACCCTTCCAGGATCCCCTCGATAACGCCGAGGGGCAGGTCCGGGTTCTCCTTCGCCACGATCCCGAGGTGGGCGTAGTACTTGAGCTGGTCCGAGAGGGACCGCCTGCTCGCCCTGGCCCGGGCCCGGAGGACCCGGACCATCGGGGTGTCGTGCTTCCCGAAGCGAACCGACACGGGTGTGGTGGGCACCGCCATGGTCTTCTTGGGTCGCGCTGCCATCTCTGTCCTGCCTCCTCTGCTGTGCGCTCTTGCGCGCGTGCGACTACATTGTAGTTCGAGCGGGGAGACGGTGTCAAGGAATAGTCGCGCTCCTGTAGCGACAGCCACCGGTGCCACACCGTACCTTCCCGCGCAGCGCAAGGAGTGGAACTACTGCGCGTTGGTCGTCGCCATGGTAGCAAGCGTCGCAAGGATCAACGAGGTCGGACCGGCAGGGGCGCGGCAAAGCGGTCTTAGGCAAACGGCGGCGCAATGGCCGAGCCTGGTTTGGGACTAGGAGGTCGGCGGTTCAAACTAGAAGTAGTACTCGTCGGTGCTCGCGCCATCGTTGAATGTGATGGTGCGGGCGCTGCGTCCAGCGGGAATCACGAAGACCAGCGAGCAGGTTCCGGCTTCTCCGGGCCGTACCGAGACCGTTGATCGGCAGGCGTCGGACTGCCGGAACGAGGACGGGTCGTAACGATAGGTCTCACCCTCGCGATCCGAGAGAGTGAGGAAGTTGGGATTGAGGACCTTCGCGCCCCGGCTCAGGTTCTTCAGGGTAATGGTCACCAGCGCCGAGCGCGCCTGCGCGCCGGCGCTGCCACCCGTGCCGGCGGTGCCGGTTGTACCGGCGCTCGGCGCGTCGCCGTACTTGGGCGGGCGCGCGGTCAGCACAACGTCGCGGGCAGGCCGTTCATCCGCCAGCAGCGCCCGCACGAAGGCCTTGGGGTCGAACACCCCGATCCGAATGACGGTGCCACTGCCCGTTCCCAATACGAGCCCGATGGCGTCGTACCAGAGCACCCGATCGTCCCCGCTTCCTGCCGAGGCCGCGCCGTAGGCCGCCACCGCGGTGGAAGCGGGTTGGCCCACGCCCACTCCCCGTTCGGTGCG
>DYHL01000146.1 GCA_020724185.1 Candidatus Nitrosymbiomonas sp. | reverse complement strand
TCCCCTCGCCGGCGGGCCGCGTACGCCTTGTCGAGCAGCGCGGAGATGGGATTGCGGACAAACAGCGGATCGCCCAGGTAGGCGAGGCGATCGGCATAGGCGATTCTCTTGGCCTCAACCGCCCGGTGGATGGCATCGGGCGAATCCCAGCGTGCGGGCTCGAATCCTTCGAGGATGTTCAACATCTCGATCAGCAGGATCCCCTGGGACGGCGGCGCCGTTGCGTAGACGGTCAGGTCGCGGAACGCGGTGTGCAGGGGTTCGTGCACGTCCACGGTATAGCCGGCAAAGTCACCGGCCGACAGCAGCCCGCCGCGGGCACGGCTGTAGGCGCCTATCGCCGCGGCTATCGGGCCTTCGTAGAATGCCTCGGAGCCACCCGCGGCCACCGCCCGCAGCGATGCACCGAGATCGCGCTGGATCAGGATCTCGCCCTCTTCCAACGGCCTGCCGCGAGGCAGGAACACGGCCGCTGAGGAAGGGTGCTGGGCGACCACGGGCGCGGCTTCGCGCAGCCACAGGGCGATCTTGCGCGCCACCGGCACGCCCTCCTCGGCGTAGCGGATCGCCGGCTCAAGCAACCTACGAAGGGAGAACCGGCCGCTGCCCCATCGGTCCAGGGCCTCGTCCATCGCCCGGACCGAGCCGGGCACTGATGCGGCCAGCATTCCACGCATCGGCATCGTCGCATGGCCCTGCTCGATGAAGTGCTCTCGCGACACGCCGGCGGGAGCAGGGCCGCTGCCGTTGAGGCCCCAGACGCGGCCTTCTGGTCTGTGGTAGACCAGCATGAAAGTGTCGCCGCCGAGGCCGCTCATCATCGGCTGCGCCACTCCCAGCACCGCTGCCGCGGCCACCGCCGCGTCCACGGCGTTGCCACCGTCCGCCAGCACTTTCAAGCCTGCCGCGGTCGCGAGCGGGTGGCCCGTGGCGATCATCCCGCGGCGCGCGATCACGGTTGAGCGTCCCGTACGCATGGGTACCATCACCTCACCGGGCCATTCACCCTGCGCAATGGGCACTCCTGCGGAGGGAGCCGGCGCAACAAAGACGAAGTGGGCAGGCAAGACCATCTGCGAGGGGTATGATGGCGCGAATCTACTGCCTGGTCGCCGGCATAGTTCTACTGTTGCTGGGATATCTGGCTCCGGAGCTCAGGCTTTTCCACGTGGGCAGCGGAGCGGTGTTAGTATGCCTGGGCTCCTTAGGTTGGGGTGTAAGAATGGGCGCGCAGACCTCCGGCCTGGTCTACACCCTTGCGGCGCTCCTCGGGTTTCTGAGCGCCCTGATCACCGGCGGATTGATACCGGTACTGGGCATCCAGGCACGTTACCTCTACGCCCTGGCGCACCTGGTCATCGGCTGGACGGGCCTCTGGTCCGGCTTCCGCGCGCAGAGGGGCGGGGCCTCATCCACGGCGGTCGGCCGGTGAACTCTGCGGAAGGGCAGAGACGCCGCAGCGGACAGGTGGGGCACTGCGGACGCTGCGCCCGGCACACCTCCCGGCCCAGATAGATAACTCGCAGGGAGAAATCCGACCACTGATCGCGATCTAGAATCCGCATGAGGTCCTGCTCGATCTTGGGGGGATCGTCGTGCGCGGTCAGGCCCAGACGCTGGCTGATGCGCCGCACGTGAGTGTCCACGACGACACCGGGCACGCCGAAGATCCCGCCGAGGATCACGTTGGCCGTCTTGCGCCCCACTCCCGGCAGCTCCAGCAACTCCTCCATCGTGCCCGGCACGATGCCGCCGAACTTCTGTTCTAGCGTCCTGGCCATCCGCGCGATCGCCCGCGCCTTCTGCCGGAAGTATCCCGTGGGCCGGATGAGCGCCTCGATCGCAAGGGGGTCGGCGGCAGCGAACTCCTCGCTCGTCCTGTAGCGGGTGAACAACGCCGGCGTGACCCTGTTCACCTGAGCGTCGGTGCACTGCGCCGACAGTAGCGTCGCCACGAGCAACTGCAGCGGGTTCCGGTGCTTGAGCGGCAAGCGGGTCACCGGGTAGCGCTCGCCCAGGATCGCCGCGATCTTGGCGGCGCGGCGCCGGAGGCGAATCAGGGATTCACCGGTCGGGGACGATGCTGGGGACCGTGACAACATGACCGCGGGCGGATTCGCCGGCGCGCCGGATCGTTCCTGCCACCCGGCGGCGCACCTACGGGAGGTCTACTTGAGGCAGATGGTGTATTGAGTGCTGCAGCGCGGCCTCCTGACAGCAGGGAGTGCCTGCCGAAGGGACGTGGCAAGATGTCCAATGCCGACCGCCTCGCCCGCACGCGCGCCCAGATGAAAGCGGCAGGGTTTGATCTTGTCAGCCTGCCGCCGGGTGACGACTTGTACTACCTGCTTGGTTACACTCCGCACGCCGACGAGCGGCCGTGCTACCTGTTCCTCAGCGGGGACGACGCGGTCTTTCTCGTACCCGAGCTCAACGCCGGGGAAGCGCGCGGACACGTTGACCTGCCTTTTCTTACCTATACCGACGCCGAGGGGCCTGGGGAGGCGCTACGCGAGGCGCGCGGCCGGCTGGGCGCTCCCATGCGCATCTGCGTCGGCGACACCATGCGGGCCGACTTCTTGTTGCTCCTCCAGGGGCAGTGGGCCAAGAGCGTGTTCGCCCCTGGCGCCGAGGTGATGGCGCCCGTGCGCATGATCAAGACCCCGGACGAGATCGCGCTGATGCGCCGGTCGGCTGCCACGGCCGACATCGCGGTGGACGCGGCTTTCGCCGCCTGCCGTCCCGGTGTCACCGAGATCGCGGTTGCCCGCGCCGTCGCGGACGCGTTCGCTGAGCAGGAAGTGGCGCAGCCGGGGGGCGCAATCGTCGGGAGCGGGCCGAACTCGGCCTACCCGCACCATCGCTCGGGCAGCCGGTCCCTGCGGGCGGGAGAACCGGTCCTGGTAGACCTCGTGGGCCGCCTTGAAGGGTACATGTCAGACATCACCCGCATGGGCCACCTGGGCGAGCCTTCGGCGCGCTATCACGAGGTTCACGCGATCGTCGAGCACGCCGTGCGCGCGGGCATGGACGCAGTCAGGCCCGGCGCCCCGCTTTCGGCGGTTGACAAAGCCGCACGCGCCGTGATCGAGAGCGCCGGCTACGGCAAGGAGTTCACGCACCGCACCGGCCACGGCATCGGCCTCAGCGGGCATGAGTCCCCCTCGGTCACGCACACCAACGATCTGCCGATGCAGGAAGGGATGGTCTTCAGTGTCGAGCCGGGCATCTACCTCGAAGGCGAGTTCGGGGTACGCCTGGAGGAGATAGTCGTCGTGACAGCCCAGGGCGCGGAGCGATTGAGCAAGCTGCCGCGCGAGGTGCGGAGGTTGCCGGTTTGATCTGGCGCCGCTTGATCCTGCGCCTCCTGACCGCCGGCGCTCTCCTGGCCGGGTTGTCCCTCGCGGGCTCCCCCACCGGCACGAACGCCCAGCCGCAGGAGGCGTTCTACCCCTCGTACGAGCAGATCGTCGCCCGCCTGATGCGGTTTCAAGACAGCTTCCCCGACATCGTGCGCGTGCGTGAGATCGGTCGCAGCCAACACGGCAAGCCGATCCTGGCGGTGAAGGTCTCGGACAACGCGGCGCGGGAGGAGGACGAACCGGCCTGGCTCTTCCTGGGCATCGTCCACGGCCGGGAGCCGCTGGGGCTTCGGATCACGCTCGGGCTCATCCACGACCTGACCCGCGGCTACGGCGTCGATCCGGAGATCACCGACTGGGTCAACGCCTACGAGATCTGGTTCGTGCCGGTGCAGAACGTCTACGGCTACGAGACGAACCGGCGCAAGAACAGCGACCGGCCTGGCGTGGACCTGAACCGCAACTACGACTTCCGCTGGGACCGCTGCACCGTCTATCAGCCGGAGTGCATTGACCCGAACGCCTCGTACTATCGCGGCACCGCGCCCTTCTCGGAGCCCGAGACCCGGGCGCTGCGCGACCTGGCCCTCGAACAGCGCCCCTTGTTCGGAATTGACTTTCACCACGGCAACCCATTCCCACAGAGCCAAATCATGCGGCCGTGGGGCGCCAGGCCGGCTGAAGATCCGTTCCCTCCCCCGCCTGACCAGGCCAGGCTGTCGGAAACGGCACGTGAACTCGCGTCCTGGATAATGGTATCCAGGCAAGCCGGGGGGTTCTGCCAGATGGGGTCGCCGATGTTTGACCCGGCGGTGTGCCGCATGCCCGCGGCTGCCCTGCTGGCTCCCATGGGCCAGTCGTCGAACTGGCACCACGCGGCCTTGGGTACGCTTCACTACATCGTTGAGATCGCCCAGCGCCTTTACAACGACGGGTATTTCTACACCCCTGACCCATCCGATGACGACCCGCGCTCGCTGCGGCAGGCCGAGGAGTACGTGCGCAACCTCTCGGACGGGGTCAGAGCGTGGCTGCGCCGGTTCCTGCACGGCAGGGAAGGCGAGAACTTCATCTACCGATACCGAGGGCCAGGGATCACCGGAAGGGTGACCGATGTGAGGACCGGCCGGCCTCTTGAGGCGCTCGTCGAGGTGGAGGGCTTCACCAACGACGCGGTCAAGGCCCGCACGAGTGATCCCGAGTTCGGACGGTTCTACCGCCTGCTGCCCGCGGGAACGCACTCCGTGCGGATCTCCAAGGAAGGCTACCAGTCCGAGACGAGAAGGGTGACGATCGCCGACGGACCGCCTGCAATCCTCGACCTGGCCCTGACGCCCAGGCAATGACCGGAGGTTACCGATGTTCTTGCTTCGGAGTGACGTCGTATTCCTGAATCACGGCTCGTTCGGCGCGTGTCCCAGGCCCGTTTTCGAGGCGTACCAGCGATGGCAGCGAGAGCTGGAAGAGCAGCCGGTCGAGTTCTTCGCGCGGCGGGCAGGTGACCTGATGCGACGGGCGCGCCAGGCGCTCGGGGAGTACCTGGGCGCCGGAGCCGACGATCTTGTCTATGTGACCAACACGACCACCGGGCTCAACATCGTGGCCCGCTCCCTCCGACTCAACCCTGGTGACGAGGTGCTTGCGACCGACCACGAGTACGGCGCCCTGAACCGCACCTGGGCGTTCGTCTGCGAGAAGGCCGGCGCGACGTTCGTACAGGCGCCAATCCCGCTCCCGGTCGCATCACCCGAGCAGATAGTGGACGTGGTGTGGTCGCGGGTGACGCCCAGGACTAGGGTCCTGTTCGCCAGCCACATCACCCCGCCGACCGCGCTGATTCTCCCGGTCGAGGATCTGATCCGCCGCGCCCGCTCCGCCGGCATCCTTACAGTGATAGACGGGGCCCACGCGCCGGGCCAGATCCCGCTCAATCTGGACGCGCTGGGCGCCGACTTCTACGCTGGCAACTGCCACAAGTGGATGTGCGCGCCCAAGGGCTCGGCGTTCCTCCATGCGCGGCGCGAGGCCCACCCGCTGCTCGATCCGCTGGTCGTGAGCTGGGGATGGCGATCCGAGAAGCCAGGACCGTCCCGGTTCATTGACGAGCACGAGTACCAGGGAACGCGCGATCTGGCGGCCTTCCTGGCCGTGCCCGCGGCGATCGAGTTCTTCAAGGAGCACGACTGGGACGCCGTGCGGCAAGAGTGCCACGCGGTGGTCACAGACGCGCGGCGGGCGATCGGCTCGGTGACCGGGCTACCTGCCATCTGCCCTGAGACACGGCCGGACGGCAGCCCCTGGTTCGTTCAGATGGCCAGCGTCCTTCTGCCGCCCTGCGACCCGGAGGCGTTCCAGCAGCGTCTGCGCGAGGAGTTCCAGATCGAGATACCGGTGTGGAACTGGAACAACCGCCAGCTCCTCCGGGTTTCAATCCAGGGATACAACACGCGCTCGGACGTGGACGCGCTCGTTCACGCGATCCGCTCGCTGATTCAGGCGGCCTAGTCGCCCGGTCTTATCGCGATGTGCAGCACGGCGATCCCGCCAGACAGCGGTTTGTACCTGACCTCCTGGAATCCCGTTTCCCGCATGAGGCCGGCCAGCGCCTCGGGATCCATCCACCGGCGGATCGAGTCGTGCAGGTACTGATACGCGTCGCCGCGCCCCGAGAGCCGGCCGCCGAGCCGCGGGATGATCGTCCTGGAGTACAGGTCGTAGGCCACCCGCAGCCATCGCGCGTTCGGCTGCCCGAACTCGAGCACCACAACCCGGCCTCCTGGCCGCAGCACCCGGTGGGCTTCCAGCAGCGCGCCGGACGGGGACGCCACGTTGCGGATCCCGAAGGCAAACGACACCGCGTCGGTGGATCCATCGGCCAGCGGGAGCGCTTCGGCGTCCGCGCACACGAGCGAGGTGCGGGCCTTGGGCTTCGCCGCGCCCAGGCGCCTGGCCCCCACCTCAAGCATCCCCTGCGCGAAGTCCACGCCGATCGCGCGCCCCTGCGGCCCGACGGCGCGCGAGGCCAGCAGCACCAGGTCCGCGGTCCCACAGCACACGTCGAGCGCCACGCCGCCAGGCCGCAGCCCTGCCGCCTGCACCGCGGCCCGCTTCCAGAGCACGTGCAGGCCTCCGCTCAAGAGATGGTTCAGCAGATCGTAGCGGCCGGCAATCCGGTGGAAGGCGTCCCTGATCCACGTGCGCCGCTCAGTTGGCGGCGCGGCCAGGATGTCGGGACTGCGCCCGAACTCCTCGCGCAGCGCCCGGCGGATCAACTTGCCGGCCGGAGATCGCGGGAGGTCTTCCACGAACCAGATCCGCTTCGGCACCTTGTACCGGGCCAGTCGCGCCTCGCAGAAGGCGCGTACTCCCTCCTCGTCGAGGGAGGCGCCGCACCGCGCCACAACCGCCGCTACCACGACCTGTCCCCACTCCGGATCAGGAAGGCCGAACACGCCCGCGTCCTCCACGGCAGGGTGGCTGAGCAGGACTTCCTCCACCTCGGCCGGATAGACATTCTCACCGCCT
>DYHL01000145.1:3620-6909 GCA_020724185.1 Candidatus Nitrosymbiomonas sp. | reverse complement strand
GGCGGCGGTCACCTCGTTTGCGCAGCAGGTGGGCGCGCTGCTCTCCAGGCTCTAGACGGCAGTTGTGGGGTTGCGCAAGTTTCGCGGATACCCCTTGGCAGTGGGGGGTAGCCGCCAGATTGACGCGTGGATAGCTGGCTATTAAAATAGCCTTTAGTAATGCCGGAGGAGGTTCTCATGAAAGTCGCCAACACGGTCGAGCTGAAGAACAAGACCAACGCGCTGCTGCGTCAGGTGATGAAGGGGGAGGCGGTGATCGTGACCGTTCGCGGGAAGCCCGCGGCCTCGATCACCGCGCTGAATGAGGATGACCTGGAGGACTTTGTTCTGGAACACAGCCCGAAGATCCGAAGGATGATCGCCGAGGCCGAGGCCGACAGGAAGAGTGGTCGAGTCGTCGCTCTCGAGACCTACCTGGGCAGGCAGCGTGGCCGGTGAGCGGGTCTACGGTCCAGCTCACCCGCGCTGCGACGAGGGACCTGGATGATCTACCTGGCCCTGCCCGCGGCCAGGTCAGCCAAGACCTGCAAATGCTGGGAGAAGCAGCCCTCGGGCGACCACCTCAAATCAAGCGGTTGAAAGGCTTTCCCTTCCCGCTCTACCGCTTGCGGTCAGGTGACTACAGGGTGCTCTATCGAGTTGATGGGACTCTAGTGACGGTTTTGAGGGTTATCAACCGGAAGGACCTGGAACGAGCCTTGCGAAGGCTAGGGTTTCCCTGGAGGTAGCGTCGCGCCGGCCAACCTCGCCCTGGCGCCGCCCCGTAACAACGCCCACACACCCCAGGCAATCAACAGCACGGCCGGAATCTGTCCCAGGGTCAGCCAGCCCACCGCTCGCACATCGCTGCGCAGCGCATCCAGGAACAGCCGGCCGATCGAGGTGGCCACCACGATCGTCCAGAACACCTGCCCCTCGAACCGCCGACCTGAGGCGATCTTCCGAGCGGCGAGCAGGATGATCCCGGCGAAGACCATCTCGTAGATCTGCAGGGGGTGCCGCGGTAGGTCTGGCGCGGTGGGGAATCGCACGCCCCAGGGAAGGGTCGTGGGATCGCCGTAGAGTTCGCCGTTGGCGAAGTTGCCGAACCGCACGAGGATGTTGCCGATCGGGATCGCCCAGCCAAAGGTGTCGGCCAGGGACCACACCGAGATGCCGTGGCGGCGCGCGGCCCAGGCGAGGTAGAGCAATCCCGCGGCAATCGCGCCGTGCGAGGTCAGCCCTCCGTGGTCCAGGCGGATGATCTCCACGAGGTTGCCGAATCCCGCCGGATGGGAGAGCACATACCCCAGGCGCGCGCCGGCCAGGGCCACGATGACTAAGGTCACGATCGTTTTGTCCAGGACCGGGACGGAGACGCCGAACCGCGGCCCAAAGCGATAGGCAACGACAATGCTGACAGCGATCGTGGCGGCAAGCATTACACCGTACCATCGGATCGCTAGGGGGCCAATCTGAATGAGCACCGGGTCCATGGGTGGGGCCAGTGTAGCACCGAGTCCAAGAGGGCTCAAGACGCCGCGGCGCGAAGAGGGACCTGCACCGTGAGGAGGGATGGGATGCCAGAGGTGCTGCCGCTGGGCGATCCCAGGCTCAGGGCCGTGTCCGTGTGCGTCTCCGACCTAACCGACCCGGTGTTCGCTGCGGACGCCCGGTGCCTGGTGGAGACGCTCGAGGCCTTCCGCGCGCGTTGGGGGTTCGGGCGCGGGATAGCGGCACCCCAGATCGGCGTTTCCCGGCGCTTCATTGCCCTCAACCTGGGGCAGGGTCCCTTCATCGTTGTCAACCCCGAGATCACCTGGGCCAGCGCAGAAACCTTCACCATGTGGGACGACTGCATGTGCTTCCCGCACCTCATGGTCCGGGTGCGGCGCCATCTTTCCATCTCGATCCGCTACGCCGATGAGCAGGGGCAGGAGCGCGAATGGGTCCGGCTCGACCAGCCCTTCTCCGAACTGCTGCAGCACGAGATTGACCACCTGAACGGCGTCCTCGCCATTGACCGGGCCATAGATCGCGACTCGATCATCAGTCGTGCGGCGTTCGAGACCTTCCCGGACCTGTTTCGCGCGCAGGTGGACTACGTCATAGGGGGCTAGTCCAGGGGGGCTGGGTCATGAGGATTCCGGTGCGCGCCCGCAAGGTCGTGATTCTGGCATTGGCAGCCTCGTTGGTGGGGTGGTCGCCCTCCCTCCCGGCGGCCGACCAGATCGTCCTGGAGGATGTGGTCGCCCGTGGCTTCGAGGTGGCCGTCTCGATCACGCCGGTTGACCTGAGCCTGGAGATGGTGGGTGCCGATCTGCGTTTCCTGAGCCGGGGCACCCTGCGCGGGACCGCCCGGGTCGCCATGGAGATCACGGCTGAACAGCCGGTCTCCCGGGTCCGTATGGAGCTGTCGTCTGTGCTGACCGTCCGGTCGGTGCAGGCCGAAGGCGCCAGGGTCACCTTCACGCGAACGGGTTCGCAACTGCTTCTAACGTTCGATCCGGCGCTGTCTCCCAAGGCGCGCCAGACCGTGACGATCGAGTACGACGGCCAGCCGCTCTACGTCTACAACGAGTTCGTGCTGCTTCACACGAGCGCGCTGTACCCGGTCCTGGTCAGCCCGTTTGGCGACTACTCCGCCAACATGGGCCGGGTGACGATGCAGGCAACCGCCCCGCCCGGGTTCACGGTCGTGTCCACGGGCCGGCAGGTGTCCGCAGAGGGAAACGTGTTGCGGTGGGATTCCGAGGTCGAGGTGCCGTGGGTCGCGCTGGCCGGCGGCCGGCGGCACAGGCGGGTGGAGCGGACGGCCGGCGGTGTGCGCCTGCAAATCTACACGATCCCGGGCGAGGAGCGCAACCTCGACAAGCTGGCCGGATACACCGGCCAGGCCGTTGAGTTCTACGGCCGGCTGCTCTACCCGTTCCCATACACAGAACTGAAGGTGGTCTCGCTGATCGTGGTAGGCGGCGGGATCGGGTATCCCGCGCTGCTGCTGATTGACGACCGCGCTTTCAAGGGCACGATGCCCGGCGCGCTGAACCGCGATTCGTGGCTGTTCCTGTTGATGGCGCACGAAGCCGCCCACTCCTTCGTGCCCGGCCGGACAGTACCCAAGGGCGTGGGGTTCATCTGGTTGTCGGAGGGGTTCGCGGAGTACCTTGCCCTGATGGCCACCGAGGCGGTGATGGGGCCGGAGGCGTTTGCCCGCGAGCTGCAGGAGGAACGGGATGACTACGCCGTGATCGCCGGCACGCCGGACGACCGTTCGATCGCGGTGTTCACTTTCGCCAACTACGGCTCC
>DYHL01000145.1:0-3610 GCA_020724185.1 Candidatus Nitrosymbiomonas sp. | reverse complement strand
AGGAGCTCCGGGCGAGCAGGGACGCCGCGGAGCGGGCCGCGCGCCTCGCGGCGCGTGATCTACAGCAAGGGGAGCCTGGTGCTCCACATGCTGCGGTTCGTGATCGGGGAAGACGCCTTCCGACGTACGCTCGCGGCCTTCTTCCAGCGGACCCGCGGCCGGGCGGCGCGCGTGGACGAGTTCCGGGAGGTGGCGGAGGAGATCTCCGGAGGGAAGCTCGACTGGTTCTTCGACCAGTGGATCTCCCAGGTCGTGCTGCCCGACTGCGTTGTGGCCTCTGCTTCCACGACCCGGACCGATGAGGGCGAGTTTCGGACCACCGCGACGGTCCGCAACACGGGGACCGGCACGATGCTGGTGGAGGTGGCGTTCGGCGCCGGTGAAGGCCGGACCGTGCGCCGCGTCGAGGTGCCCAGTCGCGGCGAGGCAACGGTGACGGTTACGACCCCGGCGGCGATCAAGGAGGTCGAGGTTGATCCAGGTAAATGGATGATCCAGTCGAATTACAAGAACGACAGGTTCGAGATTCGATAACACCAACGCCCTGGGAGCGTCCCGGGTCGAAAGGAGCAGGAGATGACCGATCGCAAGAAGGTTACGCTGCCGTCGCTGATGAGGAAGATGGCCGACGGCTCCCCGATTACGATGATCACCTGTTACGACTACGCGATGGCCGACCTGGTCGAGAAGGCGGGCATAGACATCGTTCTCGTGGGCGACAGTCTGGGGATGACCATGCTCGGCTACGCGGGCACCCTGCCCGTGACAATGGACGACATGATCCGGCACACCCAGGGGGTGCGTCGGGGCTCGCCGATGAGCTGGCTGATCGGCGACATGCCGTACATGTCCTACCAGCCGTCCGTGGAGAGCGCGATCCGCAACGCGGGCCGGTTCATGGCCGAGACCGGGTGCGACGCCGTGAAGCTGGAAGGTGGAGCAGAGATGGCCGACAGGATGGCGGGCATCACCAGGGCAGGCATCCCTGTCATGGGTCACCTGGGGCTGACGCCGCAGAGCGTGTCGGCGCTCGGTGGCTTCAGGGTGCAGGGCAAAGACGCGGCGCACGCCAGGAAGATCGTGGACGACGCCAGGGCGCTCGAAGAGGCCGGGGCTTTCAGCATCCTGCTGGAGATGGTGCCCGACCGGGTGTGCGCGCTGATCACCGAGCGATCGAGCATTCCCATCATCAGTCTCGGCTCCGGGCCGCAGGCCCACGGTCAGCTATTGATCTTCCACGACATGTTTGGCCTGTACCCACGCTTCAAGCCGAAGATGGCCAAGGTGTTCGGCAACGCCGGGGAGGTTATCCTGAACGGTCTCAAGCAGTACGTGGCCGAGGTCACGGGCCGCCAGTTCCCGCAGCCGGAGCATTGGTTTGGCATTGATGACGGGCAGATGGACGAACTGAAGCGAAGCCTGGGCGAATAACGGGAGGTGGCGTTGCGCCATGACCGAGGAACTCCGGGAGAGGCTGCGCATCCCTGAAGCCAACCTGGACGCCATAAACGCGCTGTTGCTCGATCCGTCGAGCAGGGTCGTAGACGCCCTGCTCGAGGTGATTCGTCCCTACGGCACGCCGGAGGAGATCAACCGCAAGGCCGAGTCGGCTCGCGCTCTGCCCGCGCTGCTGGCCCGGCTCGAGGCGATGCAGTCCCCTTACCTGGACGACCTGCGATGGCTGGCCGAGCAGCGCGACCGCGGCGCCTTCATCAGCATCGCGGACTACCGCCGCAGGATCCTGGGCCCAGGCGCGGGCAGCAGGACCTTCACCGAGGACCTCGCCGTCACGCTGGAGATAAGCGCGTTGCAGTATTTCCCCTGGCTGATCAGCGAGGCCAGGCAGGCCATCGCGGGCGGCGAATTGATGCCGTCACGCTTCATCCGCGTGCGCAGAATGAAGGAGTCCGAGGCCGACGGCGGCGACATGCTGGCCCTGGCCGCGGCCATGCAGATCATCGGCGCCAGCTACGTGGAAACGCTCGACACCAGGGGCACCGACGGTTCCAACGTGCACCTGGGCGGGCCCGAGACCATCACCGGCTACTTCGGAGGCATCGGCCAGCCCAACGGCCACGCCCTGAAGTGGGTGGACGAGTTCCTGTACTACTTCACCAACTACGGCACGCCCCAGGTGCTCAACATCAATCCGGGCACGGTGCTGCTGGGGTACCTGTTGTACAAGCTGGGGGTGAACGTCGAGTTCAAGATCTCGGTGTTCATGGGCAACGACAACCCCTATGCTGTCCTCTGGACGTTGATCGGCGCCAAGTTGTTCTCGCGCCCCGATGGCACCAGCCCCCTTATCGGCTTCAACTTCAGCAACTCGGTAAACAACCAGACGATAGAGTTGTGCGCAGAGGCGCGCAGGGCGCTTGACTTCGAAACCGTGGTGCGGTTCGAGCACCACATCACCGAGACCTGGAAGAGCATCGTGCGCCAGCCCTACAACCGGAGGGAAGAGTTACTTGAGATCGCCGGGCGCGTAGCCAACATCTCCGCCAAGCACGAGGGCGGCGATCCCGAGGTGGAGCAGACCCGCGAGCACCCCTCGGACGTCCTGGACTACTTCCGTGAGAAGGCCGAGGTGGAATCGAGCGGACAGATGGCGTTGCTGGAGCGCAATTACCTGGACAAGCACGCCGCGGTCAACCAGACGGCGCGGGCGTTGACCGAGCACGGGCTGGCGTTCGTGGCGGCCCGGAACCTCCACAGGGAAGCGTCTGGTTGACGGAGAGGGCCAGGTGTCCATCATCCTCGCGATGGCTGGAGGCGGTTGGGATGGTCATCCCAAACGAGGCGCGGCGGCGCGTCCAGAAGCTGCGCGACGAGATCGTCGAGCACAACTACAGGTACCATGTTCTCGATGCCCCGACGATCTCTGACGCGGCGTATGACCGGCTGGTCCGCGAGCTCCGCGATCTAGAAGAGCGCTACCCCGAGCTCATCACGCCGGACTCGCCCACGCAGCGCGTGGGCGCGCCGCCGTCCGCGGCGTTTGCCACGGTCCGGCACCGGACGCCGATGCTGAGCCTGGCCAACGCCTTCGAGGAGGCGGAGCTGGATGCCTGGGAGAAGCGGGTACGGACTGCCCTGGGTGAGGTCCCGATCCACTATGTCTGTGAACTCAAGATAGACGGGGCCGCGGTTTCGCTGACCTATCAGGACGGGCGGCTCGTCACCGGAGCCACCCGGGGCGACGGCGAGCAGGGAGAGGAGGTCACCCCCAATCTGCGCACCATCCCCAGCATCCCCCTGCGCCTGCGCACGACCAGGCCGCCCGCATTGATGGAGGTGCGCGGCGAGGTCTATCTACCGCGCTCGACCTTCGAGGCGGTGAACGCCCAGCGCGAGGCCAGTGGCGAGCCCCGTTTCGCCAACCCGCGCAACGCCGCGGCCGGATCGCTACGACAGCTCGACCCCCAGGCCACCGCCAGCCGGCCGCTCCAGATCTTCGTATACGGCGTGGGATCGGTCGAGGGGGCAGAACTCCGAACGCACTGGGAGACACTCGAGTGGCTGCGCGAAGCAGGGTTTCGCACGAGCCCCCACACGGCCAGGTGCAGCGCGCCCGGGGAGGGTAGGGCGTATCTGGCGACCTGGATGGAGC
>DYHL01000144.1 GCA_020724185.1 Candidatus Nitrosymbiomonas sp. | reverse complement strand
CAGACATCCCCGCCTGAAACCCGCGCCAGATCAGGGTTCCAGCTGCTGCCGTGCGCTTGCCGTGAGTATAGCACAGGCCGAAAGCGGCTGACAAGCAGGCGAGAGGCCGGTCACGGATCCGCGGGTGCGGCGCCGCGCCTGCGGATGACCTCGTAGAGGAGCACGCCCGCCGCCACCGCGGCGTTGAGCGACTCCACCGGCCCCAGCAGTGGAATGCGGACGCGCGTCCCGAGATGGAACCACGCCGGATCGGGCCCGGCGGACTCGTTCCCAACGACGATCGCCAGCGGTGGATCAACGGGCGCAGAGGCGTAGTCCTGATCTCCTCGAGCGTCCGCCACGATCACGCGGACACCGTGGGCGATCAGCGCCGCCCGCAGCGCCGGACCGTCGAGCCCAAGCACCGGGATCCTGAAGGCCGCTCCCATGGTGGCGCGGATCACCTTGGGCTGAAACGGATCGGCTGTGCCCTCGGTCACCGCGACCGCCGAAGCCCCGGCCGCGGCCGCGGTCCGCACCATGGTGCCGAGGTTTCCGGGATCCTGGATCCCATCGGCCACAAGCAGCAGGAGCCCGGGCGAGGCCAGGATTGTCGCGTCCGGCATGGACGGACGCCGGGCCAGGGCCACGACTCCCTGAGATGTCACCACGCGGCTGGCGGCCTGCACGACGCGCGGGGTGGCCTGGCAGACGCGCGCGCCGGCGGCCAGAAGACGCGCGCCCAGCGACGAACCCGCCCGGTCCGGCTCGTCGCCGGCAATGAGCGCGGCCTCGACCACGATTCCGGCATCGAGGGCTTCCTGGATCAGGCGCGGCCCATCCAGCACGATCCGCCGTTTTGGATCGCGGCGCGGATGCTCACCCGCCCGCCGCATCGCCTGCACAAGAGGGTGACGCGTCGAGGTGATCACGTCGCCAACTGGCTAGAGCAAGGTTTCCAGCCTGGTGAGCTGCCGGTTCTCCCCTACCACGACCAGCACGTCCCCGGATTGAAGTACGGTGTCCGGGTCGGGAGAGATCAAGAGCTGGCTGTCCCGGCGGATCAGCAGCACGCTGACGCCGAAACGGGCCTTGAGATCCAACCGTCCCAGCGTCTGTCCTACCAGGCGATCGGGAACGCTGAGCTCCTCGATCGAGAACGTCGGGGAGATCTCGATGTAGTCAAGGACTCCGGGCGACGAGAGGGTGTGGGCGATGCGCACGCCCATGTCGCGTTCCGGGTAGATGACCGCGTCCGCGCCGACGCGCTCCAGAACCTTGCCCTGCAGGTCGTTGGAGGCCTTGGCGACGATCTTCTTGCAGCCGAGTTCCTTGAGGATCAGCGTGGTCAGGATGCTTTCCTGCATGGCAGCGCCGATCGCCACGACCACCGCGTCCATGTTCGCAATCCCAACGCCCCTGAGCGCCTCGGCGTCCGTTGAGTCCAACTGCACCGCGTGCGTGACGTCATCGGCTATGCGCCGGAGCGAGTCCTCTTTCTCGTCGATCGCGAGCACCCGGTGCCCCAACTGGTGCAGCGTCGTCGCGATGCTCCGCCCGAACCGTCCCATTCCAATCACCGCAAATTCGCTCATCGTCATCTCCACCCGCCGGGATGTGTAGGCCGCCGCGCGGCGCCGGGCTCCCTTCGTTACCCTACGAACAGTCTCTCCTCAGGATAGCGCACCCGGGATGGCCGGTGCCGCCGGGTCAGCCCGAACGCGACCGTCAGCAACCCGACGCGGCCGCTGAACACGGTCAGGATCACGATAATTCTACCCCATGGCGAAAGGTGTGGCGTGAGGCCGGTGCTCAGCCCCACCGTACCGAAGCCGGACGTGACCTCGAACAACGCCGAAAGGAACTCCACGCCCTCGGCCAGCGTCAGGAGGACCGACATCGTGACCACGAACGCCACGGAGACGAATGCTATGGTCAGGGACTTGTTGATGTTCTGGGCCATGATCCGGCGCCCGAACAACACCGGATCCCCGGTTCCCCGGATGGTGCTCAGGATCACGGCCAGGGGTATGATGAACGTCGTCGTCTTGATGCCTCCGCCCGTGCCTCCAGGGGAAGCGCCAATGAACATGAGCGTGATGAGAAGCACCAGCGTCGGCTGCGCCAGCGAGCCGATGTCAATCGTGGAGAACCCCGCGGTCCGGGGCGTCACCGCCTGGAAGAAGGCCGCGAGCAGGCGCGCCGGAGCCGGCAGGGATCCCAGCGTATTGGGGTTGGTGAACTCGAGCAACGCGATCAACGCCGTACCGACACCAATCAGCATCCCCGTGGTCAGCAGCACCGTCTTCGAGTGCACCGTCAGGTGCCGCGAGCGCAGATCGAACAGCACCGCGAACCCGAGGCCGCCAAGGACGATGAGTCCGGCGATGACCCCGGACACTACCGGGTCGCGGGCGTACGCGGTGAGGCTGGTGAAGCCGCCCATCAGGTCGAAACCGGCGTTGTTGAACGCCGAGACGCTGTGGAAGACCCCCATGTACAGCGCGCGCCCAAAGGGCTCCTCGCCCAGCCAGCGCAGGGTCAGCAGCGCCGCGCCGGTGGCCTCGATCGTCACTGCCATCAGGATGAGGCGACGCGTGAACCGCACCACGCCCCCGAGGTCGTAGAGGTTGTGGGACTCGGTGAGGATGATCCGCTCCCGCAGCCCAATCCGCCACCCGAGTATGAGGGCCAGGATCGCCCACGAGGTCATGTACCCGAATCCCCCAAGCTGTATCAGCACCAGGATCACCATCTCGCCGAATGTCGAGTAGTGATCGGCGGTGTCCACCACGACAAGGCCCGTGACGCAGGTCGCCGACGTGGCGGTGAACAGCGCGGTGAGAAACGGCGTGGGGCGGCCCGACTCGGAGGCGACAGGCAAACTGAGCAGCACTGCGCCCACCATGATGATCGTTATGAAACCGATGATAATGGTCTGGGAGGGGCTGAGGGACAGCCGCCCTAACCAGGGATATCGAGCCAGCGCGAACTGGCGAACCATCTAGGGAGTCGGTGTCCTCGCCGTGACCATCCCGGGCACTACACAGAGCCGCCGGGGACCAACAACCGGCGGCTAGGACTCCAGGTGTGCCTTGGCGCGCGCGACAAGCGCGTCAAAGGCCGCCCGGTCTCTCACCGCCAGGTCAGCCAGGACCTTGCGATTCACGCCTACGCCCGCCTTGCGCAGGCCGCTGATCAGCCGGCTGTACGAAACGCCGCTCCCGCGCGCGGCGGCGTTGATGCGAGTAACCCACAGCCGCCGGAACTGCCGCTTGCGCAGGCGCCGGTCCGCGAATGCCTGCGCCAGGGCGCGGGTCACGTACTGCGTGGCCAGGCGGTACCACCGGCTTTGGCCGCCCCGGTACCCCCGCGCCAGCCGCAGGATCTTCTTGTGACGGCGACGTGCTGTTACGCCGCGCTTGATGCGTGCCATGACCAACCCACCTTCCGCTAGAGAACTGCCTGGCGGATCCCCGAAGCGCTACAGGCCGGGGAGCAACCGCCGCAACCGCTTTTCATCGCTGGCGTGCACGGAAACCACGGCGCGCAAAGAGCGCTTGCGCTTGGGGCTCTTCTTGACCTTGAGATGCCCGCCGTGCTGGCGCCCCCGCGTCAGGCGGCCCGACCCCGTCGTTCCAATGCGCTTCGCGGCGCCCTGGTGTCGCTTTGTCTTTGCCACCGCTACCTCTCCCGTCTCCTACCCCTTGCGAGGGGCCAGGAGCATGATCATGTTCCTGCCTTCCAGCTTGGGCGCTCCCTCGACCGTCCCGACTTCTGCCACTGCCAGGGCCAGCCGCTGGAGCAACGCCTCCCCCACCTTGGGGTGGGCCATCTCCCGCCCGCGGAACCACATCGCGACCCGGACCTTGTCGCCGTCCTTGAGGAACTCTATCACCCGGCGGATCTTGACCTGGAAATCGTGCTCGCCTATCTTCGGGCTCATCCGCATGCCCTTGAGATCGCCGCCGCGCGACTTGCGGTGGGCGTCCCGGTCGCGTTTGCTCTGCTCGTACTTATACCGCCCGAAGTCCATAATCTTGCACACGGGCGGGGACGCCGTGGGAGCTACCTCCACGAGGTCCAGTGTGTGCTCCTGGGCGCGCACAAGCGCCTCGCGTGTGGGCACGATTCCCAGCTGCTCGCCGCCGGGACCGATCAACCGCACCTCTCGGACTCTTATACGGTCGTTGATCCTTGTCTCGCGTTCGATGCTCTCTCGCCCTCCTTGGCCCCCGTGCTAGGGGTCTGCCGGCAGCCCGAAAAACAGAAAGGGGACGGCAGATGCCATCCCCACAATCACGCCGCTGCCACAGCGACCCGGGTCGCATCGCGGTACCTCTTGAGCGCCCGGGTGAGAAGCGGATGGCTTCTACTTTCGGCTGCCAGACGGTGCGGAGTATAGCACGCGGGCATGGGACCGTCAATCGCAAACGGCTGGCCCGTGGCGGCGTGCGCCCCGCGCAGGGGAAACGCGCGCCAGGACACCGAACGAACTAGGGGTATGCGGGAAGACCCCTCAGACGCCCGGGGCTCGCGGTCGCCGATCGCCGCGCTTGGGAGCACGGTCCTCCGCGGCCTGTCCGAACTGGGCCAAGCCACCCTGATGCTTGCCGCGGCGCTCCGCTGGATGCTCCGTGGCCGGCTGGAGATCCGCGAGACGCTGGTCCAGCTCAACCGCATCGGGGTCGAATCCATACCGGTCGTTCTGATCACCGGCGCCTTCGCGGGCATGGTCCTGGCCTTCCAGACGGCGCGGCAGCTGGCGGATTTCGGCGGTCAGGGCTTCGTCGGCGGTCTGGTGGGTCTCTCCATAGCGCGCGAGGCCGCGCCGGTCTTCACCGCGATCACCGCGGCCGGCCGGGTGGGCGCGGGCATGGCAGCGGAGATCGGCACGATGGCCGTCACCGAGCAGGTTGACGCCCTGCGCGTCCTGGCCACCGATCCGGTGCGCTACCTGGTGGTCCCACGGTTGATCGCGGCGGCCCTGGCGCTGCCGATCCTGACCGCTTTCGCAAACGTCGTGGGCGGAACCGGAGGATACGTGGTGGCTACCGCCGCCGGGATCAGCGGCGGCGCCTTCCTGTCGTCGCTCCAGCGGTTTCTCTGGCCGTACGATCTCGTGGTCGGCCTGATCAAAGCGGTGTTCTTTGGGCTAATCATCGCCTCCGTGGGCTGCTACCGAGGCCTACACGCCACCGGCGGCGCGGACGGCGTAGGGCGCGCGACTACGGGCGCGGTCGTCGTGGCAATTGTCCTGATCCTCATCTTCAACTACTTCCTGGACCTGATCTTCTTCTAGGTCGGGAGGTCGCATGGAACCTTGGACATGGGAGCGGTGATAGAACCTCAATCCTCGGGCACGCCGGACGAAGCGGTCATCGTCGCGTCGAATCTCTGGAAGTCGTTCGGCTCGACCGTGGCGCTGGCTGGCTTCTCCCTGGAGGTCCGCCGCGGCGAGATCCAGGTAATCATGGGCCCGAGCGGTTGTGGGAAGAGCGTCCTGCTCAAGCACCTCGTGGGCCTCGTCAAACCCGACAGGGGCGAGGTCCTGGTCTTCGGGCAGCCGGTGCACGCCATGTCGGATCACGAGCTCGACGCGCTGCGGATCCGGATCGGCGTCGTCTTTCAATCAGCCGCCCTGTTTGACTCGCTCACCGTGGCGCAGAACGTGGCGTTCCCGCTGCGTAGACACCGCACCCTGTCCAAAGAGGAGATCGCACACAGGGTGCGCGAGCTGCTTCTGCTGGTGGAGATGGCCGGCACCGAGGACCTCATGCCGGCGGCGCTGTCGGGAGGCATGCGCAAGCGCGTCGGCATCGCCCGCGCCCTGGCGCTTGACCCCCCTCTCATCCTGTATGATGAACCTACCAGCGGGCTCGACCCGCTGACCGCGCACACCGTGGACGACCTTGTCCTGCGGCTGCGCGCGGAGCTGGGGGTGAGCTCGGTGGTCGTCACCCATAGTCTGGACAGTGCGTTTCGCCTGGCCGACCATCTGGCGGTCATGGACTCCGGGCGCCTGACCACATCCGGCACGCCGGAGGAAATCCTGGCAAGTACGAACCCGTTCGTCCGACGGTTCCTGGACACCCGAGCGATCGAGGTGAGACCCAAATGAGCGTGGAGACGAGAGCGGGGATCGTCACGCTGCTTGGGATCGCGGCGCTGATCGGCTCCATCGTGTTCCTGCGCGGGGGGTTCGCGCTACGCGATCCGAGCTACACCCTGCACCTGCGGGTGGCCAACGCGGGCGGACTGACCCTGGGAGCCCCTGTGCACATGGCAGGAATCGAGATCGGCCGCGTGAAGCGGCTCGGTCTCACACCAGAGAGGAAGGCGGACGTTGTTCTCAGCGTGCGCCACGGGGTCTCCATCCCCGAGGGCTCGCGCTTCTCGATCACCTCCGCAGGGCTGCTTGGTGACCGTCTGGTGACGGTTATCCCGGGCCCGCCCGGCGCCCCGGCCCTGACGCCAGGGTCGGTTGTGGCGGGTACCGAGCCCTTGACGACCGACGAGCTGTTCGAACGCGTGGTGTCGGTGGCCAGACGCGCCGAGGAGACGCTGTCAACCGTCAACCGACTCATAGGCGATCCAGACCTCGCCGAAGGGCTGCGCGAGACAGTGCGCAACGCGCGCGACGCGTCGGCTCGCATGGCGCGCGCGGCCGACCACGTGGAGCGCACGACGCGGACGCTCGACCGCACGGTGGCCGGCGAGGTCCCGGAGATCGCCAGGCAGTTGCGCGGCATGGCAGCGGAGCTGGCGGGGGCTGCCGGAGAGGTCCGGACGCTGGTCAAGCAGGTGGCCGCGGACGGGCGCACCGCGGAGCAGGTTCGGGCGGCCGCATCCTCGATCCAGAAAGCGGCCCAGGGAATCGAGAAGATGGTGAGCGATCTCTCCGGCGTGGTGAACGAACAGGAGGTCCACGCAGTGCGCTCCTCGCTGGCCGAGG
>DYHL01000143.1 GCA_020724185.1 Candidatus Nitrosymbiomonas sp. | reverse complement strand
CCACACCCCGAGTCTACGGGATCGGTTCACTGGAGTGAAGTGGATACGCACTTCTGCCGAATAACGGGCTGCACGCGACGGCGCATCACGCGCCGCGCGTGAGCCCTAGAGTTGGATTGCGGTATGGTCCCTCCTGGATGCAGGCTGAACTGCTGCATCTCGAACCCGCAGCCGACGCATCCCTGAGGCAATCTAACGCCGGCGTCAGCCGAACAAGGACCAAGCATTGATGATCTCTGCGCGAGAAGCACTCGAACGCCTACGAGAAGGGAACCGTCGTTTCGTGGCCGGCCTCTCGGG
This sequence comes from Candidatus Nitrosymbiomonas sp., assembly GCA_020724185.1. GTDB lineage: Bacteria > Sysuimicrobiota > Sysuimicrobiia > Sysuimicrobiales > Humicultoraceae > VGFA01. The sequence continues at coordinate 6,648 of DYHL01000143.1, read as the reverse complement.
CCGCGAGGTCCTCCCGATCCAGGCACGGCGCAAGGAGTTGGTGGCAGGCCAGCAGCCGTTCGCCATCGTTCTCGGATGTTCTGATTCACGGGTGCCGGCGGAAATCGTCTTTGATCAAGGCCTGGGGGACCTGTTTGTCATCCGTGTTGCCGGAAACATCGTTGCCCCTTCTCAAGTCGGCAGCGTGGAGTTCGCCGCGGAGCGGTTCGGCACACGACTTGTCGTGGTGTTGGGCCACTCCAGGTGCGGGGCGGTTCTGGCCACCTTAGAGGAACTTGGCCGTCCGACGGAAGGCCCGTCACGAAACCTCCGTTCGATAGTTGACCGCATCCGGCCGGCCGTGGAAGCGTTGCTGGCGACAGGACTTAGGCACGATCCGGATGTTCTGATGCGGCAGGCCGTTCGGGCGAACATCCGCGCCTCCGCAAACCACCTGCGACACGGACTGGAGACTGGAGTGGTAGATTTCCTCGACGGTGTGCCGGGTGCCGGCTGACTAAGCGCCTGACTACTCGATGAAGTCCTTCAACCGCTTGCTGCGGCTGGGATGCCGCAACTTGCGCAACGCCTTGGCCTCGATCTGCCGGATGCGCTCACGGGTGACCCCAAACTCCCGCCCCACCTCTTCCAGCGTGCGCGGCCGGCCGTCGTCCAGACCGAACCGCAACCTCAAGACCTTGCGCTCGCGCGGGGTCAGGGTTTCGAGCACGCCCTCGAGCTGCTCCTTGAGCATCGTGAACGAGGCGGCCTCTGCAGGCGCCAGGGCCTCGTGATCTTCGATGAAGTCACCGAGGTGGCTGTCCTCCTCTTCGCCGATGGGCGTTTCCAGCGAGATCGGCTCCTGGGCGATCTTGTTGATCTCGCGCACCCGCTCCACCGGTAGGCCCATCGCCGCGGCAATCTCCTCGGGGATGGGCTCGCGCCCCAGCTCCTGAAGAAGCTGCCGCGAGATGCGCACCAGCTTGTTGATCGTTTCAACCATGTGTACCGGGATGCGGATCGTCCGTGCCTGGTCGGCCAGCGCGCGCGTGATCGCCTGCCTGATCCACCAGGTGGCATAGGTGCTGAACTTGTAGCCCTTGCGCCAGTCGAACTTCTCGACCGCGCGGATCAGCCCCAGGTTGCCCTCCTGGATGAGATCCAAAAACAGCATCCCTCGGCCCACGTACTTCTTGGCGATCGAGACGACCAGCCGGAGGTTGGCCTCGATCAGGCGCCGCTTGGCCTCCTCATCGCCTTTCTCCATCCGCTGCGCCAGCGAGACCTCCTGCGGCTGGGTGAGCAGCGCCACCTTGCCGATCTCCTTGAGGTACATCCGGACCGGATCGTCAATCGAGATCCCTTCCGGGGCCTTGATGGAGGATTCGGCCTCCTCCTCGACCTCGCGTTTCGGCCGGGCCTCAACCTCCTTGGCGTCCTCGACGATCTCGATCCCCTGCTCGGCCAGGATCGCGTAGAGCCGGTCCACCTGGTCCACGTTCTGCTCGATCTCTGGGAACTGCTCAAGGACGTCGTCGTGGGTCAGGAAGCCACGCTTGCGCCCGAGCTCAACAAGCGCCCGCAGCTCGGGCGTGAGCTCCTCGGTGGTCACCTGGACTAGCGGCTTCTTCTTCGCCATCTCCTAACCTGACCCGCCTCAAATACGGCGTCTAGTTCCGTCGCCGGCCCGCCGTGATGATCTCAGCATAGGCGGCCTGGAGCCGACGAAGCTCCGTCTCGTCCCCGCTCGCCTGGGCAGCCTGCAGCGCCGCCCACAGTCGCTCCCGCTCCACTGCCGCCGGGCTGGTGTGCACCAGGTAGCGCACTGCCTCGGCAGCGGCCCGGTCCTTGTCCCGCTCGGTCACCGGCGGCGGTTCAAACGCCAGCCGCACCAGCAGGGCCGCGGCCGCGTCATCCAGCCCCTCACGCAGCGTCCCGGCGTCGGCCTCTGGCGACGACAGAAGGGCCACCGCCAGACTCCGGTGGGCCGGCACTGAAAAAGCATCGGCGGCCAGCGCCCGGGCAATCTCCGCCCTGCGGGACGGCTCCGCCACCATCAGGTGTAGCAACAGCCGTTCCGCTTCGTCCCGGGCCCGGTCGCCGCCGAGCGTCATCGCGCCCTTCTGCTGTGCGGGCGAACGCCCCGACCGCTTCCGCGACCGCAACCGCTGGCGCAGCGCTTCTTCGGGCAGGGCGAACCGTCCAGCCAGCGCGCGCAGATACTCTGCCGCACGAACCGGATTTGCCACCGTCTGAATAACATCCAACATTTCGTCAACAAGCGCGAGTTTCCCTTCCCTCGACCCGGGGTCATGCCTGGAAACGGCGGTCTCGAGCCGATACTCAAACATGGGAAGCGCCTCGGACAGCAGACGGCCGAACGCTTCGGCGCCGTGGCTCCGCAGGTAGGCGTCGGGATCCTCGCCGGTAGGCAGGACGGCCACCCGGACCGATACCTCCGCCTCTTCGCAGAGCGTCAGACCGCGCTCGGCCGCCGCCGCTCCGGCCTGGTCCGGATCGTACACCAGCACGGCACGCGGGGCGAACCGTCTGAGCAGCCCCACCTGATCGGCGGTGAGCGCGGTCCCCAGGGATGCCACCGTGTTGCGAAACCCGAACTGGTGGCAAGCCAGGGCATCCATGTAACCCTCGACCACCAGCACCTCCCCTCGCTCCCGAATCGTGTCGCGGGCGGCGCCGAGCGCGTAGAGCGCCTTGCCCTTCGAGAACGCGAGGGTCTCCTTCGAGTTCAGGTACTTGGGTTCGGCCTCGTCGAGCGCGCGGCCGCCGAAGGCCACCACCCGGTCCTGCAGGTCCAGGATTGGGAACATCAGGCGGTCGCGGAACACGTCGTAGTGGCCCCCACTGGCCCTCGACGCGACAAGGCCGGCCTGCTCCAGCACCGCTACCGGATACTCCCGGGCCTGGAGCGCGGTCAGCATTCCATCCCACCCCGGCGGCGCATAGCCGAGACGAAATCGGCCGGCGGTCTCTGCGTTCACCCCGCGCCGCTCCAGGTACGCCCGCGCTTTGCGCCCCGTTTGTGCCAGCGACGCCCGGAAGTACTCGCCGGCGGCGTCCAGCGCGCGCAGGACCTGCTCCCTCTCCGATGCCCGCTGCGCGGCATCCGGCGAGGTCTCGACCTCAACGCCGGCTCGACGGCCTAGTTCCTGGGCGGCCTCCATGAAGGTGAGGTTGGCGGAGCGCATCGCGAAGTCGAAGACGTCGCCGCCCGCGCCGCAGCCGAAGCAGTGAAACAACCCCCGCTCCGGGTCCACGTGGAACGACGGTGTCTTCTCCTGGTGGAAGGGACAGAGCCCCTTGTAGTAACGGCCGGACTTCTTCAGCGCGGCATGGGCCGAGACCATGGCGACGATGTCGGTCCGTCTCCTGATCTCCTCCTTGACCTCACCCAGTATCCACCCGCGACTCATTGCCCTCAGGGGTCCTCATTCAGTCAACCTTCCACAACTTGCCGTTATGCCCGGGTACCCTCCGCCTCCTCCTTCTGGCGCCGGGCCTCGGCCACCAGCCGGTCGGCCACGTGCCCGGGAACGGGATCATAGCGGGAGAAGGAAGCGGTGAACGACCCGCGCCCTCCGGTAATGGACCGGAGGTCCGAGGCGTACCGGAGAACTTCTCCCTGCGGGACCTGAGCTCTTACGATCGTCGTACCATCGCCCTGCGACTCCATGCCGATGATGCGGGCACGCTTTGAGTTCAGGTCACCGATGATGTCGCCCATGAGGACTTCGGGGACGCGCACCGCCAGGTCCAGGATCGGCTCCAGCAAGGTCAACCCGGCCTGTGTCGCCGCCTCCCTAACCCCCAGCGCGCCGGCGAGCTGGAACGCTATGTCCGAGGAGTCCACGTCGTGGTATTTCCCATCCACAAGCGTGACCCTGACGTCCACCACCTGGTACCCGGCCAGAATGCCTTCCTCCAACGCCTTGCGTGCGCCCTTCTCGACAGAGGGGATGTACTGGTTGGGTATCGCTCCGCCGAAGATCTTGTCCACGAACTCGAATCCGCTGCCACGGGGAAGCGGCTCTACCTCCACGAAGCACACCCCATACTGCCCGCGCCCGCCGCTCTGCTTGACGTGCCGCCCCTGTGCCTTGCCGCGACCCTTTATGGTCTCTCGGTAGGCTACGCGCGGGGACGACAGCACCACGTCCACGCCGAACTTGCGCCGCAGCCGGTCGGCCATGATCTCTAGATGGGACTCGCCCATGCCCGAGATCACGGTCTGCTTGAGCTCGGGATCGCGGCGAACGCTGAACGTTGGATCCTCTTCTGCCAGGCGGTGCAGGGCATTGCCCATCTTGTCTTCGTCGGCCTTGCTCTTGGGCTCGATCGCCATCGAGATCGCGGGCTGGGGAAACACTACCGGCGCCAGGCGGACCCGTGCCTCCTTGGAGCACAGCGTGTTCCCGGTGGCGGTCTCGGAAAGCTTGGCCACGGCGCCCATGTCGCCCGGGCCAACCTGCGGTGTGGCCTCTTGTTGCTTGCCGCGCAGGCGATAGAGCTGGCCCACCCGTTCCGTCTTGTCACGAGACGCGTTGTAAACGTGGGAGTCCGACGCGAATGTCCCGCCGTAGACGCGGAAGTACGACAGCCTACCGACGTAGGGATCGGCCATGGTCTTGAAGACCAGGGCCGCGAACGGACCGGCCTCGGACGGCTCAACCGGAACCTCTGATCCGTTCCGCGGGTGCGTGCCGGAAACTGGGCCGCGGGAGACCGGGGAGGGCAGGAGGTCAACGATCGCCGACAGCACCTGGCTCACCCCAATCCGCCTGGTGGCGGACGCGGGCACGGCGGGCACGATCTTGCCGGCGCGGACCCCGGCGATCAGGCCGCGGCGGAGCTCCTCGTCGCTCAGCATGCCGGCTTCCAGGTACTTCTCCAGCAGCGCGTCGTCGCTCTCGGCGGCCACCTCCATCAGTCGCTCACGCGCGGCCGTTGCCTCCTCGGTCAGTTCGGCGGGCATCTCCTGCACCGATTCCTGCCCGTCGCGCACTGTGTGCGCCTTCATCGTGAGCAAGTCTACGACCCCGCAGAGCCCTGCCTCGGTGCCGATCGGCAGGTGCAGCGGGACGATCTGCTTCCCGAATCTGGCATTCAACCCTTCCATGGTCTGGGCGAAGCTGGCGTGCTCGCGGTCCAGGCGGTTCACGATCACCACCCTGGCCAGGCCCTGTTCATCCGCCCGCGCCCATGCCTGCTCGGTCTGCACCTCAACGCCGGCCCGCGCGTCCACGACCACCAGCGCGCCCTCGCAGACGCGCATCGCTCCGACCATCTCGCCCAGGAAGTCCGGGTATCCGGGCGTGTCAATCAGGTTGATCTTGGCGTCCTCCCACTCAAGGGGAGCCAGCGACGCGTTGATCGTGTGCTTGCGCCTGATCTCCTCAGGGTCGAAGTCCGTGGTGGTCGTGCCGTCGTCCACCCGGCCCTGGCGGTCAATGGCCCCCGTGCGAAAGAGCATCGCCTCCACCAGGGTTGTCTTACCCGTTCCGCCGTGCCCGACGACGGCGAGGTTCCTTATCTGGTCCGGACTGTAGCGCTTCAAGGTCATCCTCCTCCACTTGTCGCCGTGCGGGCCGCTAGTAGCCCCGCTCGGGATCCACCACGTTGAGCATCGGCGCCCCGGCCAGATATCTACGGAGATTCTCGCAGAACAGTGGAATCGCCCGGTCGAAGTAGGTCGGCGAGGCGCCTGAGACGTGCGGTGTTATGATAACGTTCTCCATTTCGTACAGCGGGCTGTCCGGGGACAGCGGCTCGCGCTCGAAAACGTCCAGGCCGGCGCCTGCTATCACGCCGCCCCGCAGGGCTGCGATGAGCGCCTCCTCCACCACCACGGGACCGCGTCCCACGTTGATGAGCACGGCCGACCGTTTCATCAGCGAGAGCGCCCGGGCGTCAATCAGCCCGCGGGTCTGCCGCGTGAGCGGAAGCAGCACCACCACGTAGTCCGCTTCTCCCAGAACCTGGTCGGTGCCCTCGGGCGGCAGGACGCGCTCCAGGTAGGGCATCGCCTCCGGCGTTCGCTTGGTTCCGATCACCCGCATGCCAAACGCCGAAGCCCGGCGCGACAGGGCTCTCCCGATGGCGCCAAGCCCCAGCACGCCCAGGACCCTGCCCTCAACCTCGTCTCCGACGCACGCCGCCCGATCCCACCGGCGGACCGACTGGAGTCGAACGGCCACGTGCAGGCGCCTGGAAAACGCCAGAACCAAGGCCATCACGTGCTCGGGCAGCACCGTGGAGTGGATCCCCACGCTGCTCGTCAGCCTGACGCGTCCTTCGACCACGGCAGGCACCAGCAGCCCGTCCACGCCGGCGGCGGTGGCGTGGATCCAGCGCAGCCGCTCGGCCCGGTCCAGTAACGGCTGTGGGATCTGCCAGGCAACGATGACCTCGGCCTCCGCGGCCAGAGCCTGGGCGTGCCCGGGGTCGGTCGCCACCAGCACGCGGACGCGCGGATCCACGGCGCGGATCTCGTCAAGGTGACGCTCCTCGACCCTGGACAGCACCAGCACCGTCAGCGCGTCGGTGCTCACGATCGCGTACCTCTCCTCATGTAACCGGGGTCTCGCCTGCTGGGGCGGCGGCCTCCAGCAGGCTGCAGATCACGAACCCGCGGTCGAGCGCCGCCAGGAA
>DYHL01000142.1 GCA_020724185.1 Candidatus Nitrosymbiomonas sp. | reverse complement strand
GATGAGTTCGTCGCCTGCGGCATTAAGGCTTGACGGGAGTTCCGCAGTTCGTTTCGCAGAACCCTGGGGTCTCAGTGGGAGCATCTGATGCCCCACGTAGCCCGCCGGACCTTGCCACGGGGATGAAGACTGGATTGACGCCCATGCGGTGGTCAGATCATAGTCGCGAGCTGACCACACGACTGCGTGAGGCACGACTGGCGTCGCTTCGCTCCGACCGTGGTCGGCATCGCCCGGAACGACTGGCCGCCTTGCGCCGGACTAGCTGGGCGGCTTCAACTGGACTGCGTGGTCGGCTTGATCGGAATACGCAGCTCGTCGAGACCGCGAGTGAAGCACACCTCCCGACAGAACAATAGGGGCCGCCGTGGGGCCTCGCCGGCCCGCGGCCCTGCTCCGCATCTTGACGGCTGTTCGCAAAAAGGGCACAATTGTTCACGAAACGAGAACACGGACGGAGAGAAAGACTGGCGAGGCAACGTGCGGCCCGGTGCAGGCCAAGCGACGCCGAGGTATGGCTGAGGCGCTCTTTCCCGCAGCGAGGCGGCAGGTCCTGGGCCTGCTGCTTCTGCACCCCGACCGGGAGTGGCACCTGCGAAAGATCGCGCGACAGACGCGGCTCTCGCCCTCGGCTGTGCAGAGAGAGGTCCTCTCACTGGTCGAGGCGGGCATCCTGGAACGCAGGTTGGAATCGCGGCGCGCCTACTACCGCGCCAACCGGGACTGCCCGATCTACCCCGAGCTACACGGGCTCATGCTCAAGACCGCCGTCCTCGCCGACGTACTGCGCGAGGCCTTGGCCGCGGTGAATGGCATCACTCTCGCGTTCACCTTCGGCAGCATGGCGAAGGGGACCGGAGACGCGAGGAGCGACGTGGACGTGCTTGTCGTTGCGGATGCCCCGTTTGCCGACATTTCGGCTGCGTTCCTATCCGCTCAGGAGCGCCTGGGCCGTGAGGTCAACCCAACGGTCTACTCGCCTGAGGAGTTCGCGGATAGGATCAAGGCGAGGCAACACTTCCTTATGCGCGTGCTACAGGAGCCGAAGATCATGTTGGTGGGAACACCCGATGACCTTGAGCGAATGGGCGAACCTGCACCGGAGTGACCTGGTGGCAGAGCCGCCAGGCAAAGACGCGATCGCCGAACTGCGTGCAGTCGCGGACCGCGAGATGCGGGATGCCGAGACAGTGGAGTCCTATGACGGCCGACTCGGCCACGCCCATACCGCTTGCTTGGCCATCGCTGCCGCTGCTCTCGCTGCGTCAGGATACCGCGTACGGCAGGTCAAGGAACTGCAGGACTACCGGAAGAAGCGAAGCCTCTCCGTCTACGAACGCGCTGGAAGCGTCACGAACTCCGAAGCCAGTGCTGCACTTGCCGCTGCGCGCCGCGTGCGAGACCATCTCTCGCCCAGACTCGCCGCATCTCCCTCGTCTCTTGTCTTACTTCCGCGTACGGCCAATGGGCGGTCGGCAGAGGCACCTCTTCCCGGATCGGTTCCGAATCCCGCCCCCGCTACCAGCTCAAATGCAGTCAGGACGCGGGCTGAAACCCACGCCTTTCGACTTCCTCGCGTCTGAAGCGGTCTTCGGCGAGCGGATTGTCGGATGACCGCGCGAGCCGCCGACAGTCGCGCCCTTCAGCTCTCCACGGACTCTCGGCATCGACCATCAGTTTTCCGAACTGAGGGGTCACGAGTCCGTTGGAGACCGATTACGGCTACCTGCCTCTGCGAGTGCGCCGCGCGCACTTAGCATCTGAAGACCCGCTCATAGCGATCGCGAGGTCCCCCGCGGACTGACCCTCGCGAGGACCAGCCATGCCACGTCCCCAACGAGTCCAAGAAGAGCGCACCCGTAGTGCATAGGATAGAAGCTGCCATCAGTTAGAAGGGGGTTCGAGGTGGAGGAGGGCCAGAAGGGCATGACGTCGGGATGGATTACGGCATCGAGCAGGGCGTGGGAGATTCCGCCAACTGCTCCGCCGATGATCGCGGCGGTCCAGGTGATGGGAACGACTTCTTCGACGAGCAACGCCGGCATGCCCTCCACGCGACGGAGAAAGGCACGAAGCGGGGAATTCAGCGCGTTGAAGACGTAACGGCCAAGCACGGCTGCGAGTAAGCCTGCGAGGGTCGCACCGACGAGGCTGTGGAGGGGACCGTGAAGCCGGTAGCCAGAAAAGAACATTCCGCGGGCTGACTCCAGGTCGATGAGGATCTGGGCAAGGGCGAAGACCCGGAGGCTGAAGTGCCGACGAGCAGCAGCCTTCACGACGAGGGCGGGGCCCAGGTGAAAGGGCGTTAGCGGCACAGGCGTGTCGCGCTTTTCATTCCGAGCAGCCTACAGCTTCTGTGCTAGCACCACCCGCGATTCCAGTAGCCATCCGGCAGCACCCACCTCACAGAGCGTCGAGGTTCTCAGGGCTCAGCGACGTCCCCTTGTTACTACTTGCCGGCGGTGAGCTGTTGTGCGTGAGACACGGCTGCATGTCGAAGTCATGGAATGACTTGCAATTCCTGAGAACGTCTTGCACAATATGGAGGGTGATAATGGGTGAAGACCACAGTGACAGCGAGAGGTCAGACGGTGATTCCGGCCAAGGTTCGGCGAGCGCATCGGATCGCTCCACGGACGCGGGTAGAGTGGATAGACGATGGGCAGACGATCCGGGTGGTCCCGTTGCCGGAAGATCCCATCGCGGCGGCCCGTGGGGCCGCGAGGGGTCTCCGGGTGGTGTTGCTGAGGGATCGCAAGCGCGAGCGTCAGCGTGGCTGAACGCTACGTTCTGGACACGTCAGCGATCCTCGCCTTCCTAGGGGGCGAGCCTGGCGCCGACAGGGTGGAGCGTCTGCTCCGAGATGCCCGGGCGGGCCGGCATGCGGTGCTTGTCTGCTCGATCTCCCTGATGGAATTGTTCTACACGGCCTTGCGCGCGAAAGGTGAGGACGCGGCCTTCCGGCTGCTGGCCCTGGTGAAGGCTTGGCCGCTGGAGTGGGTGTATCCGGATGAGAAAGTGCTGTTGCAGGCTGGCAGACTGAAAGCTTCCCACCGCCTCTCCGTCGCGGACGCGCTGGTTGCTGCCGTGGCAAGCATGCGGGGCGCGACGCTGGTGCATAGAGACCCCGAGTTGGAACCCTTGCGAGGGCAGGTCGATCTGTTGAGCCTGCCTTCCAAAGGGAAGCGGTGAGGCGTGAGGGCCGTGGGCGCAGCGAGCGTGGCCCGGCCACGCCGGTGCTGTATCAACCCAACCTCAATTCGTGGTGGCTCAAGGCAGGCGAAACATTGCACAAATCCTCACCCCGCCACCAGGTTTCGTGAGTGGAGAGAGCCGCGACCGATAGGTAGCACTCCACCGCATGTGTGTGCGAAGGAAAGTCACCAGGAATACACTCCGGCGGTGGTATCCCTGCTCCAGGGGAGAGTGACTGTTGTAGCCTACGGCTCTTGAGACGCGGGGTCGACGCGCTCCACCTCAGCAGTCTCGTCGCCGACCAAGAGATCCTTGAAAATCACGAGGTTATGGTGGCCGCCCGGCCGAGGTGCTGCATCTCGACCCGGCACGCGGCCGGACTTCCCGGAAGGTAGAGGGCACCGAACTCGCGACGTGGGTTGTAGCGACCACCATGCTCGAGCGCGCCTTGGTCGCTGTCGGCCAGGACCGCCAGCATGATCTGGCGGGGGGTCTTCCCACGGAGGTCGGGCTGGGGCGAGTTGAAGAACCGGCGCCGATCCTCGTCGGCCGGCGCCACATACTGGAGCATGCGGGCAATCTCGATGAGGTAGCGCGCCGCCTGCGCATGGAGGGGTCGGACTCTCGCCGACCCCCGACTCTCCCATCTCGACACGGTCTCCGAGCGGACATGGCCGAGGGCCCGGCCGGCCTCGACCTGGGTCAAGCCAAGCAGCACACGGGCTTATCGGAGATTCTGAGGCGGGATCGTTTGGACAGTTACGCTCACGGTTCTTGCCCTCCGGCTTCATCTTGATATACATCAAGTCTGGCTGCACCCCTGGGGGGAGCCGCCCGCTCGCGTGCCAGGTTGTCTGATCGAGGCCGCGGATCATTCGATGCGCGGTCAAGCCGGGGCCTTCGTCCGGGAGAACGAATAAAGCCACCTGCCAAATCGTAGTTACTGGCTAGACGGAACCCTTGCGCGGAGGTGGGCAATGAAGCTCGAAGGCATCCATCACATCACGGCCATTACCGCCGATGCGCGCCGAAACGTCGACTTCTACACGCGGGTTCTCGGTCTGCGCCTGGTCAAGAAGACGGTCAACCAGGATGATCCCACCGCCTACCACCTCTTCTACGCCGACGAGCACGGTAGCTCTGGGGCCGATCTCACGTTCTTCGAGTACCCGGGGATCGCACCCGGCCAAGCCGGCGTTGGAATGGTGCACCAGATCGTTTGGCGCGTCGCATCGCGCGAGGGGCTCGACTTCTGGGAGGATCGTTTGCGCCGTGAGGGGATCGAGGTCAGGCGCAACAATGGTAGCCTGCATTTCGAGGATTCCGAGGGACTCGGGCTCGAGCTTCGCGTCGTTGAGACCAGAGATGTACCACTAGTCGCCAAGCACCCGGAGATCCCTGCCGATGTGGCCCTCCAGGGATTCGACGGCGTCCGCGCTTACAGCGTGGATCCGGAGCGAAGCCGGCATTTCCTTCAGGAAACGCTCGGCTTCGCGCTCACTGGCGACGACAGCTTCGAAGTTCGAGGGGAGCAACGCGGTTCGTTCTATGCCTACGACCGCGCTGCCACCGGGGGCATCAGCGGTGCCGGCACCGTCCATCACGTCGCCTGGGCATCGCCGACGGAGGATCACCTGGCCTGGCGCGAACGGGTGATTCGGGGCGGCGGCCACCCAACGCCGATTATCGACCGGTTCTACTTCCGCTCGATCTACTTTCGCGAGCCGAGCGGCGTCCTGTTCGAGATCGCCACGATCGGTCCCGGGTTCACCGCGGATGAGCCACTCGAGCACCTCGGCCAGTCGCTCTCACTGCCGCCGAAGTTTGAACATCTGCGTGCGAGACTGGAGCAGATTCTGACGCCGGTCTAGGACGCGGGGCAGCGGACGCTGCGCCGACGAGAACGCCCTCCATCCGTACGAGGTGGTGCCGGTTGACGCGACGCCGACGCCGCCCTATACCTGAAAGATGGAGCATGCCCGGACACCCCGCGGACTCAGCAGACCCCCACGGTAGCATCCACACTACGCCGGTTGAGGAAGTGTACCGTTCGCTGGCGACCGGTCCAGGGGGCCTGCTGCCGGACGAGGCGGAGCGCCGCCTGCGCAGCTTCGGCCCAAACGCGATTTTCGAGATACGGCGCGCGCCTCTCATCCTGAAGTTCCTGGCCAACTTCACGCACCTTATGGCCGTGCTCCTGTGGATCGGCGGCGCCGTGGCGTTCGCCGCGCAGATGCCGCAGCTCGGCGTGGCCATCTGGATGGTCAACGTCATCAACGGTGCGTTCAGCTTCTGGCAGGAGTACAAGGCCGAGCGCGCCACCGAGGCGCTGCGCCGGATGCTGCCGAGCTTCGCGCGGGTGGTGCGCGGCAACGAAGAGCAGCGTATTGCCGCCGAGGCGCTGGTGCCCGGCGACGTGATGCTGCTGGCCGAAGGCGATCACATATCGGCCGATGCCCGGCTCGTCGAGGCGGCCGAGTTGCGGGTTGACCAGTCCACCCTGACCGGCGAGTCCCACCCGGTGCGGAAAACGGCGGAGGCGGTACTCCAGAGCGGGCTGACGCGCGTCGAGCTGCCCAATCTGGTGTTTGCTGGAACCAGCGTGGCGGCGGGGACCGGGCGCGCGGTGGTCGTCGCCACCGGCATGCGCACCGAGTTCGGCAAGATCGCCGGGCTGACCCAGACGCTCCGTGACGAGCTGAGCCCGCTCCAGCAGGAGATGGTGCAGGTTACGCGCATGGTCACCCTCATCGCGGTAGCCACCGGCGCCCTCTTCTTCGTGCTGGCCGTGGCGCTGGCGGGCATTGACCTGGCGGAGGGCTTCATCTTCGCGATGGGCATGATTGTGGCGTTCGTGCCCGAGGGGCTTCTGCCGACGGTGACGCTATCGCTCGCGATGGGCGTGCAGCGGATGGCACGCCGCAATGCCCTGGTGAAGCGGCTCTCTGCTGTTGAGACGTTGGGCTGTACCTCCGTGATCTGCACCGATAAGACCGGCACGCTGACCCAGAACGAGATGACCGTGCGCGCGATCTGGGTGGCCGGCCGGCGAATGAGCGTCACCGGCGTGGGATACGATCCTTCAGGAGAGATCCTCGACGGCAGCCGGCTTGTCGTTGCGGCAGAGGATGCCGATCTCTTGCGGATGCTCGCGGCCGCCGCGCTGTGCTCCAACGCGCGGCTGCTGCCGCCGAACGGGGGAGATTCCCGGTGGACGGTGTTGGGCGACCTCACCGAAGCCGCGCTGCTGGTCGCGGCGCGCAAAGCCGGTCTCGACCCCGCGGCCGAGGCGCGCCGCCTGCCCCGCCAGCGCGAGGTGCCGTTTGAGTCCCGGCGCAAACGCATGAGCACCGTGCACCGCACCGGCACACACAGCGTCGCCTTCGTGAAGGGCGCACCCCGGGAGACGCTGGCGCTGTGCACGAGCAAGGTCCAGAATGGCACCGAGCGCCCGCTGGACGACGGCGAGCGGAGGCAGATCGAGGAGGCCATAGACGACTATGCGCGGGAAGGGCTGCGCGTGCTGGCCGTGGCGGAGCGGCGGCTGCCGCCGGACCTGGCCACCCACACGCCGGAGGCTATCGAGCAAGACCTGACCTTCCTGGGCCTGGTGGCCATGATGGACCCCCCGCGGGCCGAAGTGGCCGATGCCGTGGCGAAGTGTCACCGCGCGGGCATACGAATCATAATGATCACCGGGGACTACGGCCTGACCGCGGAGAGCATCGCGCGGCGGATCGGAATCATCCGCGCTGCCGCGCCCCGCATCGTCTCGGGCAGCGATCTCGACTCGATGGACGACCGGGC
>DYHL01000141.1:1008-7026 GCA_020724185.1 Candidatus Nitrosymbiomonas sp. | reverse complement strand
GGCGGCCATGTAGTTGAGGGATCGCGCCAGATCGCCCAGTTCGTCGGCGGTCCGGACCCGGACCCGCGCGGCCAGGTCACCGGCGGCCATGCGTCCCGTCGCCGCGCGCATCTCCTGCATCGGCCCGGCGAGCCGGCCGGCCAGCAGCAGGCTCACGAGGGCGGCCCAGAGGATCGTGACCAGGATCGTCCATGCCCCTAAGACCCGGATGTGCCGGAGCTGCTCGGCAAGCTCCACCAGCGGAAGGACCAAGTAGACCGCGCCGATTACCATTTCACCGGCGCCTGCCCTTCCTGCCCGGATCGGCACCGCGCCGAAGACCACGGGCACGCCGCCGGCCTGACCAGCCCCGGCGCTCTCCTGCCCGCGGAGCGCCAGCAGGACGCCTTCGCGGCCCACGTGCTGCTGGAGGCGCGCCTCAGGTACCGTCGGGCGGGACGCCATCACGGACTGATCGCGATCAATGATGATCACCTGCGGGTTCCCAGGGAGCTGCGCGACCTCCAGCTCCGCCTGGATGCGAGCCTGGTCGCGGGTCGCCACCGCATCGCGCAGGTGCACCGCGAACAGCCGCGCCTGTGCCAGCAGCCCCATCTGGACCTGCGCCAGATACCTGGTCTCGGCGTCCCGCGCCAGGTGGACCCCCAGGAAGGACAGCGCAAGCAGGATGACGACCAGGTGGGTCGCCAGCAGCCTCCAGCGGATGCTCCGGAACATGCCTACTGGAATCGGTACCCGACGCCGTGGACCGTCAGGAGATGCGCGGGCTCGCCTGGCTCGCGCTCGATCTTCTCGCGCAGCCAGCGGACGTGTACGTCCAGGGTACGAACGTCGCCCGCGTAATCCTCTCCCCAGACGCGGTCGAGGAGGTAGTCCCGGCCCAGGACGCGGCCGGGGTTCACCATGAAGACCCGCAGCAACTCGAACTCCTTCGGCGGCAGCCTGACTTCCGTGTCGCGGACGGTGACCCGACGGCCTGGCACATCCATGGTGATCTCGCCGACCTGGAGGAGATCACGCCCGGCCGCCTGCGCGTAAGTCTGCGCGCGCCGGAGCTGCGCCCTGACGCGCGCGATCAGCTCCCGTGGCGAGAACGGTTTGGTGACGTAGTCATCGGCACCGACCTCGAGTCCGGTCACCTTGTCGCCTTCCCCGGCCCGCGCCGTGAGCATGATGACGGGCGCGGTGCTGAAGACACGGATCCGCCGGCAGACCTCCAGTCCGTCCAGCCCGGGCAGCGCCAGGTCCAGCAGGATGAGGTCGGGCCGAGTCGTCTTCGCGGCGTCCAGCCCGTCGGGGCCGTCCCGGGCGGCGACGACCTCGTGGCCCTCGCGCGCAAGGAGCGCCCGCAGCGCGGTGACCATCGTCTCCTCGTCCTCGATGACGAGGATCTTCATCCCGACGCCAGGGGCTCCCCGCAGTAGGCACAAACCGTCCAGTCCGTCTCGGTGGTTGCCCCGCACACATGGCATTGCCCGCGCTCGGGCTCCCCCGGTCGCTCCACGAATAGCAGCCATACCAGCAAGGCGACCAGCCCGACGAAGACCAGGCCCATCAGGCTGGTGACCGCCCCGAGGTAACCACCGAAGATACCCCTGCTGGAGGAGGGACCCATCATGGTTTGATCCATGGGTTGGGTCATCGGCGGATGCGTCGGGGCAGCCATGTGCGCCGGATCCATGAGGTGCCCGGCCGCTGAGATCCGCAGCAGCCACACGCCGTACCCGGCCGTGATGCCGACCAGCACCAGCGCGATCACCACGGTCACGACGGCCCGAAGACGGTGTCTTGTGCTCATGACCGCTCCTCTACAACCTCGCCGCCATGGGGAGGCTCAGGATAGCCGCGAAGCCCAGGGCGAACACCGCTGTCAGGATAGCATACGGGAGCAGCCGCAGGCCGGAGGGGCAGCGGCTGGCGCTTGCCGCACAGAGCCGCCGGAGCGTCCACACGGAGAGGGCCACCCCGACCGCGAGCAGCACGAACTGGAGGCCACGCCACACCGCGAGCCCTACCATCGCGTCCCCCTGGGGGACCTGAACAGCCGCCCCAAACGATGCGGCCACGGCGACCGGAATGAGCTTGTAGCCTCCAAACAGGTGCCCGAGGTTATGGCCGATGTGTGCAAAGAGCGCCAGGGGCAGAAATGCGAATCCGAACCGCCGCATCTCGACACCGTACGGGAGCGCGCCCATGGCGCTGAAGATTTTGGCCGCGGCCAGGAACAGGCCGACGGCGAGACCCACGAACCCGATGAGCAGGCCTCCGTAGAAGACCGCGTCGTTGGAGAGGATCGCTGACACTGCGACCATCCGTCTCAGGGCCGCCCAGGGCTCGGTCATGACAAAGGCTTGGAATGCCACGACTCCGATCGCCGCCACGGCAATCAGGGCGTTTTCGGGCATTTCCTTCTTCTGTGTCGCGAACTCCTTTATGGGGTTACGCAGCTCAAGCCGGAGCGACCCGTGCGGACACGCCTTCAGGCAGTTCCCGCACATGGAGCAGTAGCGGTTGGTGTCCATTGTCTTGGGCGTGTGATGGAATGGACATCCCTTGAGTTCCTCACGCCCAAAATAACAGTAGATGCTCGTGCATTTCTGGTCAACGCAGTTCCCTTGATTGGCGCGGATCTCCAGCACCGACCCCATGGCAAACACGCCGGTCCAGGCGCCCAGCGGGCAGAGATGCCGGCACCACGTCCATCGCTCGAACAGCAGGGCGCCCACAACGGCCCCGGCAGTGAACCCCCACAGGATGAACCCCGTGGCCAGGGGCGAGACCGATGCCCGGGTGACCTCCTCGATCCATGCCTGATAGAGGATGGCCACAAGGAGCATCCCTGCCACGAAGCCCCGCCGCTTGAACAGCCGGGGCGCCTTGAGGTTGAGGCCGACGCGCTGGGTCAGGTCGGCCAGGGCGCCCATCGGGCAGACCGCGCACCAGATCCGGCCGAAGAAGAAGTAACTGACCGCCAGCAGTGGCCACCAGACGATCCAGCTAAAGACGGTGGCCAGGTTGAGGCGCGGATCGCGGGGTCCATACAGCGAGAAGTAGGTGAGCACCAGCAGAAAGCCGATCATGACCGCGCGCGAAGGCCACGGCCACAACCGGCTGACGATCAGGCGGTTGAGGAAGGCTTCAACCGATACACGCACCATGTACCCTAGATCTACTGTTCCAGTGCCTTCCGCAGCCCACGGTACTGTTCAAGCGTGATCTCGCCTCGGGCGAGGCGCTCGTTCAGGACCTCTCGGAGAGTGCCCGACGCCTGCGCGGATGACCCTGACTGATTCCTTTGCGAGGTCGCCGCCTGGGCGATCCACCAGATCGCGGCGACGATCACCCCGAACCACAACAGCATCCCGATACCACCGAATCCACCCATCATCGTGAGTTCCCCCTTCCGTGCGCCGTTCGATTCTCATCACCTCATATGATGACCGACCTGGATGCACCCACCGTGAAGGCGGCATGAATTGATCGTGAACGGACTGCCGGCGCCACGACGAGGATCGGCATCACCGTGCGCGCTGCCGGCGCATCAACACCGCGAGCACGAGTACGAAAACCGCTCCCCCTCCGACCCACAGCCAGCGCGCCAGCCGGGAAGCACGCTGCTGGGCGGGGGCAGGGGATCCCCATGCCTGAAGCCACTCGCGCATCTGCGCCACTTCCCTGGCCTGCGCATTGATGATTTCCTGGGCCAGGGCCTTGAGCTCGTCGTTCGTGGCGCGCTCCGCAACCAGTTGCGCCATTTCGATGGCAGACTGGTGGTGGACGATCATGTCCTCTGCGAACTTCCGGTCAAACTCGACGCCGCCAGCCGCCTTGAGCGCGGCCATCTCCCGGTCCATCTCCTGCATGACCGCGTGGTCCATGGCTTTGGGTGCGACGCCGTGCCAGTCCTTGAGCCAGGCGGTCATCTGATCGATCTCCTTCCCCTGCCCGGCGATGATGTTCCGGGACAGCGTCTTCAGTTCGTCCCGGGTGGCCCGCTCCAGGGCTACCTGCGCCATCTCCACCGCCATTTGGTGATGGATGATCATCTCCTGCATGAAGGCTATCTCGAATGCGGCACCGCTCAGGCCCCGGAGCCTGGCGGCCGGATCCTCCTGAGCCGCGGAGACACCGGCCAGCGATAGCGCAACCCACAGTGCCACGCCCGATACGCAAAGCAGCTTCTTCACGAAGAACCTCCTTTTCATTCGAGAGGAAGGGTCCACCGTAGCACACGTTCGGCAATCCCGCCCAGGCCTCGGACGACCAGCTCGAAGGCCCTGGCCTCTGCCTCAATGGATCGCCCCGCCTGATCGCCCTTGGGGAAGAGCAGGCCGCCCGCTCGGTGGTGGGTGCCCTCCGCTGTCGCCACCCAGCGGACCGGCGCCACCTGCTGCCCGCGGTCGTTGCGGAGGGTGACGTTCTTGACAAAGTCGAACCTGCTCAGGTCTCCCGAGTGCGTATCCAGGGTGATGGCGAACACGATATTGCGCTCAAGGTCAACCTTCCCGGCCAGCGGGTCATTGGGAGTGGCCTTGAAATGGGAGGCCGCCACGTACACAGCTTTGATGGTGACGCTCCCACGAGTGTCTGCCTGCGGCGTGCGGGTGGGTGTCTGCCCCGTCGAGATCCCTGCTCCGAGCAGCAGCCACAGGAGGGCTGCCAGAAAGGTCGCGCTCGCCAGGACGACCAGCGCGGTCAGGACACGGTCCCCCTGCGACGAAGGCCGGTCAGGGCTATCCCCCCCACGGTGCCGTTCCTTCAGCCATGGCGCGAGTACGGGCAACAGGATAATCCACGTCAGGACGAACACCCACACGGCCCCGCCGTACCGTGCCACCGGCCCGGTTCCGGCAGCCGCCACGGCGAAGACCGCCGCGGCGCCCAGCGCGAGAAGCGCCCCCAGCACACCGGCGTTTTGAACCGGGCTTCTCCTTTGTACCTCCATCGGTCAGTCCCCCCCCGCCACCGCGACCCTGTGCAGCGCCGGCACGAACCGCCTGAGCAGTGTGGTGTTGAGCGTCACGGTCAGCGAGCTGATCGCCATGAGAAACGCCGCCAGTTCGGGGCTTACGATCTGGCGCGTCCACGGGTACAGCAGGCCGGCCGCGACGGGAATCGTCACCGTGTTGTAAACAAACGCCCAGAAGAGATTCTGCTTCACCTTGCGCATGGTCGCGCGCGCGACCTCAACGGTGGTGACCACGTCGCGAAGGTCGTCCTTCACCAGGACCACGTGCCCCGTCTCCTTGGCGATGTCCGTGCCAGAGCCGATCGCCATCCCGACGTCGGCCTGCGCCAGGGCCGGCGCATCGTTGATCCCATCACCAACCATGGCCACGCGGCGGCCGGCCGCCTGTAGCGCCCGGACCTCAGCCGCCTTATCCTGGGGCAGCACCTCCGCCAAGACCCGGGTGATTCCGGTCTGCCGGGCGATCGCCTCAGCGGTCCGGCGGTTGTCGCCGGTGAGCATCGTCACCTCCAGGCCGAGATCGTGGAGCAGGCGGACGGCCTCGACCGAATGGGGCTTGAGGGTGTCTGCGACGGCGATCAACCCCTGCAGGCTGGCGCCGGCCGCCGCGCCACCATCGCTTGCCAGGAACATGACGGTCTTGCCTTCCCGCTCCAGCCGCTCCGCCGCGGCAGCGAGACCGCCAATAGCGATCCCCTGGTCGGTCATGAGCTTGCGGTTCCCAAGCAGGATCTGCCGGCCTGCGGCGCTGGCTGTCACCCCATGCCCGGGGATCGCCTCGAACGACCCCGGCGACTCGACCTGAATCCCGCGGTCGCGGGCGCCGCGCACGATGGCCTCGCCGAGCGGATGCTCCGAGTTCACCTCGGCCGCCGCTGCGAGCCGCAGGATCTCGTTGCCCTCGGTGCCCGCGGCCGCGACGACGTCCGTGACCGCCGGTTCCCCTCGGGTCAGCGTCCCGGTCTTGTCGAAGATGATTGCGGTGAGCTTGCTCGCGGACTCTACCGCGTCCGCGCCCTTGAACAGGATGCCGTGCTCGGCCGCCCTGC
>DYHL01000141.1:0-998 GCA_020724185.1 Candidatus Nitrosymbiomonas sp. | reverse complement strand
CGCGCAGGGGCACGAGATGACCAGGACCGCCACCGAGATCAGCAGCGCGAAGCCAAAAACCCCAACACCGGCCAGCGCGTACGGGGTGAGCATCAGCCGGGTCTCCGGACTGAAGAACAGGCCGTAGCCCATGAAGAACCAGAACAGGAACACCGCCAGCGAGAGCACGTGGACCCAGAAGATGAACTTGCCCGCGACCAGATCGGCGAGCTTCTGGATCGGCGCCTTGCTCGCCTGGGCGTCTTCGACCAGCTTGATGATCTGCGCCAGGGCGGTCTCGCGCCCCACCCGCGTGGCGCGGAAGCGGAAGGCCCCTGTCTTGTTCATCGTCCCGCCGATGACTTCATCCCCGGCTCGCTTCTCGACAGGCATCGACTCGCCGGTCAGCATCGACTGGTCCACAGCCGAGTAGCCGTCGAGGACGAGGCCGTCCACCGGGATGCGCTCGCCGGGCCGCACGATCACGAGGTCCCCCACTTCCACCTCGTCGGCGGGGATCTCGATCTCAATGTCGTTGCGGATCACCCGCGCGACCTTCGGCTGCAAACTCATGAGCTTGCGGATGGCTTCGGACGCCCGGCCTCGCGTCAGGGCCTCCAGGTAGCGGCCCAGGATGATGAACGCGGTCAGCAGCGCCGCGGCCTCGTAGAAGACGGCTTCGGGCCCGCCGAAACCCGCTTCGGGCCAGAACGTGTTGATGACCGCGATGAGATAGGCAGCACCGATGCCCGTGGCATAGAGCAGATTCATGTCCGCGACGCCGTGCCGCAGCCCACGGTAGGAGTTGACGAAGAACTGCCAGCCGGGCCCGAATACGATCGGCGTCGTCAGGGCGAAGAGCAGCAGGGGATTGCCGAGGAACTTCGGGACGTAGCGCGGCAGTATCCACACGTCCTGGAAGGTACCCACCATGACCACGAGGGCCAGCGGCCACGCCACGAGCATCCAGCGGCCCTGCCGGGCGATCTCCTGCTGGCGAGCCTCGCGCTCGCGGTCCA
>DYHL01000140.1:6511-7049 GCA_020724185.1 Candidatus Nitrosymbiomonas sp. | reverse complement strand
TGAACATCATCGCCGCGGGCGTGGCTCCGCTTCGGGATGGAGGGCGCGTGGTTGCGGTGGCCTCAGACTTGCCGCTGATCACGTCGGAGGCGGTGGAGCACTTTCTGGGGCTCTGCACGGGAGAGGCCGATTTCTACTACTCGATCGTGCCTCAGGCCGCGATCGAACGCCGCTTTCCCACGGCCCGCAAGACCTACGTCAAGCTCACCGACGGGGCCTTTTGCGGTGGCAGCATCGTGCTCTTCGCGCCCGAGGCGCTGGAACGGATCCGGCCGCTCGTCGAGCAGGCAATTGCCGCCCGAAAGAAACCCTGGCTGCTGGCCCAGCTCTTCGGGTTGACGACCGTCATGCGGTTTGCCTCAGGCCGGCTCTCGATCGCCGAGCTGGAGGCGAAGGCGCACGCGATCAGCGGGCTTCGCGGCCGCGCGGTGGCCCTCGACGGTCCTGAGATGGCGCTCGACGTGGATGCCGGGCGGCCCGAGAACCTGGCCGCGCTCCGCGCGGCCCTGGAGCCACCTCCGGAGCCGTAGCCGAGGAT
>DYHL01000140.1:0-6501 GCA_020724185.1 Candidatus Nitrosymbiomonas sp. | reverse complement strand
GGATGCCGCGCCTTCGCCGCGGCGAGCGCATGGTTGTGCTCGCCCACCTGCTCATGCAGGCCCCGGACCGGCTGCACTCGCTGGCCGACTTCGCTGATCTGCTGGGCGCCGCCAAGTCCACGATCAGCGAGGACCTTGCCCTGCTGAGGGCCGCGTGCGAGCGGTTCGGTCTGGGCCGCATCGTCACCTCCCCCGGCGCCTCTGGTGGGGTCCGCTTCCAGCCGCACCGCACCCCCTCGCAGACCCGGCGCCTGGTCGAGGGCCTCTGCGCACGGCTCAGGGAACCGGGGCGGGTGCTCCCAGGCGGATTTCTGCAGATGACGGATCTCATCTCCACGCCCCAAGTGGCCGCGGAGCTGGGCGAGGTGTTCGCAACCCTGTTCTGGGACGCGCGTCCCGACTGCGTGCTGACGATGGAGGTCAAGGGCATCCCGCTGGCGCTCATGACCGCCCGCGCGTTCAACGTGCCGATGGTGACGATCCGCAGGGAAGGCAAGATCACCGACGGCCCCTCGGTCAGCGTCAACTACCTGTCGGGATCGTCCCAGATCGTGCAGGCGATGACGCTGCCGCTTAGGGCCATCCCTTCCCGCGCGCGCGTGCTGTTCATTGACGACTTCCTGCGCGGGGGAGGCACCGCCCGTGGCGTGCACGATCTGATGCGCGAGTTCCAGGCTGAAGTTGTGGGCATTGGGGTATTTGTTGAAACGGAGCGGCCTGCCGACAAGATGCTCGATCGCTACCTTGCCCTGATTACGTATCGCGGCGTGGGGGCAAGTGGTGAGGCCCTCGTTGGCCCCAGCCGGTGGATCGAGGCATTGTAGGAGGATTGGCATACCGGGCCGCGGGGAGCAGCGCGGTGACGCTGGAGGAAGTCAAGGAGGAGCTTTCGTTCTTCGATCCCGATGTGGTCCGGCTCAACCCGCCGGCAGGCATGCGCGCGATCGCCCGGGCCCAAACCGAGATGGGAGTCCGGTTCCCGCCCTCGTTGCTGGCAGCCCTGTTGGTCTTCAACGGCGGGTTCATCGTGAGCGAGCCCGTGCTGGGCGTCCCACCGATACAGTCGGCCCTCGACATGGTCCAGGCCACCCGGCAGGCCCGGGCCCACTGGGGGCCCGACTGCTGGTTAGAAGGCTGGGTCGAGATAGGCAGCGACGGCTGCGGCAACCAATACGTGCTGTTGCTCGACCGCCAGGGCGCCAGGGGCGATTCCCCGGTTGGGTTCTTCGATGCTGGCGCAGGCGAGATCACCGAAATCGTGGCCTCGACCTACCTGAACTACCTGTGGTTTGTCACGCAGGACGTGAAGTGGCATTATCGGGCTGACGGGAATCCGCGCGCACGGGAGGAAGTTGACTGGACTGACAGGAAGGTGATCGTGCATCCTGGGGCGTTCTCGCCGTGGCGCTCCAACGAGGTGTGGACGCTGGCCCACGACCCTGCTCTGATCAGGTGGAGGATACGATGAGATCAACCACACGCTGGCAACTCGGCGCAATCGCAGTGACCGTTGTGGTGCTCGCGACCCTTGCCTCCCCAGCGGCCGCGCAGGCGCCCAGGCCGGTGACGCTGGTCGAGGCGCTCACGCTGGCCGCGCAGAAGAACCATGGACTGCGGGTCGCCGCGGTCGAGGTGAAGATCGCCCGGGCGCAGCTCGCGCAGGCCGAGGCAGCCAAGTCGGGCCAGGTCACGCTGTCCGCCTCGTACACGCGCGTGAACGAGCGGGCAGGCAGTTCAATGGTCATCCCGCCCGGGACGATTCCCGGAATCACCTACCCCATAGTCATCACGCTTCCGGCCCCTGACCCGAACATCTACTCCGCGGCGATCACCTACCAGATCCCGCTGCACACTGGGGGCCGGATTGAGTCCCAGATCGGCCTCGCGCAGGCGAACCTGCGCGGTGCGGAGGCGGCGCTGGAACGCACCAAACAACAGCTGATACTCGACGTCAAGCAGGCGTACTTTCAAGTGCTGCTGGCCCAGGCCGGCGTTGAGGTGGCTGCGCGCGCGGTGACCGCCGCCGATGAGAACCTGCGCGTAGCCCGCGCGCGCGTGGCCGCGGGCGTCTCGCCCCGCTTCGACGAGGTGCAGGCAGAGGTGAGCCTGGCGAACGCCAGGCAGGGACAGATTCGCGCCCGCAACTCCCTGGCGCTGGCGCAGCACGGTCTGAACGGGCTGATGGTCCTGCCGCTGGATACGGTACTGCAACCGCGCGAGACGATGACCGTCGTTCCGATCCGCGGCGACTCCGCGGCGCTGGTGCGCCGCGCACTCGATGGACGGCCCGAGCTGATCGAGCACCGCGCCCGCATTGATATGGCACTGGCCGCGATCGAGATCGCGCGCGCGGGCTCGCGCCCGATGGTGGCGCTCTCCGGCGGCCCGAGCTACGGAAACCCCGGTGGATCGTCGGTAACGACAACCGGCTGGACTGTTACCATTTCGGCCACGCTGTCGCTGTTTGATGGCGGCCTGACCGCCCAGCGCGTCCGCGAGGCCGAGGCTAGGGTCGAGCAGCTTCGTGAGGCAGAGGCGCAACTCCGGCAGGGGATCGAAATGGAAGTCCGGCGCGCGCTGCTCAACCTCTCCTCTGCCGCCGAGGAGATGGCCGCCGCCGACAAGGCGGTCGAGCTGGCCCAGGAAGGGCTGCGCATCGCCAACGTCCGCTTCGCGGCCGGCGTCTCCACCAACCTAGAGGTGGTGACGGCGCAGGCCTCGCTGTCGCAGGCCGAGGGCAATCGGATCCAGGCGCTCTTCAACGTGAACCTGGCGCGCGCGCAGCTCGAGCGCGCGGTCGGGGGCGCGGTGGAGTAGGGGGTCGCTTGGGGATGGTAACGATCCGGGGCCGGCGCGTACCCCTCGTACCCATCATCCTTGTGGCCGCGCTGGCGGCCTACGGCGCGGTTCACTACATGGCAGGCCGCGCCGTGGTCAACGGCACGATCCTCGAGGGCTCCGGCACCATAGAGGCCACGCAGGTGCGCATCGCGTCCAAGACCCCGGGGCGCGTCTTGGAGGTGCTGGTTGGTTCCGGCGATGCGGTGACAGCCGGGGCTGTGCTGGTTCGCTTCGACCGGCAGGAGGTGGATGCTCAGGTCGCCCAGGCTGAGGCAGCCCTGTCCGCGGCCCGGGCGCGCTTCGCACAGGCCGAGGTAGCGCTGCGCGCGCAACGCCAGCAGTCCCCTGCCACCATTGGCCAGGCCGAGGCAGCGGAGAGCGCAGCGCGGGCCCGTGTTCCACAAGCCAGGGAGGCCGTGGAACTCCAGCAGGCGCAGTTTGAGCAGCAGATCGCCCAGGCCCAGGCAGCGGTTTCGCAGGCCGAGGCGTCGCTGGAGGCGGCCACGGCCGGTCGTGCGGCGGTGAGGGCGAACCTCAAGAAGGCCGAGGCGGACCTCACGCGCGCTGCGGCGTTGTTCCGGGAGGGCGCGGTGGCCGCCCAAGCAGTGGATGCCGCGCGGGCCGCATTAGACGTGCTGGCAGCACAGGAGGCCGCATCCGCGGCCCAGGAGGTGGTCGCGCGCCGGCAGGTCGAGCAGGCGCGCGCGGCGCTGGAGCTGGCGCAGGCCGGAGCCCGGCAGATCGCTATTCGCAAGCAGGACGTGGCCGTGGCCCAGGCCCAACAGGCCCAGGCTCAGGCGGCCTCTGCCGGCGCTAAGACGGCGAAGGACCTGGTCGCGCAGCGCGAAGCGGAAACCGCGGTCGCCCGCGCCGCGGTGGCGCAGGCCGAGGCCTCGCTGCGCCACTCACAGGCCGTGCAGTCCAACTTGATCCTGACCTCCCCGATTGGAGGCGTGGTGCTCTCCCGCAGCGTCGAGCCAGGCGAGATCGTCGGAGCCGGCGTGCCGATCCTCACCGTGGCCGATCTGCGCACCGTGTGGCTACGCGTCTATGTTCCCGAGGCCCGTCTGGGCAGGCTGCGCGTGGGGCAGAGTGGAGAGGTGTTCGTAGACGCCTTTCCCGGGCGGGCATTCCCCGGCCGGGTTTCCGAGATCGCAAGCCAGGCCGAGTTCACGCCCCGCAATGTGGCGACCCACCAGGAGCGCGCCAAACTGGTCTTCGCGGTGCGCCTGACGCTGGGGAACCCCGAGGGCCTGCTCAAGCCCGGCATGCCGGCCGACGCGAGGATACATGTGGGCGCGCGCAGGCCGTGACAGACCCACGCGGCTGACCCCAATCTGAGGCATGCGCGCGCCACCTGAGCCGGCTGTCGTTATCCAAGACCTGAGCCGGTCGTTCGGTCCGGTAAAGGCCGTTGACCGTGTTACCCTCAGCGTTGCGCAGAGAGAGGTCTTTGGCCTCATCGGCCCTGACGGCGCCGGCAAGACCACCCTGCTGCGCATGCTGGCCGGGATCCTCAACCCCTCGGGGGGCCGCGCCACGGTCGCGGGCGCCGACGTCCATGCACAGCCCGAACTGCTTCGCCGGCAGATCGGTTACATGCCCCAGTCGTTCTCGCTGTACAGAGACCTGACGGTACGCGAGAACCTGCATTTCTTCGCCGAGATCTACCAGGTGCCCGGCGGCGAGATGGCGTCGCGCACCGAGCGGCTCCTGGCGTTCAGCCGGCTCGGGCCGTTCGAGCGCTCACTGGCGGAGCACCTCTCAGGCGGCATGCGCCAGAAGCTGGCGCTGGCCTGCACGTTGATCCACGAGCCCCGCCTGCTGCTGCTCGACGAGCCGACGACCGGTGTGGACCCGGTCTCGCGCCGCGAGTTCTGGAGCATACTCTACGACCTCAACCGCCAGGGCACCACGGTGCTGGTGGCGACGCCCTACATGGATGAGGCCGATCGCTGCACGCGCATTGGATTCATGTTCGGGGGGCGACTGTTGTCCGTGGCGCCGCCCGCGGGCATGAAGGTGCAGATGCAGGGCGAGGTGCTGGAGATCGTGGCCGAGCCGCGCAGGCGCGCGCTGGCAGTCGCGCGCGGCCTCGAGGTAGTGCGTACCGGTAGCATCTTCGGAGACACGCTGCACCTCACCGTGCCGGATGCCGCCTCGGCCGAGCCCCAGGTGCGCGCCGCGCTCGAGCGGGCGGGCATCCCGGTGCGGTCGCTGCGCGTGGCCCCCGCCTCCCTGGAGGATGTGTTCATCGCGTTGATGGGTCAGGCGGCCCGGTAAGATGGCTCTTGGAGCGCTGTCCACATCTGGGGAGGCTGCGGTCGTGGCGCGCGGGCTGACCAAGCGATTCGGCGACCTGGTCGCAGTGGACGGCATTGACCTCGATATCCGCCGCGGAGAGGTCTTCGGTTTCCTGGGTCCCAACGGCGCCGGAAAGACCACCACGATCCGAATGCTGTGCGGCATCATGGACGCCACTGCCGGCGAGGCGCGGGTGCTCGGGTTCGACGTGCGCAGCCAGCGTGAGCCGCTGAAGGCGCGCATCGGCTACATGAGCCAGCGGGCCAGTCTGTACG
Organism: Candidatus Nitrosymbiomonas sp.; assembly: GCA_020724185.1. Taxonomy (GTDB): domain Bacteria; phylum Sysuimicrobiota; class Sysuimicrobiia; order Sysuimicrobiales; family Humicultoraceae; genus VGFA01. The sequence goes on along the minus strand of DYHL01000140.1, from coordinate 1,081 downwards.
CTGACCTCACCGTCGTTGAGCAGTTGGATTTCTATGCCAGGGTCTACGGGCTCGACGCCCGCACGCGGCAGGAGAAGGTGGGGGGGTGGATCGAGTCTTCCGGCCTGGCCGGGCGCGAGCGGGACATGGTTGCCACGCTCTCGGGCGGTTGGCGCCAGCGGCTGGCCTTGGGGTGCGCGATCATGCACCATCCCGACCTGCTGCTGCTGGACGAACCCACCTCGGGCGTGGATCCACTGTCGCGGAGGCAGTTCTGGGACCTGATCTACCGGTTCGCCGACGAAGGCACCACGGTGATGGTCACCACCCACTACATGGACGAGGCCGAGCACTGCGACCGCCTTGCGTTCATCTATGGCGGCCGGATCGTGGCCGAGGGCGCGCCCGAAGAGATCAAGCGCGCTCACCTGCCGGGCGATCTGCTCGCCGTGACCGCCCCCGAGTGGATGCGGGCCCTTGAGGCATCCCGCGCCCTGCCGTACGTGCGGGACGCCGCGCTGTATGGCACGACGCTCCACCTCCTGGTGGCGGACGCTGAGACGGCGGTGCCGGCTCTGGCCCGCGACCTCGCCGCCGCGGGCGTGCGGGTGGATTCGATCGCGCCAATTGTCCCCACGCTGGAGGACATCTTCGTGACCCTGACCGGCGATATCCCGGGAGGTGGGCCAGATGGGTAGGCGCCTCGGCGCCATCATCATCAAGGAGTTCATCCAGCTCGTGCGCGACCCGCGCACGCTGGCGATGGCGCTCCTGATGCCCGTGGTCCAGTTGCTGCTGTTTGGCTACGCGATCGCCACCGACGTCGAGCACCTCCCGACCGTGGTGGTGGACCACTCCAGGACCCAGGAGAGCCGCGCGTTGGTGGAGCGGTTCGAGGCCAGCCGATATTTCCTTGTACGCTACCGGGACGACAGCCTGGCCGCGGCCGAGAGCCGGGTGCAGCAGGGGAAGGCCCGCGTCGCCATCTTGATTCCCCCCGACTTCGCCGATCGCACCCGCCGTGGGATTACCGCGCAGGTGTTGGTCATCGTGGACGCCTCGGACCCGCTCGTGGCCCGCAGCGCCCTGACCACCGCCGAGG
>DYHL01000139.1 GCA_020724185.1 Candidatus Nitrosymbiomonas sp. | reverse complement strand
CTCTCAAGGTGAGCCTACTACCTCTTCGGGCCTCGGCAAGAACAGGACGCATCCTCAAGGCCGTGCGAGCAGGGAAGTGTGGCCGGGGATGAGGTATACTCAATCCACCGTGGCAAAGAAAGTCGTACGCATCCCAGGAGTGCTCGGGGGACGACCGGTCCTCGAAGGGACACGGATTTCCGTGGACCTCATCCTTCGCATGGTGGCTGGTGGGATGACGGTGGAAGAGATTGCCTCCCAGTACCCGCACGTCACCAGGGAAGACATCCAGAATGCCCTCGAGTATGCTGCCCAGCGCTTCGAGCGAGCCCGCGTTAGAGTCTAAGCGCGCTCTCCGTCGGTGGCTGGTTGACGAGAACGTGGCGCCCCAGGTCGCGAGGTTCTTGCGCGACCGGGGCGATGACGTCCTCGACCTGAAGGAAGCCGGCTGGTTTGGCAAGACAGACGAAGAAATCCTCACCCTTGCACGAGAGGAGGGGCGATGCGTCGTGACCTACGATGTCGATTTCGTGTCCATTCGACGGCTCCGCGACGCCCATCCGGGTATTGTGTTCGTTAGGACCAGAGATCTCCGTCCTTCGCGTGTCGTTACCGTCCTGGAGTGGTTCCTCGACCACTATGGGAACCGGGATCTGCGGAACAATGTCGCGGTTATCGAGGACGCGCGCGTTCGATTTCGCAGAGCCGCCGCCGGTTCATAAGGGAGCATGCCAAAGATTTGCGAGTTATTCGCTTTTGTCGCACTTCCCTGCTGACCGGAAGTTGTGCCGGTGGCTTCTGCCCCCAACGCAGAGGAATCCTCCCCACGGCCAAGAATTCCCAGGCAGATAGCCCTTTGCGGTGGAGTGTTGGCATGCGTGAGATCGAAGCGGTCGTGCTGGCCGCGGGGAAGGGCAAGCGGATGGTCTCCGCCCTTCCTAAAGTGCTTCATTCAATCTGTGGACGGCCAATGCTGGCGTACGTGTTGGACACCCTGGCCGCCGTGGGCGTCTCCGCCCCCATCGTGGTCATCGGGCATGAAGGGGAACAGGTGCGCGCGGCGCTGGGCGACGGCCTGCGCTATGCCGTGCAGGAGGAGCAACTGGGCACAGGGCACGCCATCATGCAGGCGCTGCCCCATCTGGAGGGGTACTCCGGCACCGTGCTGGTTGTCTACGGCGACGTGCCCTTTCTCCGCCCGGAGACGATCGAGACCCTGCTGGCGCACCACCGATCTCAGGGTGCTTCCGCGACGATTCTGACCGACCTGCGGGACGATCCCTCCGGCTACGGCAGGGTGCTGCGTGACGCGAACGGCAACGTGCGGCGCATCGTGGAGGAGCCCGACGCCTCGCCGCAGGAGCGCGAGGTGCGAGAGATCAACGCCGGGATGTACGCCATCGAGTGCGGCGCCCTGCGGGATTCCCTGCACGCCCTGCAGCCGGCCAACGCGCAGGGCGAGTACTACCTGACAGACGCGATCACCGCCCTGCTGGATGGCGGCCACACCGTGGCCGCGGTCGTCGTGGCCTCCGGCCAGGAAGCCACGGGAATCAACAGCCGTGCCGACCTGGCCCGGGCCGAGGCCGCGATGCGCACGGCGTTGCTCGACACGCTAATGGCCGCCGGGGTGACAGTCCTGGATCCCCAGGCGACCTACGTGCACGCCGGCGTGCGGGTGGGTCGTGACACCGTGCTCCACCCAGGGACGGTTCTTGAGGGACGCACGGTGATCGGCGACGGCTGCGCCATCGGCCCGGGGGCTCGCCTGACCGACGCCGAGGTCGGCAACGGCGCGACCATCGTCTACTCGACGGTTACCGCCAGCACGGTTGGCGAGGGCAGCCGCATAGGTCCTTACAGTCACCTGCGGCCAGGGGTGCGCCTGGGTCGGTTCGTCGAGGTAGGCAACTTCGCCGAGTTGAAGAACGCCACGATCGGCGACCGCACCAAGGTGCACCACATGAGCTACATAGGCGACGCCACCGTCGGCGCCGGCGTCAACATTGGGGCAGGGACGGTCACGTGCAACTACGACGGGCGCACCAAGCACCACACCATCATCGAGGACGGCGCGTTCATCGGGAGCGACACGATGCTGATCGCGCCCGTAAGGGTAGGGCGCGGCGCGGTGACGGGCGCGGGCTCGGTGGTCCGGCGTGAGGTGCCGCAGGGCGGGGTGGCGGTAGGGATGCCTGCCCGGGTCATCAGGCGGAGACCCGTGAATGATGCGTCTTAAAGTGTTCGGCGGTTCAGCCAACCCGGGACTTGCCGAGGAGATCGCCGAGCACCTCAGCCTCCCGCTTGGGGAGATGGAGACCTACCGATTCGCCGACGGTGAGGTCAGCGTGCGCATCGCCGAGAGCGTGCGGGGCGCCGACGTCTTCGTGATCCAGCCGATGAGCCCGCCGGTCAACGAGCACCTGGTCGAGTTGCTGGTGATCCTCGATGCCCTGCGGCGCGCCTCCGCCGGCAGGGTCACCGCGGTCATTCCCTACCTCGGATACGCGCGACAGGATCGCAAGACCAAACCGCGCGAGCCGATCACATCGAAGCTGGTCGCCAACCTGCTGACCGCGTCAGGTGCGGATCGCATTCTGACGGTGGACCTTCACACCGGGCAGATTTGGGGATTCTTCGACATCCCGCTCGACCATCTGCCGACCCGGATGCTGCTCTCCGCCTATTTCAGGGAGAAGAGGCTCAAGAACGTGGTAGTGGTCTCGCCCGACATCGGCGGCACCGGCCGCGCCCGCGAGTTCGCCGCCGAGATGGGAGCACCCATCGCGATCATTGACAAGCGGCGAGACCGTCCCAACCAGGTGAAGGAAATCACCCACATCATCGGCAAGGTCTACCGCCGGACCGCGATCCTGGTGGACGACATCGTGGACACCGCCGGCACGCTGGTAGCGGCCAGCGCCGCGCTGATCGGCCGCGGGGTGGAGGAAGTCTACGCCTGCTGCTCCCACGCGATCCTTTCGAGTCCGGCCATTGATCGTCTGGCCGCGAGCCCGATCCGGGAGCTGGTGGTCACGAACACCGTGCCGGTCTCGGTTTCCAAGCGGATCGACAAAGTGCGCATCGTGTCCATTGCCCCAATGCTCGCCGAGGCGATCGGGCGGATTCACGAAGACCGTTCGGTCAGCACGCTCTTCGGCGGGCCTGCAGCTCCTTAGGAGAGCCGCGTGCCGGAGATAGGGTGGTCCATCCCGGGGTTTCTTGCCGTTGGTCTGGTGGCGCTGGCGGCGACGAACGCGCTCACGCCTGCCGTGCGCCGGATGGCGCGGCGCCTCGGCGCCATTGACTACCCGGGCGGTCGCCGGATCAACACCCGGCCTACCCCGCGACTGGGCGGCGTGGCGATCTTCCTCGGGTTCGCCGCCGCCGCTGTCGTGGCCATGGTCGTGACCCGGCCCATCGAGCTCGTCGGGACCGGGGCCGAGCTGTTCATCCGCATTCCCATCGCCATGCAAACGGACCGCGCGATTCTCGGCATCATGTTGGGGGGCACGTTTCTCATGGCCGTTGGGGTCTACGACGACCTGCGCGGCATGCACCCCGCGCTTAAGTTCCTGGCCATGCTGGCCGCGGCGTCCGTGCTGATACCCTTCGGGCTCACCACCCAGTTCCTGACGAACCCGCTGACCGGCAGGATTGTCGCGCTGGGCCCGTGGGGCGCCGTGCTCACCGTGGTGTGGGTGGTTGCCGTGGTCAACATCATCAACTTCATAGACGGCGTGGACGGCCTGGCCGCCGGCATCGTGGCCATCGCAGGGACCACGCTGCTGCTCACCGCGGCGCACAAGCGCGACGTCGTTGCGATCTCGCTGGCCGCGGCACTGGTGGGGAGCTCTGTCGGGTTCCTGCGGCACAACTTCAACCCAGCCCGCATCTTCATGGGCGACTCGGGTTCGATGTTCCTGGGCTACGTCCTGGGGGGCCTCTCGGTGATGGGTCTGTACAAATCCTACACCGCGATCTCCCTGGCGGTGCCGATCCTGGCGCTGGGCGTTCCGATCGTGGACACCGCCTTTGCCATCGTCCGGCGCTTCCGAAGCGGCCGGCCCATCTACCTCCCTGATCGCGGGCACCTTCACCACCGGCTGCTGGATCGAGGGCTGACGCAGCGGCAGACGGTCTTCCTGCTCTATTCGGTCAGCGCGCTGCTCGGCCTGGGGGCCCTCGCGCTGGCCGGCGTGAACAGGGCCGGCTCAGTTGCCACGCTGGGCGTCATCGCGGTGATCCTGCTGATCGGCGCCCGCCGCATGGGTCTGCTGACCCGATGAGCGTCAGCCGGCTGCGGGTCATGACGATCTTCGGGACCCGGCCCGAGGCCGTGAAGATGGCGCCGGTGGTTGCGCGCCTGCGCGAGAGCGAGGAGTTCGACCCCATAGTTGTGGTCACCGCGCAGCACCGCGAGATGCTCGACCAGGTGCTTCGACTGTTTGACATCAGGCCCGATCGCGACCTCGACATCATGCTGCCGGAGCAGTCCCTTTTTGACATCAGCACACGGGCCCTGGCAGGGCTTGATCCAGTCCTCGGGGAGTTCCAGCCGGCGATGGTGCTGGTTCAGGGCGACGCTTCCTCGACGATGCTGGGGGCGATGGCGGCGTTCTATCATCGTATCCCGGTCGGGCACGTTGAGGCCGGCCTGCGCACCGGGGACAAGTATCAGCCGTTTCCCGAGGAGATGAACCGCCGCCTGACCTCCGTGATAGCCGACCTGCACTTCGCGCCCACCGCCCAGGCTCGGGCCCACCTCCTGCGAGAAGGGATCCCCGCGGACCGCGTCTGGGTTACCGGCAACACGGTCATAGACGCGCTGACGGAGATCGTCCGGCGCCCAGAGGCAGATCTGCCGCCGGGGCTGCCCCGGCTGGATGGCCGGCGCATGCTTTTGGTCACCACACACCGCCGCGAGAACTGGGGGGAGCCGCTCCGGCAGATCTACCTGGCATTGCTCGACCTTCTGGATCGCTTCCCCGACATCGTGGTTGTCTTCTCAGTGCACCGCAATCCCGCGGTGCGCCGCGCGGCCGAGGAGATCCTGGGAGGGCACCCGAGGGCGCACCTGATCGAGCCTCCTGACTACGCCCCGTTCGTCCGGCTGATGGCGCGGGCCTACCTGATCCTCTCTGATTCGGGCGGCGTGCAGGAGGAAGCGCCCTCGCTGGGCACGCCGGTGCTGGTGCTGCGCGAGGTCACCGAGCGTCCAGAGGGCATCCAGGCCGGAACCGTGGAACTGGTGGGCACCTCCCGAGAGCGAATAGTGTCCCGCGCCGGCAGGTTGCTGGCCGACCCATCGGCGCGTGAGGCGATGGCCCAGGCGCGCAACCCGTACGGGGATGGGCGGGCGGCGTCGCGGATCGTGGATGCGATGCGGTACTGGTTCGGCCGGGCCGCGCAACCGCCGGAAGAGTTCGCGGGGTGAACCCCGGACGCGGGCGGTCCGTATGTTATAATGAAGCGTACGGATGCCGTGCGATCGGCGCTGGCGGCGAGGAATTTGCGGCCGCCCGGCCGAGGTGAAGAGTAGTGACCACGCGCACGCTCGCAGCGATCGGACTCGTCGCAGGAATCGCGGTTCTGTGGGTTTCCATGTCGGCTCCCGCGGCCCCCAAGGCGCTGGTCGAGGTCAAGGCCACCTTGCGGGGCGAAGTCCTGGCCGAAGGACTGGCCAAGGCGGGCGACAGCGTCAACGAAGGCGACCCGCTTGTGTTCGTCAAGACGCAGACCCGTCGGGATGTTGCGGCCAGGGCTACGGTGGACGGCCGCGTTGCGGAGATGCTCGTTGGATCTGGCACGGTCATTCGAGATCTCGGTACTGTTGTTGCCCGAATCGAACCCAAGTAGGCGGGAGTCGTGCCCGCCGAGCGAACACCGCGTGCCGGAGACGGGGGGAGGGCCCCGTCGTTTCTGTTCTTGGCCGAGCCCGCAACAGGGGGTGTGCAGTGAGTAATCGGTTGAAGGCGCTGGTCGTCGTGCTGGCCCTGGCGGTGCCCGCGGTGACGCTGCCCGTGGTCGGGGTCGGGGCGCAGACGCCGACGATCATGCCGCTGAACGAGATCAGGCCCGGGATGCAGGGTGTGGGCAAGACGGTGATCCACGGCCAGCGGGTCGAGGAGTTCCAGTTCGAGGTCATTGACATCATGCAGTCCGGCGGCGGGCCGGTGGGCACGGATAAGCTGATCCTGTTCCGCATGTACGGACCGCTGGTCGAGAAGACCGGCGGCACCGCGGCCGGGATGAGCGGCAGCCCGATGTACATCAACGGCAGGTTGATCGGCGCGCTCAGCGCCGCTTTCTCATGGCAGGCGCCCAAGCGGGACATCGCGCTGGCCACGCCGATCGAGGAGATGCTCAAGGTCCTGGAACGCCGCCGCCCCAGCGGTCAGGGGCTGCGCATCTACCACGCCTCGCGCACGCTGACAATCGGCGGACGTGCCGTGGACCGCGTGCTGGTCGCGCCCACGCCGGTCCTGGCGCGCCGTCTGGAGGCGGCAAGCCCCAGTGGCGTGGCCGTGGCCGCGCCCGCGGTGGCCACCTTTGCGCGGGGGCTGAGCCCTCGGGCCACCCGCATCCTGTCGGAGCTGATCCAGCCGATGGGTCACGAGATCCTCCAGGGACACGGCGGTCGCGGCGATTTCGTGGCCGCGCCGATCGTGCCGGGCAGTTCCGTTGGGGTCCAGCAGATCCGCGGGGACGTTGACTTTGGGGGCATCTGCACCGTTACAGCGCGCATCGGCAACCGCGTGCTGGTCTGCGGGCATCCCTGGGACAACCTGGGCGACGTCGAGTACGTCCTCACGGCGTCGGAGATTCTGATGGTCCTGCGCGCCCTGCCGCGCCCGTTCAAGGTTGGAAACCTGGGAGCGATGATCGGGCTCATTGACCAGGACCGGGGCGGCGCAATCGCCGGCTCGCTCGGGCCGCTGCCGCGGTTGTTCAATCTGCGGGTGATCGTGACGGACGTGGACACCGGCGCGCGCGTCCAGCTCGGCGCGCAGATGATCCGGCGGCGCGACATGGCGCGGATGCTGGCCCCGCTGGCGGCGCTCTCCGCCACCGAGAGGGCACGGAACCAGGGCGG
>DYHL01000138.1 GCA_020724185.1 Candidatus Nitrosymbiomonas sp. | reverse complement strand
TACCAGGTGAGTCACGAGTTCGCTGTGACCCAAAGTGCGAGGAGCATGCGGTGTCTACAGGAGCTACGTGAGTTCTTCGGGGTTGGTCAAGTCCTGCCGAACAGGCGGTATGACAACCACCGAGAGCACCTGTGCCGATATGTCGTGCGGAAACGCAAGGATCTGCTGGGAGTGATCATCCCGTTCTTCCGACAGCATCCGATGCGTACCTCGAAGCAAGAAGACTTCGTGAGATTCGCGCGATGCGTTGAGCTAATCGAAACACGCCGGCACTTGACCCGAGAAGGGTTGATCGAGGTGGCGGAGGTCGCTCAACGGATGAACCGCAAGAAGCCCAGAAACGAGCTGATCAGAATCCTCAGAGACCACACGCCGGACATCCGGAAGCCCGGATGAAGATATGGTCCCGACTGCATGGCGACATGCAGGGGTGATGGTGCTCATCATCGCCCGCTCAACCTTCGGGTTGAGTAAGGTCTCAAGCGAAATTCCTTGTCGGGTAAGTACCCCTTGCCCCTCTCGGGAGCGATCCCGCGAGCAAACCGGCTCATATCGGTGAAACCCGACCGGCCATCGGCCGAGGGTAATACCGAGGGAAGCTGCGGCGAATGAGCCGCTAGCCCCGTAACGACTTCGGAGCTCGACTCCGGGGTGGCGCTCCCTGGCGAACGTCGCCAAATCTATGAGCGCCACAATACGCCGGTATCTCACCTGGGGGTAGAAAGCGATACCCCAGGGTTGAGATAAAGGTATAGTCTACGCCCCTGGAGACAGGGAGATGCGTGAAGTTCCGACCTGCACGAATGGCGTAACGAGCTGAGCGCTGTCTCGACGAGGGACTCGGCGAAGTTGTGAGACCCGTGAAGACACGGGTTACCCGCAGCTGGACGGAAAGACCCCGTGGAGCTTTACTGTATCTTGCCATTGAACTTGCTCTTACCATGTAGAGGATAGGTGGGAGGCGGAGAAGCGGGGGCGCTAGCTTCCGCGGAGCCAACCTTGGAATACCACCCTTGGCAAGATTAAGTTCTAACCGGCATCCTCATCGGGTGTCGAGACAGTGGCAGGTGGGCAGTTTGACTGGGGCGGTCGCCTCCCAAACGGTAACGGAGGCGCCCAAAGGTCCCCTCAGCACGGATGGAAACCGTGCGTTGAGTGCAAGGGCATAAGGGGGCTTGACTGTAAGGCTGACAAGCCGAGCAGAGGCGAAAGCCGGGCCTAGTGATCCTACGCTGGCAAGTGGAAGCGGCGTGGCTTAACGGATAAAAGCTACCCCGGGGATAACAGGCTGATCTCCCCCAAGAGTCCACATCGACGGGGAGGTTTGGCACCTCGATGTCGGCTCATCGCATCCTGGGGCTGGAGTAGGTCCCAAGGGTTGGGCTGTTCGCCCATTAAAGCGGTACGTGAGCTGGGTTCAGAACGTCGTGAGACAGTAAGTGACCGCTGCTGTCTATAAATCTGGCTAATTGCTGGGAAGCCTGGGAATCCCACGCTACCCCCGAAAACCGACGGCCAAGTGCCGATGGGTTCAGGGAGGTGACAATGCGATGGGTGCAGGTGATCAGCAGGGAAGGCCGGATGAGCAGATCGGCCACTACGTCGCAGGCTTCGTTGACGGAGAAGGTAGCTTCCACGTGGCGGTGCAACGCAACCCCACCACGCGGCTGAAGTGGCAGGTGGTTCCTGAGTTCCACGTCTCGCAGAACGATGATAATCAGCATGTGTTGGCGCTGATCCGGGACGTTCTGGGCTGTGGATACCTCAAGCCGAATCATGCCGGAAGTCTCCGTGATAGAACCTGTGTGCTGGTGGTGCGGAATCACACCGACCTGGTAGGGAAGGTGATACCGTTCTTCCGACGGTATCCCCTCCGGACGACGAAGCGAGCCGAATTCGATCGGTTCGCGACGATCGTCGCGATGATCGAAGATGGCAGGCACCGCGATCTCTCTGGGTTACGCAAGATCGTGACGCTGGCCTACTCGATGAACCGAGGCGGTGTGGGGCGGCGAAGGCCGCTGGAAGAGATCCTTGCTCATCTGGAACCCTCAGAGACTATACGCCAGACGCCCGAACGGGGCGAAGATATAGTCCGAGCTTCTGGGCGACCAGAAGAGGCAGGCAGAAATGTCCTGCCCCCTCCAGATTCTGGAGGAGTAACAACACTGTCGGTCCCTATCCACTGTGGGCGCAGGTGACTTGAGGGGAGTTGCTCCTAGTACGAGAGGACCGGAGTGAACGGACCTCTGGTGTACCGGTTGTCCTGCCAAGGGCAAGTGCCGGGTATCTATGTCCGGACGGGATAAGCGCTGAAAGCATCTAAGTGCGAAACCCACCCCAAGATTAGGTCACCCACCGGGTAACCGGGTAAGTCCCCTGGGAGACCACCAGGTTGATAGGCCGCAGGTGTAAAGCCGTGAGGCTCAGCCTAGCGGTACTAATAGGACGAGGGCTTGTTCCTGTTCTAGGAGTAGCTGTATGGAGCCTGTATCAATGCTGTGACCGGTCTGGGGGCCGTTGATCGAAGGCCCACGTGTGCAGTAGTCCGACTCTCAGACCTGGTCAGGCAGTGTTGCCCGCCGCCGCGGGCCGCGCTGGCGGTGGGATGTAGCGGATTCCCGGTGGTGATGCCGGAGGGGCCACACCCGTTCCCATTCCGAACACGGTCGTAAAGCCCTCCTGGGCCGATGGTACTGCGCTGGTGACGGCGTGGGAGAGTAGGTCGCCGCCGGGAGTAATGTCGAGGGGAGGCGAGAGCCTCCCCTCGATGCATTAATGGCAACCCGGGCGCGGTGGGCAGAGCCCTGCTACGGCGAGAACGACCGGGTGACGATGATGGTGCCGAACGGCGCGGAGGTGCTGCGCCGTAGCACCTCCTGATCGTTCACCAGGACCCTAACGATGAGTTCGCCCTCCGCAGCGGCTTTGGTGAACGTCGCGGCCACCCCCACCCGCGTCTTCATCACGAACTGCGCCGGGACGGTGCCGCGAGCAGAGGTACTCTGAGCAGGCGTGCCGTAGGAGCCTTCAAACGCGAGCCCGGGAGTGCCCTCAACCAGCAGTACCACGGTCCGCTCCGCGAAGGCGCCGGGGCGCACCTCAGGCCGCGGCGCGATGAGCATGCAGCCGCCACTCACCAGAGCGACGACCAGCAGAACCGGCGCGCGCCACATTGCCTAAGCGGGTTCCTGCTCGCGGGCGAACATCAACGCAGAGTAATCCAGGTTCTGGGCCGCCACGCCCAGTTGCCTCAGCATGGACATCACCTGCGAGCGGTGGTGCACCTCGTGCACGATGAGCTGCGCTGCCACCCCGGCCCGGGTCGTGGTGATGCGAACCGCCGGGGTCCCGGGACCTTGCGGGTAGATGCGGTACTGCACCGGCTCGTCCCAATTGGAAACCTGCGCCAGTGTGGCACGGGTTCGCTCGGCCATGGCAGACCAGGAGGCCTCGAGTTCGGCGAACGACCGCACCTTCTCCGGCGTGTAGGGGCTGTCGGCTGGCGTAACCTGCTGTCCCTGGAGACGGTTGGAGTAGGCCCACTCGGCGCCGGCAATGTGCAGCAGCGCTGCATGGATGGTCTTGGATCCGAAGGGGAACTCGCGTTCGTACTGGTCCTTGGTCAGCGGCCGTATCCAATCGAAGAGCCGCTTGCGGGCCTGCATGAGGTACTCGTAGAACGCGTGGGGTTGCATGCGCATCTGCCCTCCTGGATGGTATACATATCGTATGGTCGGACTGTTCTCGACGCGCGCTGGTCTACCCTGCCAGAAGCGCATCAACGCCGCGATGCTCATGCTCGTCACAATCTGGGGGCTCAACTTCCCGATTGTGAAAGGCGCGTTTGCCGAACTGCCCCCGTTTGCTTTCAACGGTTTGAGGTTCGCCGGGGCCTCGGTGCTGCTGCTGGCCGTTCTCCGCCGGCTGGAAGGACCGCAGCGCATCCCGCGCTCGGACCTCCTCGGGCTCGCATTGCTGGGTCTGCTGGGCCACGCTGGTTACCAGACGCTCTTCATGGCCGGTCTTGCCCGAACGACCGCGGGCCACTCGTCCTTGATCCTGGCGCTGGTGCCGCTGTTCGTGGGCGTGCTCGGTGTGGCGCTGGGCCTCGAACGGCCGTCGCGTCGCATGTGGGCAGGCTTGGTCATTGCGTTTGTCGGCGTGTTCGCGCTGATTGGGGGCCGCGGCGGTCTTCCTACCGCGGGCGGTTCTGTAGTTGGTGACCTTCTCACCCTCTCCGCCTCGCTGTGCTGGGCGGCGTACACGGTGCTGTCCCGGCCGTTCCTGACAAGGATGTCGGCGTTGCGGCTGACCACGGTGACGCTCGTCCTCGGCCTGCCGGTCATCCTCGCCTCGGCGATTCCGGATCTCCTCCGCGTGAACTGGCCAGGCGTGAGCGTGGGCTCGTGGGCCGCGCTGTCCTTTTCATCGGTCTTTGCCGTGGTGATCAGCTACGTGATCTGGTACACCTCAGTGCAGGCGTTTGGCAGCGCGCGCACCGCGGCCTTTTCCTACCTGATTCCGGTCGTTGCGCTGATCTCGGCTTGGGCGCTCCTCGGGGAGCCCCTGGGCGCGCTGCAGACTCTTGGGGGAAGCGTGGTGCTGTTTGGCGTGTGGCTCGCCAGGATGGAGGTAGTCGCAGAGGAGGTAGTCGCAGATGCGCGCAGGTGATCTGACCGCGGGAATCGCGATGCTTGAGCAGGCACGCCAGGCCGTGCTCGACGACGCGGTGGCAATCTGTGAGGTGCCCGCCCCTACATTTCATGAGGGCGAGCGTGCCGCGCTTGTGCGCCGCCTCGGCGCCGGTCTGGGGCTCGGCGAGGGAGAGGTGGACGATGCGGGTAACGTCATCTGGGAGATGCCCGGTGATCCCTCACTGGCCACCGTTGTGGTAAGCGCACACCTGGATACTGTTTTTGGCATGGAGGTCCAGCCGCGCGTGGAGCGCCGCGGCAGCGTCCTGGCCGCCCCTGGCATAGGCGACAACAGTCTGGGGGTTGCGGCGCTGATGCACCTGGCCGATGCCCTGAGGCGGGAGCTGGCCCCCAGGGGCACGCTGGTGGCCGCGGCCAACGTGTGCGAGGAAGGCCTGGGGAACCTGCGCGGGATGCGCGCGCTGTGGGACCGCCACGGCTCGCGCGCAGGAGTCTGGGTGGTGCTGGAGGGTGGAACCTTCAATACCGTGGAGGCAGCAGGGATTGGCTCAAGGCGCTACCGCATCACCGCACGGGGACCTGGCGGTCACTCCTGGCAGGACTTCGGGCGGCCCAGCGCGATCCACGGCCTGGCCCGCCTGATCGCCGGACTGACGGAGATCGAACTCCCCTCAGGCGACCGCACGACCTACAACGTGGGGGTGATCTCAGGGGGGACCTCCGTGAACACCATCGCAGCCGAGGCCTCGTGCCTGCTCGATCTGAGGTCGGAGAGCCAGCAGGGCCTGACGCAGATCGAGTCCCAGGTGCGTCGGATCGCGGATGCCACAGCGACGGAGGCGGGGATCTCCCTCGATTTCGAGCTCGTGGGCGACCGGGCCGGTGGAAGGCTCCCGGAGGAGCACTGGCTGATCCGGCTGGTGGAGTCCAGTGCCGCCGCAACAGGTGTGGAGATCCAGTGGCAGTCGGGGAGCACCGATGCCAACGTGCCGCTCAGCCACGGGGCACCAGCAGTCTGCCTTGGGATCGGCCAGGGGCGAAACCTCCACACGGTGCAAGAGGAGGTGGATACCGCTCCGGTTGGGCCGGCGCTCGAGATGGCCTACCGCGTGATCACCGCGTCCTTGCAGAGACCGTCCGAACACCCCGAACAAGTCTAGGGTGGGGCCGCCAGGGGAATGAACGATGCAGTGCTGTTGCGATCTCAACTTCTCCCAACCTTTTCACCCTGGGGTGCTTTAGCATGACCATGGATTCCCTTCTGCGCACCGTCGTGGAGCGCGGTGCGTCGGATCTGCACGTCAAGGCTGGTACTCCCCCGACGCTGCGCATTGACGGCCGGCTGGAGCCGATCCACGACGAGCGTCTCTCGTCCGAGAAGGTCCTGGGCCTCGTTTCCGAGATCCTCACGCCCGCACAGCTCGAGGAGTTCCACCGACATCTGGAGCTGGACCTGGCCTACGGTCTGCCTGGGGTATCGCGCTCCGCGTCAACATCTACAAGCAGCGGGGTGGCGTCGGCGCGGCGATCAGGACGATCCCGGCGGTGGTGCCGACGATTGAGCAAATGGGACTCCCCAAGATCCTCACGCACCTCGCCTCGCTTCCGCGGGGGCTCGTGCTCGTGACCGGGCCGACCGGGAGCGGCAAATCCACCACGCTGGCGGCGATGGTCAACCACATCAACCGTACTCGGTCCTGCCACATCGTGACGATCGAGGATCCGATCGAGTACCTGCACCACGACGACAAGTGCCTGATCACCCAACGCGAGGTCGGTGCCGACACGCACTCGTTCACCGAGGCCCTTCGCCACGTGCTCCGCCAGGATCCCGACGTGATTCTGATAGGCGAGATGAGGGACCACGAGACGATCTCCACCGCGATCACCGCGGCCGAAACCGGGCACCTAGTCTTGGCCACGCTGCACACGGTCAACGCCCCGCAGACAGTGGACAGGATCGTGGACGTCTTCCCACCACACCAGCAGCCGCAGGTCCGGATGCAGCTATCGGTGGCCATCGAGGGCGTGCTCTCCCAGACGCTGCTTCCGCGCCGAGAGGGGCAGGGCCGCACAGCGGCGGTGGAGGTAATGGTGGGAACGCCGGCGATTCGCAACCTGATCCGCGAGGGTAAGACCCACCAGATCCCCTCCACAATTCAGTCGGGCATCAAGGACGGTATGCAGACGCTCAACCAGTCCCTCCGGCAACTCGTCAAACAGCACCTCGTTGCCTACGAGGTCGCCAGGGCCCATTCGAGCAACCCGCAGGAGCTGGCCCAGATCTGCGGCCGCGACGGCCTGGCAGCCGCCGCCTACTGACGGACGGCGCGCCCCGGATGTATTGCGCGCCCCGGATGTATTGCGCGCCCGGGATGTGTTGCGCGCCCGGGTGTGCTGCGCGCCCGGGTGTGCTGCGCGCAGTAGTGTCTCAAACTTGGGGCTTGTCTCAAAGTAGGGGGCACTCATGATACCCAGGCTGTTTCCAGAGA
>DYHL01000137.1 GCA_020724185.1 Candidatus Nitrosymbiomonas sp. | reverse complement strand
CCACCGCGGAGCGCGGCGCCGTGCCCGAGTCGGGACGGGCCAGCACGGCCGAGACGGCGTACAGCACGTACATGGCGGAAGCGCCCAGGAAGATGCGTTCGACCAACCGGTAGCCTCCGCGCAGCACCAGGACGGCCACCGCCACCGTCACGATCGGAACGCCCAACATGCGCGGCAGCCGGAAGATCTCCAGGCTGCCGGCCACGCCCGCGAAGTTCCCGATCGTGTTGGCCCCGTTGGCCAGCAGCAGCGCACCCATGATGGCCGCGGCTGCACGAACCCCAAACTGCTCGCGTATGAGGTCGGCCAGACCCATGCCGGTCACCGCGCCCATGCGCGCCACCATCTCCTGGATGACGATCAGGGCGATCGTGGCGACCGGAAGCGTCCAGAGCAGGGCATAGCCGTAGTGCGCGCCGGCGGTCGAGTAGGTGGCGATGCCGTTGGCATCGTTGTCCACCGCAGCGGTGATTATCCCGGGACCTGCCACCACCAGGAACAGCGCGAGGCCCATCCAGCGGCGCCTGAGCCAGGGCAAACCCGTCTACCTCCGCCGCAGCCTGCGGAGACGTTCCAGGCGTCGCGGCATTCGCCCACCCAGGCGCTCGGCCAATAGATCCATGACATCATCCACCAGGACGGTGCCGAGGAGGCGGTCGTCCGCGTCCAGCACCGGAACGGCCAGGAGATCGTACTTCATCAGCAACGCCGCGGCCGCCTCGTCGCTCTCGTCCGCGCGCACCGCTATCACCTCGGGGGAGGTGATCTCGATCACGGGGGTCTGCGGGTCCGCGAGGAGCAGCCCCCTCAGCGAGAGAACACCGTCCAGCTTCCCGTCGGCGCCAACCACGTACAGGTAGTAGATTGACTCGGCGTCAGGGGCCAGCTCGCGCAGGTGTGCAATCGCCTGCCCAGCGGAGAAGGAGTCGGGTATGGCGATGAAGTTCGGCGTCATGCGCCCGCCGGCTGAGTCCGGCGGGTAGGCGAGCAAACGGGTGACCTCGGCGCCTGCTTCAGGCTCCATGCGGACGATCAGGTCCGTTGCGGTCTCCGCGGGAAGCTCGGCCAGCGCGTCCGCGGCCTCGTCGGGCTCCATCTCCTCCAGAATGTCCGAAGCCCGCTCCGCCGGCAACGACCGCAGGATGTTGGCCTGCACCTCCGGCTCGGCCTCCTCGAGCACCTCGGCCGCATCTTCCTGGCTGAGGGCCGACATGACCTCCATGCGCTCTTCCCGGTCCATCTCGGTCAGAAGCTCGGCCAGATCGGCGGGGTGGATCGACTCCAGCCGCTCCCTGGAGATGCGCAGCTTCAGGGGCGTAACCGGCCCACCCAGCGCGGCCACCACGGTCCACGGCAGAGCGTGATCGGCAAGCGGACGCCCCAGCCACCGCAGCGCGGACCGCACCGAGGCCTCTAAGCCCAGGCGGCGAAGGAGACCGCTCAGCCCCACGTCCACGCCGGTTAGGTACAGCTCACCGTCGCCCGGGGAAAGAAACAGGTCGTTCACCTTCACGATCCGAAGGCCGTGGGTGTCCACCACCTGCTTGTCCAGCAGGGCTTCCCGCAGGGGAATCTCATCAGGCTGCAGGGGACGGGGGCTGAGGGCGGCCCGGGCCGTGCCCAGCGTGATCATGGGTTCCAGCCCGTGGACCGCGCTCCAGGGAATCAGCGCGACCCGGGGACGATCTACGTCAAGCAGCAGGCCGACGATACGTGGGCGTGTTGGATGGACCTCTGCGGCCAGGTCGGCCAGACGCCCCAGCACGAAGCCGTCGGCGTCCTGCACGCGCCTGCCCAGCAAGCGGCTGAAGGGCATGGACGGGGCGTGCAAGGGGAGGCTCCTGCGTGTCTTCGTGTGCGCTCATGGAATACCCCCACACAGCCTTTGACTAAATATACGGGCAGCCGGGGAGGATCGTCAAGAAAGGTGGGAGGAATCGAAGGGGAGGCTCAGTAGGTCGTCCAGGCGGAAGGTCCGGGGGGCGCCTCTGGGCCCGGCCACGATGACCTCCTCGACCCCGAACTCGTGCATCACCTGCCGGCAGGCCCCGCAAGGCATGGCAGCCGGGGAGCCCGTGACGACGGCCACCGCGCGCATCCGGCGGTGCCCCTCGGCGACGGCGCGCTGGATCGCGACGCGCTCGGCGCACACCGACAGCCCGTACGACGCGTTCTCCACGTTGCACCCCGAGATCACCGCTCCGGATGCGGTCAGCACCGAGGCGCCCACGGGGTAGCGCGAGTAGGGCGAATAGGCGCGCCGGCGAGCCGCCCGCGCAGCGCGCACCAGCGCCCTGAGCACTGGACCCGACGGCCCACGCGGACCTGGGTGGGCTGGTGACCGGCTCACCCGAACCGGCTCCCTGACGGCCGCTCGTCTGCCGTGTAGGGCGGCGTGACGATGCCAGCGGAGACGACGAGTTTCAGCGCGTCCTCCACGCTCATCTCCAGGGGCGTCATCTGGCTCTCGGGCACCAGGCAGAGGAAACCCGTCGTGGGGTTTGGAGTTGTAACCACGAAGACGTTGATGACCCGCTCGGCGGTCTTCTCCTGCGCCTCTCCCCGCGTTTCGCCGGTGACGAACCCCACTGTGTAGATGCCTTGCCGCGGCCACTCCACGAGCACGGCCTGCGTGAACGCCCCGCGCTTCTGCTGCAGTAGCGCGTCACTGATCTGCTTGGTGGCCGAGTAGACGGTCCTGGCCAGCGGTATCCGCATCATCAACCCATCGAACACCTGCACGATGCGGCCGCCGATGATGTTGCTGGCCATGGCGCCCACCGCGAGGATCAAGAGGAACCCGGCCAACAGCCCCAGCCCCGGGATCCGAAACCCAACCAGGTGGGTGAAGATCGGACCCAGCAGGTTGTCGAGGAAGCGAAAGAGAGCCAGCAGGACGAACACGGTGACGCCCACCGGCAGGGTCACCAGAAGGCCCGCAATCAGGTGCCTCCGGAAGTGGTGCCGCATCAGTCGTCGGGCTCCTCCTTGGGCAGGATCCTGGTGATCCTGACCTGCTCGATGCGGTGGCCGTCCACCCGTTCGACCGCGAGTTCCACGCGGTCAAAGGTGACCCGCTCTCCCTGCACGGGCATGTGCCCCAGCAGGCTGTAGACAAAACCGCCCAGGGAGTCCACCTCGCCCACGGGCAATTCCAAATTGAGCGCGGCGTTGACCTCTTCGAGGTGCAGGCGGCCGTCTACCAGCGCGGCGCCGTCGCTGAGCACCGTGACCGGCGCGTCCTCCTTGTCGTACTCGTCCCGGATCGGCCCCACGATCTCTTCCAACAGGTCCTCTATCGTCACCAGCCCAGCCGTGCCGCCGTACTCATCCACCGCGATCGCCATGTGAACCTGCTTGCGGCGCATCTCGCGGAACAGCTCGTCCAGGCGCTTGCTGTCGGGTACGAAGTACGCCGGCCGGGTGAAATCGCGTACCGTCCCCTCAAGGCGACCGTCCCGGAACCCGGAGAGCAGGTCCTTAACGTGCACCAGGCCCACGATCTGATCCACCGTGTCGTGGTAGACCGGAACCCGCGAGTGCGCGTGGGTGCGGACAACCTCCAGAACCGCCTCGATCGGATCATCTGCCTCGACGCAGACCATGTCCACGCGCGGCACCATCACCTCGCGCGCCACCGTGTCACCGAACTCAATGATCGAGTGGATCATCTCGCTCTCGTCCTGTTCGAGGACCCCCTGCTCCTCGCCCATGCGGATCAGGATCTGGATCTCTTCCTCGGTCACCATCGGCGCGTCGGGCCGCACGCGTCCTCCCAGCGGCCGGGCCAGCACGTTCGTCAAGAACGACAGCACACGGTTGACAGGCGCGAGCAGCGCCGAGAACCAGGCGACCGGGCGGGCGGCCAGCAGTGCGAACCGGTTGGCGTGATGGGCTGCCAGGGTCTTGGGGGTGATCTCTGCGAACAGCAGCACCACCAGGGTTACCGTCACGAAGGCGTAGACCGGGCCGCGTTCCGGCCCCAACAATCTGACCAGGGCCGTCGTGGCGACGACCGCCGCGGCGGTGTTGACGATGTTGTTGCCGATCAGGAGGGTGGAGAGAAGCCGGGCAGGATTGTCCAGCAGGCCCAATGCGACCCGGGCTCGACCGCTGCCCTCCTCCCTCAGGTGCCGCAGCTTGAGACGGTTGGCCGCGAACAGGGCCGTCTCTGATCCCGAGAAGAAGGCCGAGAGCAGAAGCAGGAGCCCCAGGACAACCAGTTCGACCGCGTGACTTGACGCATCCAAGGAGAGTTTTGCCTGCCTTTTGGGCCTGGCGGCCGCCGGATCGACTCGATTATATCACACGCCTATCGCCGCGAACCGGCCTGCCAAAGGGCCAGGGCCGCGCAGGTCAGTACCCCGAGCAGAACAACCGCCCGGCCGGCGGAGAGGGCATCGGCGCTGCCCATCCCGATCGCGGTCGCCACCGGCGGTCCCAGGACGATCACGCCCACGATGGCCGTACCTGCCGCGATAACCAGCACCGCCGCCGCGCTCAGGTCCTTGACGCGCCCGGCCAGCGAATCGTGCCTGCCGCCGGCGTGCATGTCCACTACCGCCTCCACCGCCGTGTTCAACAGCTCAACGGCCAGCACGCCAGCCATCGCCACGACGAGAACAGCGGTATCTGCGACCGGCAGCTCCAGCCACATCACCGCGGCAGAAACCGCGCACGCGACCAGGACGTGGATCCTCATGGTTCGTTGTGAGGCCATGGCCGCCACCAGCCCACGGCCTGCATACTCGAAACTCTGCCACAGGGTGTGCCGCATGCTCCAACCCTACCCTCCTGATCCGAAGATCTTCTCCAAAACCCTTCGCTCGCGCGCCCGCATCAGCCCCGCCTCCCGCGGCGTGTGGTCGTCGTAGCCACGCAGGTGGAACAGACCGTGCACCAGCAGCAATGCCACCTCCCGGCGGAGGGGCCAGCCCGCATCGCGCGCCTGGGCGCGGGCCCGCTCCACCGAGATCACGATCTCACCAAGCAGCGTCCCGCAGGGAGCAGGCTCGCCGCGCGAACCACCCGGAAACGCCAGCACGTCGGTGGGTCCCCGGTGACCCAGAAACCGGCGGTTGAGCCGGCTGATCGTGGCGTCGTCCACCAGGGCGACCTCAACCTCAGCTCCTCCGGGGCACCGGGCGGCCCGCATCGCCGCCAGGGCAGCCTCCCTGAGCAATCTCAGCGGGATTGAGTGGCGGACGCCTGATGCCACGATGTGGACGCGCATCAAGACACCTCAGCGGGCCTTGGCCGGACGATCGCGGCGCCGTCGTGCCAGTTCCCCCTCGAGATCGGGGTACTCCAGGCGCGGGTGAAGCACCCCTGCCAGGATCCGCGCGAACGCGGCGGCGATCCGGTCCAGGTCGCGAAAGGTCAGACCGCACTCGTCGAGCTGGCCGTCCTCGAGTTTGTCCCGGATGATCCTCCGCACCACGTCCTCCAGTCGGTCAGGCGTGGGCCGGTTAAGAGATCGGACTGCCGCCTCTGCCGCGTCGGCCAGCATCACGACGGCCGCCTCTGGAGTCTGGGGTTTGGGGCCCTCGTATCGAAATGCGAACTCGTCCAGGGGGTCGCCGCGCTCCAGGGCCTGGTGGTAGAAGTAAGTCAGCAGCGCGGTCCCATGGTGTTGGGGGATGAAGTCGGCCACTGGCTCGGGAAGGCCGTACTCGCGCGCGAGGTCCATCCCGTCCCGGACATGAGCGCTGACGGTGAGCGCCGAGAGACTCGGCGTCATCTTGTCGTGGGGGTTGTCTATGCCACCCTGGTTCTCGACGAAGAATGCCGGCCGGCGAAGCTTGCCGATGTCGTGGTAGTACGTACCAACACGAGCCAGCAGCGCATCGGCACCCACGGCCTCGGCAGCGGCCTCGGCCATGTTGGCCACCATGAGACTGTGGTGGTAAGTCCCGGGCGCTTCCAGTTGGAGACGCCGGAGCAGGGGGTGCGCCGGGCTGGCCAACTCCAAGAGCTTTATCGGTGTGATCAACCCAAATAGCTGTTCCAGGAACGGTAGGACCCCAATGGTGACAACCGCGGCGAGAAGGCCGCTGCCGAGGGCGTAGGCGGCGTTGGTCGCTATCGCCGGGTAGATGGGCAGCCCCTCTAGCAACCCTGTGGCCAGCGCCGCGATCGCGCAAGCCGCGCCCACGAGCAGCCCGGCAGCGCCGAAGTCCGCCCGGTGGTTGACCTGACGGCAGGCAAAGACTCCGACCAAGCCGCCTATGAACACCGCCACAACCGTCGGGAACTGCTGTTCGGCGGTAAGGCCAACCAGGATGGCGAAGGCAGCGGAGGAGAACAGCGCCGGCCTGGGACGCAGCAGGATCGAGAGCAGCATCGCCCCTGCCGGCGCAGGAACCAGGTAGTTGCTGAAACGTGGCGCGCCAAAGACCTGCGCGAGGCCAAGCGTGCCGACCGCCACGAGGCTCCAGAGGACCAAGAGCCGGTCGGTTTCCCATATCTCGCGCTGGTACTGCCACAGGTAGACCCCGGTTACGCCCAGCACCAGGCCCACGACCACGGCCGCGCCTGCGAGTCCGGTCCATGTTGTCCCTGCAGGGAGGTAGTCCAGACCGATGATGAAGACAAGGCCGGCCAGGGTCACCAGGCCCAGCAGAACCCGCCTCATCCACATGGGGCGGATCATCTCGGAGATCCAGCTACGGCCCGGCGAGGAGGCCCTCGTCACGGCGGCGTCACGGCGGCGTCACGGCGGCGTCACGGCGGTGCCCCGGATGGGCCCTCGCCCCTTGTGGTCTCGAACCGCTCGTAGGCCCGCACAATCGTCTGGACCAGCTCGTGCCGCACGACGTCGCCCTCGGTGAGCTCGACGAAGGCGATTCCTTCCAGCCCCCTGAAGATCTCGCGGGCCTCCACCATGCCTGAGGCCCGATCGCGCGGGAGGTCAATCTGCGTGATGTCCCCGGTGACGACCGCCTTGGATCCGAACCCCAGCCGCGTCAGGAACATCTTCATCTGCTCGCGGGTGGTGTTCTGCGCTTCGTCCAGGATTATGAAGGCGTCGTTGAGGGTCCGGCCGCGCATGAACGCCAGGGGCGCCACCTCGATGATACCGCGCTCGCTGAGACGGGCGAACCGTTCGGGCCCGACCATCTCGTAGAGGGCGTCATAGAGCGGGCGCAGGTAGGGATCCA
>DYHL01000136.1:6843-7163 GCA_020724185.1 Candidatus Nitrosymbiomonas sp. | reverse complement strand
CGGCCGGGATGTACGGTTGGGACATGAAGTACCGCAGGGACGAGGAGGCCAGGCGCCGTCCTCCGCCGCCCGAGGTCATCGCCAAGAACCTGGTCGAGAACATCGTTGGCTCTGAAACCGTGCGAGACGTCAAGGTGGACCCGGAGAGGAAGGCGGTTACGGTTACCTTCGACTCGGTTCTGTTCAAGCCGGGGAAACCCAAGAAGGACCTGCGCGAACTGCTGGAGGCCGAGGCGACGCTGGCCACGCAGGCCGTCCTGATGCATATGCGCGAGTACGGCCAGGTGAACGCGATCCTCGTGAACCAGGGCAAGACCCTG
>DYHL01000136.1:0-6833 GCA_020724185.1 Candidatus Nitrosymbiomonas sp. | reverse complement strand
CGGGGCAAGGACAAGATATCCATCAACTTCGTGGACGAAAGGCTGAAGGACTAGCGGAGCGGCCCGCGTGCACGTCCGCCTGGGTGGGACGCTGACGATCGCCGACGTCGTCGCCGTGGCCGAGGGCCGGGCTCGCGTCGAGGTGCCCGCCCACGCACGAGAAGCCCTCGCCAGTGCCCGTGCTCAGGTCGAGCGCATTGTCGCCGCGGGCCTGCCAGTCTACGCCATCACCACGGGGGTCGGGAAACTGGCCTCGGTTCCCGTATCGCGCGAGGACGCCGACCGCCTGCAACTCAACATCGTTCGCAGCCACGCCGCTGGCGTGGGACCGCCAGCCCCGGCCGGCGTCGTGCGCGCCATGATGCTGCTGCGTGCGCACGGCCTGGCGCTGGGACACTCGGGCGTTCGGCCCGAGGTGGCGGATCTGCTGGCGGCGTTCCTCAACCACGGCATCCACCCCATCATTCCTGAGCAGGGATCGGTCGGCGCCAGCGGCGATCTGGCGCCGCTGGCGCACCTGGCACTCGCCTTGATCGGCGAGGGAGAGGTCATGGTAGGCGTTGAGCGCCTGGCCGCGAGCGCCGCGCTCGAGCGGTTCGGGCTGACGCCGATCTGCCTTCGCGCGAAGGAAGGGGTATCCCTGGTCAACGGAACGCAGTTCATGACCGGCCTGGGGGCCCTGACCGTCCACCGCGTCCTCCGGCTCTGCAGCACGGCCGACGCCGTGGGCGCCATGACCCTGGAGGCCCTTCGGGGATGTTCGGCCGCGTTTCATCCGCGGATCCATCAGGTGCGCCCGCATCCAGGCCAGCAGGCCAGCGCTGAGAACGTGCGCCTCATGGTCGCGGGGAGCGCGCTGGTGAACAGCGTTCCCGCGCGCGTCCAGGACGCCTACAGTCTGCGGTGCATTCCCCAGGTGCACGGGGCAGCCCGTGACGCCGCGGCCTACGCCTCCTGCGTCGTGGGCGTGGAGCTGAACGCGGTGACCGACAACCCGCTCCTGTTCCCAGACGAGGACCTGGTTCTCTCGGGCGGCAACTTCCACGGCCAGCCGGTGGCCGTGGCGATGGACTTCTTGGCCGCGGCGCTGACCGGCCTGGGCACGATGTGCGAGCGCCGGGTGGAGCGCCTGCTGAACCCGGCGCTGAGCGGCCTACCCGCGTTCCTTTCCACGGACGGCGGCCTGCGCTCCGGGTTGATGCTGGCCCAGTACACGGCAGCGGCGCTGGCGTCCGAGAACAAGGTGCTGGCACATCCGGCCAGCGCCGACAGCATACCCACCTCCGCGAACCAGGAAGATCACGTGAGCATGGGCGCTGCCGCCGCGCGCAAGGCAGCCACGGTGGTCGCCCACCTCGAGCAGATCGTGGCGATAGAGCTCCTGTGCGCGGCCCAGGCCCTCGAGTTCCGCGGCGCCGCAGCGATGGGACACGGCACAGCGGCCGGCTACGCCGCGGTGCGGGAGGCCATCTCTGTCCTGGACGATGACCGCGTCCTGGCCCCGGACATCGAGGCAGCGACCGTGCTGGTGCGCAGCGGGCGCCTCCTGGAGGCAGTTGAGCGCGCCGTCGGGGTTCTCCGATGAAGATGGTTCCTCGCCGCGTCATCCGCGCGCCGCGCGGTACCGCTCTCTCCTGCCGGGGATGGCCGCAGGAAGCGGCGCTGCGCATGCTGATGAACAACCTAGATCCCGAGGTGGCCGAGAAGCCGGACGACCTGATCGTCTACGGCGGGACCGGGAAGGCCGCGCGGAACTGGGCTGCGTTTGACGCGCTTGTATCGGCCCTGCGCGCGATGGGCGACGACGAGACGCTGCTGGTGCAGTCGGGCAAGCCGGTCGGCTTCTTTCGCACGCACCCCTGGGCGCCCCGCGTGGTGATCAGCAACGCCATGCTGGTTCCGGCGTGGGCCACCTGGGAGCGGTTCTGGGAGTACGAGGCCCAGGGCCTGACGATGTACGGGCAGATGACCGCCGGCTCCTGGATCTACATAGGGACGCAGGGCATCCTGCAGGGCACCTACGAGACCTTCGCTGAGGTTGCCCGCCAGCATTTCGGGGGGTCGCTGCGCGGCCGATTGGTCCTGACCGCCGGGCTGGGGGGAATGGGCGGGGCTCAGCCGATGGCCGTCACGATGAACGAGGGCGTGGCGCTCGTTGTCGAGGCCGATCCGTCCCGGATTCACAGGCGCAGGTCGCAGGGTTGGGTGGACCGCACGACGGACTCGCTGGACGAGGCGCTGCGCTGGTGCGGTGAGGCGAAGGAAGCCGAGAAGGCCTTGTCAGTAGCCCTGCTGGGCAACGCCAGCGAGGTCCTGCCCGAGATCGTCCGGCGCGGGGTACCCGCGGAGGTTGTGACCGACCAGACCTCTGCGCACGACCCACTGGAAGGGTACATACCTTCCGGGGTCAGCGCCGAGGAGGCGCCGGGATTGCGACGGCAGGATCCCGCGGGCTATGTGGCGCGGTCGCGGGCTTCGATGGCCCGCCACTGCGAGGCAATGGTAGGCCTGCTGCGGTCCGGGTCGGTGGTCTTCGACTACGGCAACAACCTTCGCGGTCAAGCCCGCGAGGGTGGTTTTGCGAACGCTTTCGCTTACCCAGGATTCGTACAGGCCTACGTTCGGCCCCTGTTCTGCGAGGGGAAGGGACCGTTCCGCTGGGTAGCGCTCTCAGGCGACCCAGCCGACATCGCGGCCACCGATGCGGCCGTTCTGGCCCTGTTTCCCGACAATCAGGGACTGGCGCGTTGGATACGCCTTGCAAGTGAGCGCGTGCCGTTCCAGGGGCTGCCGGCGCGGATCTGCTGGCTGGGATACGGAGAGCGCGCGCAGGCGGGTCTGGCGTTCAACGAGCTGGTCCGGAGCGGCCGCGTGGCCGCCCCGATCGTGATAGGGCGCGATCACCTGGACGCTGGATCGGTCGCCTCGCCGATGCGCGAGACCGAGGGCATGCTGGACGGCTCGGACGCCATCGCGGACTGGCCGATCCTGAACGCGCTGGTGAACACCTGCGCGGGCGCGACATGGGTCTCGGTGCACCACGGCGGGGGCGTAGGCATCGGCTACTCGATTCACGCCGGCCAGGTCAGCGTGGCAGACGGCACCAACCTGGCCGCGCAGAAGCTCGAGAGGGTACTGACCACCGATCCAGGTACCGGGGTCCTGCGGCACGCCGACGCCGGCTACCCCGCGGCGCTGGCCGCGGCCGACCGGTGGGGCCTGCGCCTGCCCGGCGCCTCCTAGACCGCGTCAGGGACCGCGCGCGGCAGGAGTCGCCAGGCGGAGGGGGAATCTGCCCAGAAGCGGTCTTCACCCAACGGAGGTCCTAATGCTTGCGCTGAACTTCTACTCGACCGTGTTCGCCGACGCCCTGCGCCACGGTGTCAAGACGGCGACGATCCGGCTGGGCGACAAGCGCGACAAGTACTGCGACGGCCAGGTGGTCTGGATCACGGTCGGGCGCAGGTTCGGCACCCGCCGGAAGATATTCGCGGCCATCATAGACCGCGTTGAGATGAAACGGCTTGCCGAGGTGACGCCGCGTGAGATCGAGAGGGACAACCCGCAACTGCGGCGGCACGAGGACCTGGTGGAGTTCCTTTCCAAGATCTACGGCCGCCCGGTGCTGCTCGATGACGAGGTCACCGTGATCCATTTCTCGCGGGTGGAAGAGGGCGAGGGTGCCCCGCCCATGGACGTCTAGCCGGTAATCAGGAGAAACCGGGCCGGCACGCCGTCCGTCAGGAACAGGGCGGCCCCAGCCCGCCAGAACCCCACACCGGCAGCAAAGGCCCGCCGGCCAAAGACGACGACCACGACCGGATCGCTGATGTGCCGGCGCGCCACCTCGGCGGCCGCCTGGGGCGTCGCGGAAAGGTGCACGAGCCTGCGGTCCCTGGGCCGCAGCCCGGCTTCGCGCAGCAGGGCTACATCGGCCGCCGACGTGCCCAGGTACAGCCACTCCGGGGGCAGTGCAGCCTCTCCGGGCTGCTCAACCGTGATGGTATGGCCGTATCGCGCGCGAATCCGGCCGTCGCTCAGTTCATACCGCCTTGGGTCGGCCACCGATAGCGCCACAAGGTCGTCCGCGCACAGGGACTCCCATCCCCGCTGCGTGCTCAGCGCCGTGGCAAGCGCCTCCACGGGCACGAAACCGCCGCCATCCAGCGTGAGGCCGACCTCTTCGGGACGGTGGCGCAGCACCAGGGCTGCCAGCCGGCTGAGCCGGGCCAGCATCTGGGAGCGGTTGTGGTGTCGGTCAAGACCAGGGGCAGGCATCAGAGCTTACCCATTAATTGGCCGTTGGGTCTAGGAGAACCTGCCGGCGCGACGAAGCATTTCGTGAGATGACGCCAGGAGGTGCCTGCGTGGTCGGGCGGCTGGTCGAGTGCGTGCCAAACATCAGCGAGGGGCGGCGGCGCGACGTCATTGACGCGGTGGTAGGCGCGGTGCGTCTGACCCCAGGGGCGAGGGTTCTCAACGTTCAGTCGGACGAGAGCCACAACCGGAGCGTGATCACCTTCGCCGGGGAAGGTGAGGCGGTGGCGCAGGCGGCCCTGGCGCTGGTCGAGCGGGCGGTGGAGCTGATTGACCTGCGCGACCACCGTGGGGAACACCCGCGCGTGGGCGCCGTTGACGTGATCCCGTTCGTGCCCCTGGGCGAGACCGCGATCGAGGAGTGCGTCGGCCTGGCACGCCGGCTCGGCGAGCAGATCTGGGCCACGCTGCGGCTTCCGGTCTACCTGTATGCCGCTGCCGCTGCCGCGGCGCACCGCGTGCGCCTGCCCGACATCCGCAAAGGCGAGTTCGAGGGACTGGCGGAGAAGATGCTTCAGGACGGCTGGGCGCCGGATTTCGGCGATCCCCATCCGCACCCCAGCGCGGGCGCCGTTGTCGTGGGCGCCCGATATCCGCTCATCGCGTACAACATCAACCTCCAGACCACCGACGTGATGATCGCGCGCGCGGTGGCGCGCGCCGTACGCGAGTCCAGCGGCGGGCTGGCCCACGTCCAGGCGATGGGCGTTACCGCGGCGTCTGGTCTGGCACAGGTCACGATCAACATCCTGGATGCGTCCAAGACGCCGATGGCGCGGGTTTTCGACCTTGTGCGCGTGGAAGCGAACAGGCACGGCGTGGAGGTTGCGGAAAGCGAGGTTGTGGGGCTCGTACCCTTGGACGCCATCGTGGACGCTGCCCGGGCCCACCTCCGCATGCACGGCTTCGATCGCGGGCAGATCCTAGAGTTTCGCCTGCTGGAGTAGACGGCCTGATGCACTCTGCCGACCTCCTCGTCGAACATGCCTCGGAACTGATCACGCTCGCGGGCCACCAGGATGGACCGCGTACCGGCGGGTCGCTGCGGGACCTGGCCCTGATAGCAGACGGAGCAGTGGCAGCGTCCGAGGGCCGGATCGTGGCGGTCGGCCCCACGCCGGCGGTGCGCGACCTTATACGGATCGAGCCTTCGGCCACCATCGTGGACGCGTCGGGCCGCGTCGTGCTCCCGGGCTTCGTGGACCCGCACACGCACCTGGTCTTTGCCGGAGACCGCTCGGACGAGTTTGAGATGCGGCTGCGCGGTGCGACCTACCAGGAGATCGCCGCCGCCGGTGGCGGCATCCTGCGCACCGTCGCCGCGACGAGAAGCGCCGACCAGGAAACGCTGGTGCGATTAGGTCTGGTTCGGCTGGACCGGATGCTGCGAAGCGGCACCACCACCGCCGAGGTCAAGAGCGGGTACGGACTGTCGGTGGGGGACGAGGTCAGGCAACTGCGCGTGGTCCGGCGGCTCTCCGAGATTCACCAGGTCGAACTGGTCGCCACGGTGCTGGCGGCCCATGCCGTGCCGCCGGAGTTCCACCGGGATCCCGACGGGTACGTCGCGGCGATCGCCGGGCAGATCCTGCCGGCGGTCGCAGAGGAGGGCCTGGCGGAGTTCTGCGACGCGTTCTGCGACGTGGGCGCGTTTACGCCCGACCAGGCGCGGGCCGTGTTGAGAGCAGGAGCCAACTTGGGACTGGTTCCCAAGCTCCACGCGGACGAGCTCTCCGACCAGGGCGGCGCAGCCCTGGCAGCAGAGGTGGGAGCGATCTCGGCGGACCACCTGCTGTACTCCTCGGAGGACGGCCTGGCTGCGATGGCCCAAAGCGGCACCGTTGCCGTCTTGCTGCCGACCACCGCGTTCTTCCTGGGGCTGCCCTACGCCGGCGCCCGCCGTATGATCGAGATGGGCGTGCCGGTGGCCCTGGCGAGCGACTTCAACCCCGGATCGTCGCCCACCTGGGCGATGTCCGCGGTGATCTCCCTGGCCTGCATCGGCATGAAGATGCTTCCATCGGAGGCCATCGCGGCGGCCACCATCAACGCGGCCTGGGCGGTCGGCAGGGCCTGCGACATCGGGAGCCTGGAAGCAGGAAAGTTGGCCGATGTGCTCGTCCTTGAGGTCTCTGACCATCGAGATCTGGCCATGCACCTCGGCGCGCCGATCGTGCGTACCGTGATCAAACGCGGCCGCGTGGTGGTCCAATGACCATACGCATCAGCCTGCCGAGGGCGCGGCAGTACGTTCTGCTTCCCCCAGAACCCCGCGGATGGTTGATCGCCGTGGAAGGTCCCATAGGGGTCGGCAAAACCACGCTCGCCCGGCGGCTGGCAGGTCGCATAGGCGCCGATCTGCTCCTGGAGGTCGTGGAGGAGAACCCCTTTCTGCACGGCTTCTACCAGGACATCCGCGGACGGGCGTTCCCAACCCAGCTGTTCTTTCTTCTCAGCCGCCACCGCCAGCAGCGGTCCGCGCTGGGCCGGCTCGCCGCCGGACAGGTAGTGGTCTC
>DYHL01000135.1 GCA_020724185.1 Candidatus Nitrosymbiomonas sp. | reverse complement strand
CGATCGTCGCCACCGCGCGATCATGGCACAGCGGCCCCCGCCACTCCACGAGGTGCGCGATCCCGAGGCGTTCGGCCTGATCCTTCAGGTGCGCCTCTTCCCGACCGGTGCCGGCGATCACCAGCCGGTACGACGGCGCCCCGTTCATCGCGACCAGGCGGGCTACCGCATCGAGCAGCAGGTCCACCCGGTGCCAGTCCGAGAGGCTTCCGACGAAACCCAACACGCACACCGGCCCGCGCGCCAGCGGGGGCGACGCGCGCACGGCCCCCAGGCCGAGTTGGAGGTGACGCTCGAAGACGCCGTTCCGGCGCACCAGGAGCTTGCCCAGGGGGATGCCGATCCCGTGGTAGTAGTGCCGGACGGGCATCGAGGGGGTCACGACGAGCGTCGCATGCCGTCCCAGCCACGCCATCGCCCGCTCGTGCAGCCACCGCCAGTACGATTCGGAGCGATACCGGCGCTCGACCGGGACGTGCGCGTCCAGGTGCGCCACAAGCGGCACCCGCAGCAGCCGCGCCAGCGTCACGCCCACCAGGTCGTAGGTGGTCGCCCTGTGCACGATGAGATCTGCCCCGTGACGCCGGGCCGCGCGCCACGCCCGCCAGATCGTGACGCCGCTGAGGGCGAGCTCGATCGCGTCGCGGGCCCACCAGGGAAGGCGGCGAACGAACCCACGCAGCCTGGCCGTTGCGGTGCCGGTGCTGTACGGTCTGATGACGTTCGCGCCGGCGAGGGTGACGGTGTGGCCCTCTAGCCGGAAGCCCTCGGCCAGCGCCAGCCATTGGACGGCATCACCGCCGCGGCCGATGGCCACGTAGGTGAGAAGGATTCTCATGGGAGAGGGCTCACCCCACGGTGCAAACCGAGTCGTGGCTAATGCTGTATGGCGTCACCCTGGTCTGACGGGTTCGGTCTGTCCCGATCACATTCCTGCGCTTGGCCCGATGGATTGCCCGGGATGGAGAGCGCGTGCTAACCTCCAGTCGGAGGTGGATGGATGTGACCACCAGGGCAACCCCGATCTGGCCGGTGGCAAGCTCCCGGTATCCTGCGGCAAGCCCTGGTTTCACCTTGGTCGAGATCCTGGTCGCGCTGAGCATACTGGCCATGGCAGTCATCGCCATGACCAGGGCCTTCGACATCAGCCTGACCTGGACAGGAAGAAGTAACGATCGGACCATCGCCACCAACCTGGCGCTGCAACGCCTCGAGCAGATCAAGTCCTGGTTAGAAGGAACACCCGACCAGTCGGCGCGTTCGCTGCGGTTTGCCTCGCTGTCTGCGCCGCCATGGCTGGAGCCCCGGACGCGCCTGTCCGGCGACCTTCCCCGATTCGAACGGGAAACGCTCGTTGAGGATGCCTCAGAACGCTTCCCCTATGGACGGGGGTGGCTATCGGCCAAAGTGGTAACCGTCAGAATCTACGCCGGCCAGGGATCAGATGCGATCGCCGAGCTCACCACGGTCGTCGCGGAATACCCATGAGTCGCTTGCCGTCCAGCCACCGCGCTCGGGCGGGCCTGACGCTGATCGAGTTGGTGGTAGCCCTGGCCATCTTCGGGGTGGCAGTGGGGGCGATCTTCGGCATCGTAGGCGCCGCCGTTCGCTCAACGGTCATGACAATGCAGCTTCAAGACCTCCAGCACAACGCCCGCATCGCGGTGGATCGCATCATCGAAGAGGTGCGCTGGGGTGGCGCGCCGCAGGCCAGCACGGGTGGGTTTCTCGAAATCGGCCCCTCCGCCCTGTCCGTGACCATCCCTCCCGATCCCGAGTATCCGGCCTGCTTGCGGCTCTGCCGACCCTATCCCGAACAGGATCCCGGGCGTGCCTACGCGGTACGCTTCGTCTTCGACTCCAAAACACGCTCGATTCGGCGGCAGGTTGACGCCACGGGTCGCTTTCTGGACCACCGATGGATCCCCGGGGTATGGGAACCCAGGAACGGACAAGTTATCGCCGATCACGTTTCCCTTCTCCATTTTCGATACTTCAACCGGGATGGGGATCCGACGGACTCGCAGGACGACGCGATCCGCGTCAGCATGCGCATAGAGGTTGGCCTGGGGCGCCACCATCGGGCGCTGACGGCAGACGCATTCCTCAGACAGAAATAGAGGATGAACACGCGGGTCCGCGGCCTCAGTCTGATCGAGCTGGTGGTGGTGCTGGCGATCGTGAGCCTGCTGGCCGGAGCGTCTATTATCGGTTTCAACATCTCAAGAACCCCTCAGATGCTCGCGCTGGCGGCCGCCCAGGTGGCTGCTGATCTCCGTGCGGTCCAGCAGCGTGCACGGCTTGAGCGCTGGGAGTACACGGCGGCCTTTTCCGTCGACTCGAATCGGTATGACCTAGCCAGGGCCGGGGGTGGAATGGTGCAGCGGGTGCAGTTACCCCGGGGAGTGATCGTTGTCGGGACCACCTGGCGAGACAACCGGGTGGTCTTCTCGACCTTTGGCAATCCCGACCGGCCGGGAGTTGTTCGGGTGCGGAACCGCGCCGGGGAGCGCAGCGTTCGTGTCGATGAGATGGGCAGGATCACAACAACGCCATAGCGTAGGGTGAGAGGATGGGCAGGCCAACGCGCAGCATAGTCATCCTGGCGGCTGTGGGCGCCATGCTCCTGGTGCCCGCGCAGTCGCCTGCCAACGGCACGGCGGAGGCGCTCCATGCACGGCTGTTGCACGTCGTCCCGGTGGCGGGGCTGTGGGTCTTAGCGCCTGCCAATGCCGAGGCCGCGGCGGTAGTCGCATCTCCGGACTATCTCCTAGCACTCCTCAGCCGGCCCGAGGGCAGAGCGTGGGATATCATCGCTATCCCGGGCACGGCGTCCGGCACCGAGCCGGTTGGGGCCTGGCCACGCCGCCGAGGGTTCCTCGTCTCGGCCGAGCAGCGAATCACACTGGGGGAGCGGACCCTACGTTCCGTAGAGGCCACCCGCGGGCGCCTGCTGGCGATGCTTCAGGTCTCCGCTACGGGAACGGGCAAGGCCAGGGTAACCGACGCAACGGTGTGGGTGCGCAGCCTGCTACCGTTGCCCTCCCCTAGCGAAATGCGGGTGTTGGCGGTCCCACGCGCGCGGCTGGAACATCCCGGCCGCCACGTTGCTGAGATCGAGATCGCGGTCCCGCCGAGAACCGGGGTCAGGCGTGTAAACCTTCCGGCCGACCTCCCTGAAGCGACCGCCAAGGGGATGCTGATCCTCCTCGACATGGAATTTACCAGGCCCGGCGCCTACGAACTCTCCGTTGTGCTGGAGGGCTCAGTCGGGCAACGAGCAGTCTCAACCATGCCGGCGACGTTCACCTGTCGCTGGCTCATCGGCACTTCAACCGTGTTGGCCGCCGTCCGGGAAATCAGATAATGCGTGCAATCCATGAGCGCGGTGCCGCGCTGCTCACCGTGCTGGCGGTCATCCTGGCCTTGGCCGCGCTGGCCGCCGTGCTCCTGAACCTTACCGGTCGAGAGATTGCGCTCTCTCGGGGGCACCACCTCTCACTGGAGGCGCTCTACCTGGCCGAAGGCGCCGCCCATCTTGCCAGGGCGTCGCTCCAACGGTTCGTCGTGCTCGGGCTGACCGAAGGGCTCCACCAGCGCAGCGCGCAGGATCTGGGAGCGTTGCACGCTCACCTGAACCAGCTGGTGGCCGGAACAGGAACGCTGGAGGGATCGTGCGCGAGAGCGACGTCTTCGGATATCCAGGAGCTGGGGGGGAGCAATTCCATCGCGCTCTTCGACGTGATCGGTCTTGGGCCGGCCGCCGACTCGACGCGGCCGGCGAACGCCACGGCCGCGCTCGCCCAAAGCGTCCGGTTCCGCTATGCCCCTTCCGATGCCGATACCTTTGGATTGCTGCCGGACGGTCAGGACGATGCCGTCACTCCGCTGGGAGGGGGGACGCTCCTGGCCCGCGTGACGATTGCCCGCGATGGTGGCGCATGGGCAGAGAACGCGCTCCCAGGGTGCCCTGGAGAGCCACGGTACGCGTTCCCCTACCAGTATGCCATTGATGCGGAGGGCAGAACGGCCAAGTTCGGCCGGCGCCGTGTGTCGTTGAGCGGGAAGTTCCAGGTTGTCATCGAGCGTCCGAGTTTCTCCCAGTATCTCCTGTTCAGCAACGTCTTTGGCACGCGGCCTGTCTGCCCCGATCGGCAACCGTGCCGACGATGGCTTCCGGCGGGAAAGGTGTACGAGGGACCGGTGCACACTAACGAACGCCTGTGGATCGCCGGGGACCCGGTGTTCATGGATCGCGTGACCAGCGCGAACCTCCGCGATAGCAGCGGCGACGGCGACCTCAACCCGGAGCTGGGGGACAGCATCGGGCCACCGGTGGCGCGGTTTCACAACGGTGGCCTGGAATGCGCGGGTGACGAGGAGCCCGGCGGGTGGTGTGATCTGGCCTCCGCACACAACCCGCCGGCCGATGCGCCCAGGTTCCTGAAGGGCTTCGACCGGGGCGTCCCCTACATCGCGTTGCCGGCCGATCTCCACCAGCAGGAGTGGGCCGCCCTCACCGGCAGGCTGTGGCACGACGTGGACGGCGATGGACTCATCGATCCCATCACGAATGCTGATCGGCGCTCTGCGCTGGGGCTCCCAGTGGTGGCGGTCGACGTTCCGCCAGACGTGTTCTTGCCGACGAGCGCCCCTGAATCCAGAGTGGATGCGTGCTACTTCAGGGCCGGAGAGGAAGGCGGACGACTTCGAGGCGGCGTCTACATAGGAAGGTCCCTGCGGTCGCTGCGCTTCTCGGTTGACGGACGGATCGCTGTCTACGAACTGTCTACAGACCCAGACCACCGGTGGACGATCCGGATTGATCGGGCTGCGCAGCGGACCCGGGTCCTATACAGCAGAAAGGGAACACCGCTGGAGTGCTCGTACGAGGGAGTGCCCAACGGGATCATCTTCGTTCGGGGTGACATCGACGGTCTGAGCGGCCCCCCTCGCCGCCGGATCGGCGGCGGCGAGGAAGCGCCTCCGGCAATCCACCAGGATGACGCGGTAACGGTTGTCGCCACGGGTGCGATCCGCATCGAGGGCGACCTTCGCTATCAGGTAGATCCCCGCGGACCCGATGGTGTCTGGGGGCGCCCGCCGTGCTCGGGCGACGACCGGTGCGGCGTTGGCAACCTCCTGGGGCTCTTCAGTTTCGGCGGAGACATTCTCGTTGCCGAGAACGCGCCCAACGACATCGTGATCCACGCGGTCCTGATGGCAGGCCGTGGATCGGTAGGGGTCGCCGAAGTCGAGACGCGACCCGCGCAAGGAACCCTCCACCTCCTGGGCGGGAAGATCAACCGGTACGAGGGCCTGTTCCGCAACGAGGGCTTCCACGGCCGTTTCGGCGGCGGATACCTGCTCGACCTGCGCTTCGACCATCGACTCGGGATGGGTCTTCGCGAACCCCCAGTGTTTCCTCGACTGCAAGTGGTTGGGGTGCGGGCCACCCCGGGCCTTGAGGAGCGGCCGGCATGGACGGAGCGACAGTGATCCACCGGCACGCGCACAGGTCCCGGTTCGACATCGTGTGCCTCGCCGTCATAGACTGGGACTTCAGATTCCAGCGCCCGCAGCAGTTGATGCGTGAACTCGCCCGTCAGGGGCACCGCGTCTTCTATGTCAGCCCAAACCGCTTCGCCGAAGATCCGACCACCGGAGCCTGTAATACCGAGAACTTGGCCCCCCGCATCACCGGCGTCCGTGTCGCTCAAACGCCCGTGGAGCGGCCGTTTGGGCCGTACCGCTCGGTCATGGACCCGGGGAACGTGGTCCTGACACTCTCGAGCATCGAGACCCTCCACGGAAGGGCTGGATTCTCCAACAGGGTGATTGTCGTTCAGTTCCCGTTCTGGACTCCGGTCGCCATGGCCGCTCGCGAGCAATGGGGGTGGCCGGTTGTCTACGACTGCATGGATGATTGGGAAGTGTTCCCTGGCATGACCGCCGAGATCGTTGAAGCCGAACGGGTCCTGGTCAGCATCAGCGACCTGACGGTCGTCTCCTCGGGCGGGCTTGAACGCAAGTGGCAATCCTCCGCGCGGCGGGTGCGGCTGATCCGTAACGGCGGTGACGCTGCGTTCATCCGGAGCAGGTGTCAACCCAACGCGAGGCTCTCAGGCATCCCCCATCCAATTGTCGGGTTCTTCGGGGCCATCGCCCACTGGTTCGATGTCTCGCTGGTCGAAGCCGTGGCCAGGGCGCGTCCCCAGTACCAGTTCGTGCTTGTGGGAGAAGTCTTCAATCTCGACCTCAGCGGGCTCGCCTCCCTCCCCAATGTCCACCTGTTGGGGGCACAACCGTACGAGACCATTCCGGAATTCCTCTACCACTTCGATTGCTGCATGCTCCCGTTCCTCATGAATGCGGTAACCGTAGCCACGGATCCGATCAAGCTCTACGAGTACCTGGCGCCGGGGAAACCGGTCGTTGCCGTTCCCCTGCCCGAACTCGACCGGCTGGGCGACCTCATCTATGTCGCCCAGGGCGCCGAAGCGTTTGCCGCGGCGATCGGCCGGGCTCTGGCAGAACCGGACGGCGATCTCAGACTTCGGCGCATGGGGTTCGCGGAGAATGAAACCTGGACGCGGCGCGTCCAGGATCTCTGTGAGGCGCTCAGGGCGCTGGCGGATGATCCTGCATAGCCCGCTTCAGCGCCTCTTCGGCACGCAGGCGCGCGCGATCGCTGACCGCCGGAAGCCGACCCAGCCAGCGGTCCAGCAGTGAGAGATTGCGCCGTGCCGCCGCGACCAGGCATCGGCGCACGACCGAGAGACGCTTCACCAGAGAAGCCCGCTGCCGCCAGGCGTCGCCCAGCATGACCGCTACACGCTCCGCGGTGAGCGCAGGGAGGCAACAGGCAAGCGCGCCCAGACCCGCATCCTGCATGAAGTTAGCCACCTTGCGATCGTATGTGATCCCCACCGGTGGGGTCCCCGTCACGATTCCAAACACGCCGGCATGATAGCGCATTGCCAGCATCAGATCGC
This sequence comes from Candidatus Nitrosymbiomonas sp., assembly GCA_020724185.1. GTDB lineage: Bacteria > Sysuimicrobiota > Sysuimicrobiia > Sysuimicrobiales > Humicultoraceae > VGFA01. The sequence continues at coordinate 198 of DYHL01000135.1, read as the reverse complement.
AGCCGGCGATCGTTTTCACGATAGCGCCAACGGTTAGCGGTCCGGGGACGATGTGGCACTGATCGGGCAGGCCGATCTCGTCCGCGACCATGCGCGCCACGGCCGTATCGTCGCCGCGGGAATTGGTGCTGTGCTGGAATGGGACGAATACAGCCCGGGCGCCTGTGGCCTGCAGGAATCGCCGCAGGCCCTCTGCCA
>DYHL01000006.1 GCA_020724185.1 Candidatus Nitrosymbiomonas sp. | reverse complement strand
AAGGCCGAGCCTACCGCCTCTCACCTCGGCAAGTTTGAGACACTACTCGACCACCCCGACAGCAGGCCGGCCTACGGGCAGTGCAGCCGGGTCAGTTGCGGGTGGCGCTCCGTGATCAGCTTACGGTAGACGTCGTTAACGTCGCCGTAGCGGCGCTGCGCCAGATCGTCATCGTAGATTGTCTTGATCGGGCGATCGAAGAACGACCGCATGCCGCTGAAGAGCGCGGCCTGTTCCGCGGCCGAGCCCGGCGGGCCCTCCATCCGGAATCTCGGCAGGATCGGGAACAGCCCGTGGCTCACCAGACCGCGCTGCCCATCGTCCGACAGCAGATAGTTCAGAAAAGCCCGAGCGGCGCGCGGGGATCGCGCGCCGGCGATCACGGCAGTGGGCGCCGGGGAGATCCAGGCGTAGGGAGGACTACTGAACCGCAGATCGTACCCTGCCAGCACCTCCTGAAACGCCATGTAGCTGAGCACGCCAAACCCCACCCCGAACTCTCCGCGGGCCACGAAGGTTGGCACGTCCCGGCTGCGCGTCACGAACAGACCGGTGTTGGCCCCGACCCGCTGGGCCCACTCCCAGCCCTTCTGCCATCCGCGAAGCTGAAGGATCACCTCGAGCGATGCGTGGTGCGAGCCCGAGCGGTCCGGGGTGGTCTGGACGATCTGCCCCTTGAGGCGGCAATCGAGCAGGTCATCCCACCCCACCGGCGGGTCTGCACCTGCGCGGCGCACGACCCTGGGATGGTGAACGATGCCGGCTGCGGTCAGCGCCGTGCCCACCCAAACCCCGCGCTCGTCCCGCAGCGGGATCGCGCGGGGCTCGCCGATCCTGGCCGGGATCTCCCGGAGCACGGCTTCGGGCACCTCCTGCGGGACCAAATGCCGGCGCTCGGCCAGATCGTCGAGCAGTTCGGCCTCACCCGCCCAGAGCAGGTCGGCTTCGGGCCGCCCCCGCCACTCGATGATGCGTGCATAGGCGACCGGAGACCCCTGCGAGACGATAATGGGCCGCAGAGGATTCCCGAACCGGCGCCGCATGAACTCGGCAAACCGCTCCGCGGTGGCGTCGGCCACCTCGCGCGGAATCGGCGTAAGAATGACGAGACGGTCCTCTATCAGGGCCTGAGCAGCCCCCGGCCCTGCGGCCAGGCCGAGCAACGCGGTGGCGACCAAGATCAGGCGACCGAATCCTTGCATCATCGTTTCCGCTCCCTGGCGGCGCAAAGCAAAAGACGCCCGATACCGGGCGTCCCTGGGGCAGCTCGAACGCGCCAGACTCCCGCAGCCCTCACCTCATACGGACTGTACCGTCGACCCCGGAATTCCACCGGGCCACGCCCTTACGGGCTCACGGGCTGTTACCGCCGATCGGGAATTGGCGCCGTTCCCCGGCGCCTCACCCTGCCCCAGAAGGCTGCGAGCCTTTGGTGCAACACGTCCAGCATAAGTCCACGGGGACAACCCTGCAAGTGCCTGCAGCAGGGAAGGAATGCGGTGACTCAAGTGGAATTCCCAGACCAAGCCTTTTCAGGAGGTGGTTTGTTATGACTAATGGGATCAGGATCTTCGCCAGTCTCGTCTGCTTGGCTGTGATCGCTGCGGCCTTTGCGTCCGCTCCGGACGTCCGGGCATCACAACCAGCAGCCCCGACGCTGGTCGTCCAGGCCGGGCGCACCCATGTGGACTTCTGGCACGGCCTGGCACGGCCGCTCGGCGGGATCCTCGAAGACATCGCCGCCGAGTTCAACGCTTCCCAGACCCGCTACCACGTAAACGCCACGTTCAAAGGGTCGTATCCAGAGACGATGGTAGCCGCCATCGCCGCGTTCCGCGCCGGCAATGCTCCCCACATCGTGCAGATGTTCGAGGTTGGGACAGCCACCATGATGGCGGCCAAAGGCGCCGTCAAGCCCGTCCACGAGCTCATGAAGGAAGCCAACGTTCCGTTCGACCCAAGCATCTACCTGCCCGCGGTTCGCGGTTACTACAGCTCCGCGGACGGCCGCATGGTTGCCATGCCGTTCAACAGCTCGACGGCGATCCTCTGGTACAACAGAGACGCCTTCCGCAAGGCCGGCCTCGACCCGGCAAAGCCTCCCAAGACATGGGACGAGACCAGGGCCGCGGCCCAGCGCATCCGCTCCACCAACGCGGCGGCCTGCGGTTTCACGTTCGCCTGGCCGACCTGGACCCAGTTCGAGCAGTTCAGCGCCATCCACGACACGCCCCTGGCCACCAAGGCCAACGGCTTCGAGGGCCTGGACGCGCAGATGGCCACCAACAGCCCCCTGCACGTCCGGCACATTCAGACCCTGCTGGACATGATGAAGGAGGGTTCGTTCAAGTACGGCGGCCGTGACTCGGCCGGTGACGCGCTCTTCCCGTCCGGCGAGTGCGCGATGATTCACGCCAGCTCCGGACTGCGGGCGCGGGTCATTCGCGACGCCAAGTTCGACTGGGGCGTGGCCTACCTGCCCTACTACAACGACGTCAAGGGCGCTCCCAAGAACTCGATCATCGGTGGGGCCGCGTTCTGGGTTCTGACCTCTCCGCGCCGGACCGCAGACGAGTACCGCGCGGTGGCCGAGTTCTTCAAGTTCATCAGCCGGCCTGAGATCGTCGCCAGGTGGCACATGGAGTCGGGCTTCCTGCCCATCACGTATCCTGGGATCACCCTGGTCAACGCCCTGGGATACTACGCCGCGAACCCCGGCGCCGACATCCCCTACAAGCAGCTCACGCGAAGCCTGCCCTCGCGCAACTCCCGCGGCCTGCGCCTGGGCAACATGCCTGAGATCCGCGTAGTCCTCCAAGAGGAGATGGAGCTGGTTTTCCAAGGCCAGAAGTCGCCCAAGGCCGCCATGGACTCTGGAGTCCGGCGCGCGAATGAGATCCTGCGCCGGTTCGAGCAAGTTCACGCCGGCCAGTAGATCTAGCATACAACGGCTGATCACGAGGTAGCACGAGGCCCCGGAGCCAGCGGTCCCATTCAGCGGGTTCCGGGACCTTGAGCCGAGAAACCTGACAATGCACAGACGCGTCGTATTCGAGAGCAGGCTCCTGCCGTATCTGCTGCTCGTGCCGCAGTTGGCGATAGTTATCGTGTTCTTCTTCTGGCCGGCCTGGCAGGCGGTCTTCCAGTCGTTTATCCGACAGGATCCCTTCGGCCTGCGGACGGAGTTCATCTGGTTCGAGAACTTCGCGTATGTCCTGAGCAACCCGTTCTACCTATCGTCGGTGCGCACCACGCTGATCTTCTCTGCAACGGTCATGGCCCTGGCCATGGGGAGCGGGCTGCTGCTCGCCGTGATGGCGGACAGTGACATAAGGGGCTCGGGCCTGTACAAGATCCTGCTCATGTGGCCTTATGCCATGGCTCCCGCCGTGGCCGCGGCGCTGTGGCTGTTCATGTTCCACCCTACGGTCGGAACCTTCGGCCGGGCGCTCAACGCGGCGGGTATCAGGTGGGACTTCATGCTCAACGGGGGGCAGGCGCTGCTCCTGATCGCCATGGCGTCCGCCTGGAAGCGCGTTGGGTACAACTTCATCTTCTTCTTGGCCGGGCTGCAATCCATTCCGAAGGAGGTAACCGAGGCCGCCTCGGTGGATGGAGCTGGAGCCTTCCAGCGCTTTCGGAAGATAATCTTCCCCCTGCTGTCGCCAACGACGTTCTTTCTGCTTGTCGTGAACTTGATCTGGGCATTCTTTGAGACCTTTGGCGTGGTCCATGCGCTCACCAAAGGAGGGCCCGGCAAGGCCACCGAGACGCTGATCTACAAGGTCTACGTGGACGGCGTGGTCAACCTGGACCTCGGCGGCTCCTCTGCGCAGTCGGTCATACTCATGCTGGGGGTAGTTGCGCTGACCGCCGTGCAGTTTCGTTACATCGAACGGAGGGTGCACTATCAATGAGCTCGCCCGCCGTGGTCCAGCGCTCCCTGACCACTCTGCCGTCGAGGGTACGGCGACGGCCAGTGAGCTGGATCCCCCACCTTGTGCTTGCCCTTGGGGTTGTGGTGTTCGCTTCCCCGGTCTACATGGCGCTGATAGGCTCGACCCACGACCCTTCCACGATAGCGCGCGGAGACATGCCCCTATCCCCCGGGCAGATGATGGTCTCCAATTACCGGCAGGCGTGGGCAGTTGGAGAGGGGATGCGCGTCAAGACCGCACCTGTCAGGACCATGATGATGAACAGCTTCATCATGGCCGTGGTCATCGCCAGCGGCAAGATCTCGATCTCGATGCTCTCCGCCTTCGCCGTGGCGTTCTTCCGCTTCCCGCTGCGAATGTTCTTCTTCTGGATGATCTTCATCACGCTGATGCTGCCTGTCGAGGTGCGCATCATTCCCACCTATGCCGTGGTCACCAACCTGGGGATGATCAATACGTTTTGGGGGCTCACGGTGCCCCTTCTGGCCTCCGCGACCGGCACCCTGATATTCCGGACGTTCTTTCTCACAATACCTGACGAGCTCGTCGAGGCAGCTAAGCTTGACGGGGCAGGGCCCATGCGCTTCTTCTGGAGCATCCTCATGCCCATGTCCATCACGGCTATGGCGGCCCTGTTCGTGATCCTGTTCGTGTACGGCTGGAACCAGTACCTGTGGCCACTGCTTATCACGACCAGCAGCGGGATGGAGACGATCGTCATTGGCATAACCAAGATGATCGGAACAGGAGAGGCGCAGACCGACTGGCACCTGATCATGGCGACCACGATCCTTGCGCTGATACCACCCGTGACCGTCGTGGTGGTCATGCAGAGATGGTTCGTCAAGGGGCTGGTCGGTACCGACAAGTAGGCCCACCCTCCGCGTGAGCCGCGTCCTCTTCCTGCGCCGCCCACCCCTAGCAGTGGGCATGGTTGCGGCGTCCGTGCCGCCTCAGGATATCCATGGTCTCGGGGATCGGCAGCGCCGGCATCGTGCGTCCGTCCCGTCCCTCCGTGGTTTCCGCGGAGAAGAGGGCGTCCAGGATGGCTTCCTCAGAAGCCTCCACGGCGGCACGGAAAAGCAGGTTCAAGGCGTCGCGCCCCTGGGGCTCCTGGCGCGGGTTGGTCGAGAACGCCACCGCTAGATCGCCGCTGGTGTGGCCGCTAATGGCGCCCGTGCGGGCCATCCCCATGAAGCACCGCCAGGCGACCCGGCGCAGATCCAGCGCCGACAGCGGCGCGTCGGTGGCGACGACAAAGACGCACGAACCGCGCTCGGACGGCTGGGCCACGGTGGTCAGCTCGCGTCCCACCGCCACCCCATCTACAACAAGGTCGCCTGGAAACCCGAAGTTAGGTACGACGAGCACACCCAAGCGAAAACCGTGTTCCATGAGCACGCGTGACGCCGTGCCAATTCCGGACTTGAACCCCAGGCACCGCATCCCAACGCCGGCGCCGGCGCAGCCCACCTCCACCGATCCTTCCTGGGCCCCGGCTATCGCCGCCAGCACATGGTCTTCGCCGACGGCGCGCGCTCGGGCATCGCTCAGGTAACCGTCGAAGCACTCGAGGACCACCGGGTTGACCGTTTCCTTCACCCCGATCTCCGAATCCTGGCCGATCATGTAGGTGATCAGGGCGTCGGCGACGCGGGGTACGTTCAATGTGCTCGTGAGCAGGATCGGGGACTCGACCGAACCCAGCTCCTCGATCTGCATGAGACCGACCGATTTGCCGTAGCCATTGAGCACCGCGCCCGCCGCGGCTACCTTCTGGCGATACAGGCTCCCGCCGTGGGGCAACACAGCGGTGACACCGGTCCGGAGGTCGCCCTCCCGCAGCGAGGCGTGCCCTACCCGAACCCCGGGCACGTCGGTGATGGCAGATAGGGGACCCGCGGGCAGGGCGCCGATTGTCAGGAACTCACGAATGCGCGGCATCAGGCCGGCCCGATCCCCCTCAGGCCCGCCAGCCCTGCAGAACGCGGACGTAGTTGCCCCTCTCGAACGCCTTGGGGTCAGGGCAGCGGGTCAGGCTCATGCTCCCGCGCATCTGATGGAGCGACTCGTACTCGTGTGCCTCCATCCAGGACTCGATCTCCGCCCGAACGGTACGTAGATGCTGCGGGCCGCGCACCAGGAGGGCCGAAACCATTTGCACCGCGTCGGCGCCCGCCATGATGGCCTTGATCGCGTCCGTGGCAGAGTGAACCCCGCCGGTGACGGCTAGCGACGCCCGCGCGCGGCCGAACAAGACCGCCAACCATCGCAGCCGCAGCAGCAACTCCGAGCTGGTGGACAGCTCGAGCCGGGGAACGACCTCCAGATCCTCTATGTCAATCTCCGGCTGGTAGAAGCGGTTGAAGAGGACCAATCCGTCGGCACCGGCCTCGGTGAGCTCGGCGGCAAGGTTTGCCACCGACGAGTAGAACGGGGAGAGCTTCACCGCCACCGGTATGGTAACGGCCTGCTTCACCGAACGCAGGACATCTAGCGTGCGCCGTTCAACCGCTCCGCCCGTTTCCTGCGGGTCCGTGGCCAGGAAGTAAACGTTCAGTTCGAGCGCATCCGCGCCCGCCTGTTGGATCCGACGCGCGTATTCCACCCATCCCCCAACGGTTGCCCCGTTGAGGGAAGCGATGACGGGTACGCTGACCGCCGCCTTGATGCGCGCGACCTGTTCCAGGTACTGCTCGGGACCCAGGACGAACTCGCCGGGCCGGGGGAAATAGGAGAGCGCCTCGGCAAAGGACTCGGCGTGGGCCTCGATGTGGTGGATGCTGGCGAACTGCTCCTGGCTGATCTGTTCTTCGAACAGCGAGTGCATCACGATCGCGGCCGCGCCCGCGTCCTCGAGTCGCTTGACGGTGTCCAGGTCGTGCGCCATGGGCGAGGCACCCGGCATCAAAGGGTTCTGGAGGTTCAACCCCAGGTAGGTCGTGGAGAGATCCAAACTGCCCCCTCCCTTCGCTCGGTCCCTTACTCCGCCGCGTCGCCGCCGGCAGCCGCGGCGGTGGCCTCTGTGGAGAGCGCGGACTTGGCCAAGAGTTCGTAGAGCCTGTAGCGCATCTGCACATCGCGGCGGGCTGCTACCAGCAGGTCGCGCGCACGCGCGTGATCGATTCCCTCAACCATGCGAAACCGCGCCTCGTTGTAGAGGAACTTCGCCAGATCGCCCTTGGGAGGCCCGGAGTCCAACTGCAGCGGACTCTTCCCCTCCTCCAGGCGCCGCGGGTCGTACCTGATCAACGGCCAGTAACCGGTTTCCACGGCCAGCTTCTGTTGCTCCAATCCCATGGCCAGGTCGTAGCCGTGGGCGATGCACGGGCTGTAGGCGATGATCAGCGAGGTTCCAGGATAGGACTCCGCTTCCAGGAAGGCGGTTACGGTGTGCGTGTCCTTGGCGCCGAAGGCCACCCGCGCCACGTAGACGCTGCCGTAGGTCATCGCCATCATGGCCAGGTCCTTCTTGGCCATGGACTTGCCCGCCGAGGCGAACTTGGCGACCGCCCCGCGCGGCGTGGCCTTGGACTGCTGGCCGCCGGTGTTGGAGTACACCTCGGTGTCCAGTACCAGGATGTTGACCTTGCGGCCCATGGACAGGACGTGATCCAGGCCGCCGTAGCCGATGTCGTAGGCCCAACCATCTCCGCCCACCACCCAGACGCTCTTGCGCACGAGGTAGTCGGCTATGACCTCCAGGCGGCGCGCGGCCGGCGTGCTCAGGCCAGCCAGCTTCCCGCGCATGAGGGCCACCCGACCGCGCTGGGCTGCGATTGCCTCCTCGCTGGACTGGTCGCTCTTCAAGATGGCATCGGCCAGGTCAGGGCCGACCTGCTGCGCCAGCGTCCGCACGAGGTCTTCCGCCTGCTCGGAAAGCGAGTCCAGGGCCAGGCGGAATCCGAAACCGAACTCGGCGTTGTCCTCGAACAGCGAGTTGGACCAGGTGGGGCCCCGGCCGTCACGGTTCGTGGTGTAGGGCGTCGTCGGCAGGTTCCCTCCGTAGATGGACGAGCACCCGGTGGCGTTGGAGATCAGCAGGCGATCCCCGAAGAGCTGGGTGAGCAGCTTGACGTACGGCGTCTCGCCGCAGCCCGCACAGGCGCCCGAGTACTCGAACAGCGGCGTCAGGAACTGCGATCCCTTCACGTCCAGCTTGATCCGGGTGCGATCGGGTTCCGGCAGCGACAGGAAGAACGCCCAGTTCTCCCGCTCGGACTCCCGCAGCGGAATCTGAGGCGCCATGTTGATCGCCTTGTGCTTGGGGTTGGTCTTGTCCTTGACCGGGCAGACCATCACACACACACTGCAGCCGGTGCAGTCCTCTGGAGCAACCTGCAGCGTGTACTTGAACCCCTTGACCTCCTGGCTGCGGAAGCTGGTGGACTGGAAGGTGGGCGGCGCGTCCTTCAAGAGCTCTGGATCGTAGTACTTGGCCCGGATCGTTGCGTGGGGACAAACAAGAACGCACTTGTTGCACTGGATGCAGATCTCGGCGTCCCACACCGGGATCTCCAGGGCGATGTTGCGCTTCTCCCACTGGGTCGTCCCCACCGGCCAGGTGCCATCCACGGGAAAGGCGCTGACCGGGAGCAGGTCGCCATTGTTGGCCGCCATCACCCCGATCACGCGCTGCACGAACTCCGGAGCGGCGGCAGAGATGGTGGGGGGAAGTGATTTGGCAGCCGTTACGCTCTCCGGCACCTTCACCTGGTGCAGATTGGCAAGCGTCTCGTCCACAGCCTGCCAGTTGCGGCGGACAACCTCGTCGCCCTTCCTGCCGTAGGTCTTCTCGATGGACTCCTTGATCTTCTCGATCGCCTCGTCCCGGGACAACACGCCTGAGATCGCGAAGAAGCAGGTCTGCATGATCGCATTGATGCGCCCGCCCATGCCGGTCTTGCGCGCTACCTCCACGGCGTCAATGGTGTAGAACGTCAGCCGCTTCTCCAGAATCTGCTCCTGCACCTCGCGGGCCAGGTGGTCCCAGACCTCCTCGGGTCCGTAGGGTGCGTTGAGGAGGAAGACCGCACCAGGAGCGGCGTATCCCAGCACGTCGTATTTCTCCATCAGGACGAACTGGTGGCACGCCACGAAGCTGGCGCGCTTGACGAGGTAGGCAGACTGGATCGGCCTGGGGCCGAACCGCAGGTGCGAGATCGTCATCGCACCCGACTTCTTGGAGTCGTACACGAAGTACCCCTGGGCGAAGTTGGGCGTCTCTTCCCCGATGATCTTGATCGAGTTCTTGTTGGCGCCCACGGTACCGTCGGCGCCCAGACCAAAGAAGACCGCCCTGGAAACGTCGTCCGGCTCGGTGTCCAAGTCGCGATCGAAGGGCAGCGACAGACCCGTGACGTCGTCCGTTATGCCGACGGTGAAGCGGGGCTTAGGACTGGCCGCGGCCATCTCGCCAAACACGGCGCAGACCATGGCCGGGGTGAACTCCTTGGACGCCAGGCCGTACCGCCCGCCTATCACCGTCGGGGGCGTGGTGAAGCGCGCAAAACCCTTGTCCTGGGCCTCCCGGAGAGCGGCGATCACGTCCATGTACAGGGGCTCTCCCGGTGCTCCGGGTTCCTTGGTCCGGTCCAGGACGGCAATCGCCGTGACAGAGGCCGGCAGGGCCGCGACGAAATCCCCGACGGAGAACGGCCTGTACAGGCGGACCTTGAGCACGCCGACCTTCTCCCCACGGGCCAGCAGCCACTCCACGGTCTCGTGAACGGTCTCGGCTCCCGAGCCCATCAGGACCACGACCCGTTCTGCGTCCGGATGGCCGACATAGTCAAACAGGTGGTAGTGACGGCCCGTGAGCTCCCCGAATCGGTCCATGGTCTCCGCCACCACGCCGGGGCATGCGGTGTAGAACTCGTTGGCCGCCTCCCGTGCCTGGAAGAAGGCATCGGGGTTCTGCGCGGTACCACGCAGCACCGGTCGGTCCGGCGTCATGGCGCGGCTGCGGTGAGCCTCGATCAGGTCGGCGGGGAGCATCGCACGCAGGTCGTCATCGCTGAGCTGCTCGATCTTGGCCACCTCGTGCGAGGTGCGGAACCCGTCAAAGAAGTGCAGGAATGGCACGCGGGACCGCAGCGTCGCGGCCTGCGCGATCAGGGCGAAGTCGTGGACTTCCTGCACGGAGTTGGATGCCAGCAGGGCGAAGCCGGTCTGCCGGCAGGCCATGACGTCGGAGTGGTCGCCGAAGATCGAGAGCCCGTGCGTGGCCAGAGTCCGCGCGGAAACGTGCATCGCGAACGCGGTCAACTCGCCGGCGATCTTGTACATGTTGGGAATCATCAGCAGCAGCCCTTGGGAAGCGGTGAAGGTAGTGGTCAGGGCGCCTGCCTGCAGCGAGCCGTGCACGGCGCCGGCGGCCCCTCCCTCGGACTGCATCTCGACCACCAGTGGTACCCCACCCCAAACGTTCGGCTTGCCCTGGGCCGACCACTCGTCCGAGAACTCCCCCATCGGCGAAGACGGCGTAATGGGGTAGATGGCGACAACCTCATTGGCGCGATACGCAGCTGAGGCAGCCGCCTCGTTCCCATCAACGGTGACAATCCGTCGCTGTGTGCTATCCGACATGCCACGACCTCCTCGCGCACCAGGCGATCCAAATGAGCGCTGTTTCGCGGGTGATTGGGGGACGGCCTTGGGGCATCTACCCGGCGGGAGCCGTCCCAACACCTAGGCTAGTGGGGACGGGCAGGTATCGGTATCCACCCAACACCCGATATGACATAGGACACATGGCGTGACGGCCTAACTGGCTGGAGCGCCCGGAGGGAATCGAACCCCCGGCCTGCTGGTCCGAAGCCAGCCGCTCTGTCCCCTGAGCTACGGGCGCGCCCCGCAGCGAGTATAGCACAGGGCCGGCGAAGGGCAGAGCCCCGTCGGCGCTGGCTAGGGCTGTCGCGCCAGCGCCGCCTCGACGGCCCGGAACCACTCCTGAGGGTCGGTCACCGCGCCCGGGAACTTGCGTACTATGCGGCCAGAACCGTCAACGAAGAAGGTCTCCGGCACGCCGGTTAGGCCGTAGGCCCGGTAGACAGTGTTGTCCTTGTCGCGGACCGTAGGGTAGGTGGTCTTGGTCTCGTGCAGGAACCGCAGGGCCGCCGGCGTAAGGTCCTGCACGTTCACGCCGAGCACCATGACCCCTCGCTCCCTGTACCGCTGCCAGGTGGCCTCCAGGGCAGGTGCCTCTTCCCGGCACGGGATGCACCAGGATGACCAGAAGTTCAACACGACCACCCGGCCGCGGAGCGCGCCCAGGTCCAGGCTTCCCTCCGCGTCCAGGCGCGGGAGCACAAGCAGGGGTGCCACCGGGGTCTCCCCCCGTGCCAGCGCAACCGTAAGCGAGGCCGGCCGGTTGGTACGGACGGTTACGAAGACCAGCAGCCCGAGGAAGACCACGAGGCTGCCCAGCAGGACCGCCTGGTGCCGCCGGCTGCCCATCGGTCCCATTCCTATCTAGACGACGGGATACCCGGCGGCCTGCAGGGCCTCGCGGAGGCGCGCCTCGTCCAGCGCCGTCGGATTGAACTCCACCAGGACCTTCTTCGTCACGGCACTGGCCTCGACCTTCGCCACGCCGGGCAGTTCTGCCAGTGCCTTGGTCACGGTGCGTACGCAGCCATCACAGTGGATCTTGGGAACGTCGAAAGTCTTCGTGATCATTTCAGCCCCACTCCCTCCGTAGAGATGGTGCCTGCGGGCCGGTATCCCCGCAGCCGCAGGCTGTTGCTCACTACCGTTACCGAGCTGGCCGCCATTGCCAGCGCGGCCAGGACCGGGCTCAGCAGCCTACCAGTAAAAGGGTACAGCACGCCGGCAGCCACTGGGATCAGGGCGACGTTGTAGGCGAACGCCCAAAACAGGTTCTGCCGGATCGTACGCATCGTGCGACGGCTGAGGGCAATCGCCGACAGCACCCCGCGCAGATCCTCGCCGATCAGCACAATGCCCGCGGACTCGATGGCCACGTCGGTCCCGGCACCGATGGCGATGCCCAAGTCCGCGCGCGCCAGGGCGGGCGCGTCGTTGATCCCGTCTCCCACCATGGCCACCACGTGCCCTTCGCGCTGCAGCGCCTCGACGTGCGCGGCCTTCTCGTCGGGCTTCACCTCGGACAGAACGCGGTCCACGCCCACCTGCTGCGCGATCGCCTCTGCGGTGCGCCGGTTGTCGCCGGTGAGCATCACTACCTGGAGGCCCATCCGATGGAGCGCGGCAACGACCTCCCGGCCGTGCGGCTTCAGGGTGTCGGCCACGCCAATCACCCCGGCCGCCTGGCCGTCTACAGCCACTAGCATCGGCGTCTTGCCATCTGCGGCCAGGCCGTCGGCGCGCACTGCCAGGGCATCCGCCGCAATCCCGTGGCGGGACATCAGGGCAGCGTTGCCGGCCAGGATCTGCCGCCCCTCGACCGTGGCCTCGACGCCCTGACCAGGCACGGCCTCGAACGCGGAGGCGTCGCCAAGGGCGACTCCGCTGCTGCGCGCGCGGGTAACGATCGCCTCACCGATGGGATGCTCGCTCCCGCGCTCGGCCGTTCCCACTAATCGCAGCAGCGTTGTCTCGTCGAACCCCTCGGAGGGAAGGACGTCGGTTACCGCAGGTGTCCCGCGCGTGAGAGTGCCCGTCTTGTCGAGGATCACCGCTGTGATGCGATGCGCGATCTCCAGAGCCTCGCCGCCTCGGATCAGAATCCCGGCCTCGGCGCCCCGCCCAGTCCCGACCATGATCGCCGTGGGGGTGGCCAGCCCGAGCGCGCACGGGCACGCGATGATGAGCACCGCCACGAAGTTGAGCAAGGCGTAGGTGAGCGCTGGCTGCGGTCCGAACGCCAGCCAGACCCCGGCGGTGACCAGCGCGATCGCGATCACCACCGGCACGAAGTACGCGGCGACCCTGTCGGCCAGGCGCTGGATCGGCGCCTTCGTGCCCTGGGCCTCCTCGACCAACCGAATGATCTGCGCCAGCGCGGTGTCGCGTCCCACCTTCGTGGCGCGGAACCGGAAGGTTCCGGTCCTGTTGAGCGTCGCGCCTATCACCTCAGCTCCGGCGGCCTTCTCAACGGGCATGGACTCCCCGGTGATCATTGACTCGTCCACGGTTGAGAATCCCTCAAGTACGGTGCCGTCCACCGGAATCTTCTCGCCTGGGCGAACGACCACGACGTCGCCCACGGCCATGTCCTCGACGGGTATGTCCATCTCGGCGCCGTCCCGGATCACACGCGCGGTCTTGGCCTGCAGCCTCATCAGGCGGCGGATCGCCTCGCTGGTACGGCCCTTGGCCAGCGCCTCCAGATACCGCCCGAGCAGGATGAAGACTATGATTATCGAGGCGGTTTCGTAGTAGACGGTGGGCTCGAGCCCGCCGCCCGTGAACCACTGCGGGAAGAAGGTCGCGGCGACGCTGTAAAGATACGCTGCCGAAGTGCCCACCGCGATGAGGGTGTTCATGTCGGCGGTCCCGTGCCGCGTCGCCGCCCACATCCCGCGGTAGAACCGCCAACCGGCCCAGAACTGCACCGGGGTAGCCAGAACGAACTGCGCCACCCAGTTGTGCAGCAAGGCCGGTGCCCAGACGTGCACCCCCATGTGCGGCAGACTGCCCCAGAGAATGGGAAGACTCAGCAGCGCCGCGCCGACCAGGCGCACGCGCAGCGCGCGCTGTTCGCGCTCGCGGCGCTCGGCCTCTCGATCAACGGCGCCCTCCTCGGCGGCCAGGGGCTCGTAGCCCGCGTCACGCACGGCCCGCCTGAGCGCCTCCGGCGTGGCGACGCCGGCTACGAACTCGACCGTCGCCTGTTCCCTCGCGAGGTTCACCGAAGCATCCAGGACGCCCTCGGTCGCACGCAGAGCCACCTCAACCGTGTTCACGCAAGAAGCGCAGGACATCCCGGCAATGGGGATGACCAGGCGCTCGCTCTGGACCTCGTAGCCGGCGTCGCGGACCGCGGCGACCAGGTCGGTCAGGCTGGTCTGCGCGGCGTCAAAGGCGACCGAGGCGCGCTCCGAGGCGAAGTTGACCTGCGCCGCGCTCACCCCGGCCGTCTTCAGAAGGCCCTCCTCCACCCTGGCCACGCACGAGGCGCACGACATCCCCTCGACCGGCAGTTCAATCCGCTTCGGCGCGGTGCGCTCGTTTGCCATGACGATGCGTCGCTCCCGGACTAGAGCCTGCTCGACGTCTTGAAGACCTCGAGCAACTCGGTGATGGTGCGCTCACGTTCCCGCGCGTCGCTGGAGCGTATTGCGGTCGTTGCGCAGTGCTCCAGGTGGTCCTCGAGCATCATGGCGTTCACCCTGTCCAGGGCCCGCTGTACAGCCTGGACCTGCCGTATCACATCAATGCAGTAGGCGTCTTCCTCCACCATGCGCTCGACCCCGCGGACGTGCCCTGCAACGCTGCGAAGCCGCACCAGCACTTTCCGCCGCTTCTCGACCGACCCGTGCTTTGCTGCCGGAGTGACCGCCTTCATGGGCGTTCTCCTCTCTGTTCCTCTACCCCCGTCGGCCCCCCCCGGGGGGGAGGGGTACTGCGCTCAGCGTACGCCGCCTGCGGCCGGGTGTCAACCTTGCCCACCGCGGCGCCGAGGGCTCGAAGGTGACAAATACCCTCCCCTGCGAGAGAATGGGAGAAGACCCCACGACTATGCGCAGGGAGCGTGGATCACCATGAGCCAGAACGTCCCCATCACCGTGGCGCACGGCGACGGCATCGGCCCGGAGATCATGGCCGCCACCCTTCTGGTACTGAGCGAGGCGGGCGCCCGGATAGACATAGAGGCAATTGAGATAGGCGAGAAGGTCTATCTCCGCGGTCAGAGCAGCGGCATCGAGCCTGGAGCATGGGAGTCGCTTCGCCGTACGCAGGTGTTCCTCAAGGCCCCCATTACGACGCCCCAGGGCGGCGGCTACAAGAGTCTCAACGTGACCACGCGCAAGATGCTGGGCCTGTACGCCAACGTGCGGCCCACCGCGGCCTACCACCCCTTCGTGCACACCAAGCATCCCGGGATGGACATCGTGATCGTGCGCGAGAACGAGGAGGATCTGTACGCGGGGATCGAGTATCGCCAGACAGACGACGTCTATCAGGCCCTGAAGATCATCACCCGACCGGGGACCGAGAAGATAGTACGATACGCTTTCGAGTACGCGATCCGGCACAACCGCAACAAGGTCACCTGCTTCACGAAGGACAACATCCTGAAGATGTCCGACGGGCTGTTTCACAAGGTCTTCGACGAGATCGGTGCGCAGTATCCCACCCTGGAGAAGGAGCACTGGATCGTTGACATCGGCGCCGCCAAGCTGGCCGACACGCCCGAGGCGTTCGACGTGATCGTGCTCCCCAACATGTACGGCGACATCCTCTCGGACGTGGCTGCGCAGATCGCGGGATCGGTAGGACAGGCCGGTTCGGCCAACATCGGCGACCAGTGCGCCATGTTCGAGGCCATCCACGGATCGGCGCCGCGCCGCGCGGGTCAGAACGTGGCAAACCCCTCGGGCCTGCTGCTGGGAGCGGTGATGATGCTGGTCCACATAGGTCAGCCGGACGTGGCGGAGCGCGTGCACAACGCCTGGCTCCGTACAGTCGAGGACGGAGTGCACACTTCCGACATCTACGCCGAGGGCGTCAGCCGCGAGAAGGTCGGCACCCGCGAGTTCGCGCGGGCCGTGGCCGACCGACTGGGTCAGGGACCCGAGCGGCTCAAGGCGGTCAGCTACCGGGCGACGCCCAAGGAGACGATCGGGGCCGTCGCCACCTCACGGTATCGCGCCAAGAAGGAGCTCGTGGGGGTGGACGTCTTCGTCCACTGGCGGGGAGGATCGCCCGAGCAACTGGGCGAGCAGGTCGAAGCGCTCAGCGGAACCGACCTCAGGTTGAGCATGATAAGCAACCGCGGCGTCAAAGTGTATCCCGGCGGGTTCCCCGAGACCTTCTGCGTGGACCACTGGCGCTGCCGCTTCCTGTCGCGCAGCGAAGGCAGGACCATCACGCACGGCCAGATAATCGCGCTGCTGCAGCGGATCGGCAACGCAGGGCTGGATTCCATAAAGACCGAGAACCTCTACACTTTCGACGGAGAGCCGGGGTACTCTCTCGGTCAGGGAGAGTAGGGCGGGGCGGCGATCAGGCGCCGCGCACCAGCCGCCACAGCTTCTCCGGCGCCAGCGGCATGTCCACGTGCCGGATTCCCAGCGGCGCCAGGGCGTCGGCGACCGCGTTGGCCACCGCGGGCGGGGTGCCGATGGTCCCGGCTTCCCCGATTCCTTTGGCGCCCAGGGGATTGAACGGCGAAGGGGTCTCCAGGAACTCGCTGGTCACGTCCACAACCTGGTGGGCCCGGAGCAACGGGTAGTCCGCAAACGTCGCCGTCAACGGCTGGCCCTCGGAATCATGGATAACCTGCTCGGCGAGCACCTGACCCAGCCCCTGGGCGACGGCGCCGATTACCTGTCCTTCGGCCAGCAGCGGATTGACTATTGTCCCGGCGTCGTCCACCGCGACCAGCCTGAGCATGTGCACCTGCCCGGTGATCCGGTCTACCTCCACCACGGCCGCGTAGACCCCGAACGGGAAGACCGGACCCACGAGGCGGAACGTCGCCGTGGCGTCGAGCCCCACCTCGATGTCGGGCGGAAGCCGCATGGGCTGGTAGGCGGCAGCGGCTACCTGCTTCCAAGAGATGGCGCGGCCGGGCGCCCCGCGGACGTGTAGCTGACCGCGCGACCACTCGATGTCGGCCTCGGCAGCCTCCAGCAGGTGGGCGGCAATCCGGCCTGCCTTCGCCTTCACCTTGCGCACCGCCACCAGCACCGCCGAGCCTCCGATCGCCGTAGACCGGCTCCCGAACGTGCCGACCCCGCGTGGGACGACAGCAGTGTCGCCGTACTCGACCACGATGGCGCTGGGGTCCACGTGCAGCGCATCGGCGGCGATCTGAGCGAAGGTCGTCTCATGGCCCTGGCCGTGGGAGCACGATCCTGTGCGGACCACGACGCGACCGTCAGGCCGGACGGAGCACGCACCGCTCTCCCAGAACTGGCTGCCCGCGCGCTCGACGTAGAGCGCCAGACCGATGCCAAGCAGCCTGCCCTCTGCTCGCGCCAGCCGCTGCCGCTCACGCCACGCGTCGTACTCAAGCAGCTCGCAGGCCCGATCCAGTGCCCGGCCGTAGTTCCCGGAATCGTAGACAAACCCCAGCGGCGTTCGGTAGGGGAAGCTCTCCGGGGGAATGAGGTTCCGCCGGCGGACCTCGACGGGATCCAGCCCCATCTCCCCGGCGACGAGGTCCATCATGCGCTCCACCAGGTAGGCGGCCTCGGGCCGGCCTGCCCCCCTGTACTGGCCAGCGGGCACCTTGTTCGTGCACGCTCCGACGAGCTTCACCGAGGCGGCGGGGATCGCGTAGGCGCCGGTCAGCAGCATGCCTGCGGTGACCGGCGACAGCGCCGTGGCAGGGTACAGGTACGCCCCTGCGTCCGAGATCAAACTTGCGCGCACCCCCAGGATCTTGCCGGTGGCATCTACCGCCATCTCCATCTCGGCGCGCAAACCCCTGCCCTGGTAGGCGGCCAGGAAGTTCTCCCGCCGGTCTTCTACCCACCGAACGGGCCGCCCGGTCCGAATCGCCAGCCAGGCCGCCAGGGCGCCTTCGGGCGCCACGATGCCTTTACTGCCGAAGGCGCCTCCGACATCCGGAACCACCAGGCGAATCCTGTCTTCCGGCCGGCCGAGAATCTGGCTCAACTGCGCAAGCGGCCGGTAAGGGTCCTGGGCTGAGCACCAGACCGTTAGCAGGTCGCTCCCCGGCTCATACGAGGCCAGGGTGCCCCTGGATTCGATTGGCGCGGCGATCAGGCGTGGGAGCTCAAACTCGCCCGAGACGACCCGCGCCGCCGCCTGGAAGGCCCCTTCAATGTCGCCGCCTGCCCGCTCCCAGCGCAGGACCACGTTCTCGCCCAGCTTCTCGTGCACCAGAACCGGGCTGCCCAGGGCCTCGGTGGGATCAACCAGTGCGGGAAGAAGATCGTACTCGACCTCCACCAGCTCAGCGGCGTCCACGGCCGCGGCGCGGCTGTCGGCAAGCACAGCGGCGACGGGTTCACCCACGTAGCGCGCTTTGCCGTCCGCAAGAAGCGGGTGCGGGACGTCGGCCGCCTTCGCACCCTCGGTCACACCAATCGGGTAGGCGCCGACGCTCCCGGCCAGGTCCGCTGCCGTGACCACGGACACCACGCCCGGCGAGCGCAGAGCGGCCTCGGTGCGCACGGACAGCAGCCGGGCATGGGCGTGCGGGCTGCGCACCACCACCAGGTGGAGCATGCCGACCAGGGACATGTCTGCCAGGTACTTGGCCTGCCCGCGCAGGAACCGCGGGTCCTCACGGCGCCGGAGCGGCCTGCCTACCCAGGGATCCCCATCCCCGCCGGTTGGGCTGGAACCGTGCTGTTTACCCACGCTGTTCAGGCCGCCACTCGCAGGCCTGCTCGACGAACACGGTCTCGTGCTTGCCCTTGGAGAAGTACTCCAGGAACACCAGCGGGCTGTCCTCTGCCGCAAACACCTTGTGGGGGTCTCCCTCGGCGAGCCAGACCACGGATCCTGCGCGCACGGGGTGGTCCTTTCCCCCGAACGCAATGTGCCCGCGCCCCTCGAGCACCACGAAATAGTGCTCTGTTCCGCTGTGGTAGTGGAGTGGCGAGGTCCCTCCGGGCGCGTAGAAGAGGACGTCCACCAGCATCTCAGTGCCGGTCATCGCCGAGTTGAACAGCACCTTCTTGCGGCGGCGGTCGTGCTCGGAGGATAGATCCGGCACGTCATCCAGATGAAACACCTTCGATTCCGTGCCCGCGACCCCGGGTCCTATGGTGGTCTCAAACAGCTTCTGGTGGGGTACCGTGCTCACCGGTTTCTCCTCCTTGTGCTCCATGTTGCCCATCCCGCGGCGCCGCGCCTAGCCGGCGGTCGCAACGACGGGTTCAAACGGGACCGCATGAAGCGACTCGGCCCCTGAATTGGTCACGACCGTGAGCGCGCCGAGCTGCAGACCCATGCGCTCATCGGGCGTTATGGGATTGGGTTGGATCACCACGGCCATGCCCTGCTCGAGACACCGGCCCTCGGGTGCGGGACGGCTCTCGTCCCATGGCCAGTACGCGCAGCAGGAACGGTCAATCAGCGGTGGCATGATGTCCACGCCGTAGCCGTGGATCAGATCGTCATAGATCAGGTAGCCGTGCTCTCCGATCACGGAGGCAGCCCTGATGACGTCGCGCTCGGTGGCCCCGGGCCGGATGGCCTCCGCCATGCGGTCGTAAGCAGTGCGGGCGACGTCGAACATTCTACGCCATGCGGGCGTCGGATCGGACCCCACGAAGATGGGCCGGTGGATCTGGCCCGAGTACCCCCAGTAGGACGCGCTGATCTCCGTGATGATTACGTCCCCACGCCGGAGGATCCGCTCCGATGGGTTCTGCGCGGGCAGGCACCCGTTGGGGTCGTCCATCGCCATTGAGCGCAGGAACGCGATGTGCGGCTGACCGCCCTGGGATCGGTAGGCGCCCTCGATGATTCCGAGCAGCGAGTACTCGCGCACGCCTGGACGGACCTGATCTCGAAGAGCCAGAATCGCCTGATCGGTAAACGCCGCGGCCCGGCGCAGCCAGGTGATCTCCTCCGCGGACTTGATCTCGCGAAGGCGGGTGAACTCGGCCGTAACGTCCATGGGCTCAAGATCCGGGAGGACCTGCCGCAGGGAGCCGTAGTGCTGGTAGGGCATGCCCATTCCGAACTTGTGGTTCACGCCCACGAGGCCGATTCGACCTCGCTCCAGTCCCACGGCCCGCAGCCGCGCCGCAACCGCCTCGGCCGGGTTGTACCCGCCCCATTCAATAATGGGAACGTCGCTGACCTGCCTGGCGTTGGGCACGTGGTTGGTCAGCCCCACGAACAGCGCCGGCTCGATTGCCTCGTCCAGTGGGGCAACGAGGTAGTTGTGGTGCAGGTCAAGGTGGTTGGTCAACCAGAACACATTGGCCTGGTTGTGGCGGTTGACCCCCGAGTTGCCGAAAACCAGCAGGCCCGCCAGGTCGCGCCGCCGCATCAGATCGCGCGCGAGCGCCCAGCGGCGTGCCATCTCACCGGCCGAGAATCTATCCCACATCGCCCAGCCGCTCCTTCATCCAGTCGGCCACCAAAGGCCTGTACTTGTACGGGATGTTGTTGCAGACGTGGTTCCCTTCAGGATACATCGCCAGCTCGGCGTTTGGGGCCTCGGCCGCGACCCGCTCGGCGTGCTGCCAGGGAATCAACCGGTCGAGCTTGCCAAAGACAACCAGGAGCGGTTGGCTCAGCCGCGACAGGACCCCGGACAGATCCAGCCGCAGGGCGTTCGCGCGCGCGGCCTCCTCGGTCTGCGATCCGGAGTGATGCGAGAACGCCTCTCTGGTCAGAGCGGGAAGATCGGGCCATGTCTCCCCGAAGTTGTAGGGACCGGCGATCGCCGCCACCGCCTTCAGCCGCGGCTCGAATGCGGCCGCGCGTGGAGCGTAGTACCCGCCGAGACTCACGCCTGCGGCTCCCACTCGGGAGAGGTCAATGTCGTCACGCCCTGCCAGCGTGTCAAGGGCGGCCTTCACCGCAACCTCGTAGTCATGCCGGATGTGCGTGGTGAAGCCCGATTCGCCCTGTCCGGGTCCATCCAGCGAGAACGTCGCCATGCCGCGCGCAAGGAAGACGGCCTCCCAGTTGAAGAACTCCTCCTTGGTCGAATCCAGCCCTGGGATCAGGAGCACCAGCGGCGGGCGTGGCACGCCCGGAGGCCGGCGCAGGTTGCCCACCAGGGCCGCGCCC
Organism: Candidatus Nitrosymbiomonas sp.; assembly: GCA_020724185.1. Lineage (GTDB taxonomy): Bacteria > Sysuimicrobiota > Sysuimicrobiia > Sysuimicrobiales > Humicultoraceae > VGFA01. The sequence goes on along the minus strand of DYHL01000006.1, from coordinate 6,913 downwards.
TCGAAGGGAATCTCCACGCGCTCGGCCCCCGGGTCGAGGAGCCGGTGCACAGCGTAGATGCTCGCAGCGGCCTTGTCGGTGGCCGCGCGATGCTTCTCGAGATCCACCAACCAGACGAACTTCGCGAAGTGGTAGCACAGCGCGGCACGCACGTACGCCTCGCCGGCGCTCTGCCTCCGGCCACGGGCTTCCGCCTCGCGGGCCAATCCGGTGTGCAGATCGCCGGTTGCCCACCACGCGTCCAGCCACTCTTCCCAACGCTCGATCCGCGACGTTGTGCGCAGGAAGTCGTTGTAGTCCACGCCCTGGGCAACGAAGCGCGGAGCCCAGTTGGCTACTGCTGCGGCGACTCTCTCGTCAGCCACGCCGCACCGTCTCCTCCTCCCCAAGCAGCCGCGCCGCGTTACCGCCCAGAATCGCGGCCTCTGCGTCGGCGGAAAGGCCGAGCTCGCGTACAGCCCCTACAGGGTCTGAGACGCCCATGTCAAACGGGTAATCCGACCCGAGCAGGACGTGGTCCGCTCCGACGTATTCCACAAGAGAGCGCAGTAGATCTGCGTCGTGGGTCACCGTGTCGTAGTAGAAGCGCCGCAGCGATGCGTCGGGGGATCCCCGCAGCCGCGACCGGGCGTCGGGTTGAAAGGAGTGGGAGTGCCGCAGCCGCCCCCGCACGCACATCAGGGCCCCGCCGCCATGGGCCAGCAGCACCTTGATCCGCGGATACCGCTCCATCACTCCGGCCATCACCATTTGGGCAGCGGTGATCGTGGTCTCTAGCGGATTGCCCACCGTGTTCCACATGTAGTACCCGCCAAGTGCTGGGAGATCGAAACCCCGCGTGGTGGGGTGGATGAACACCAGTGCACCCGCTGCCTCCGCCGTTTCCCAGAACGGCAGGAAGCGGTCGTCCCCCAGCGCCACACCGCGTACGCTGGCGGCGACCTCGACGCCGCGGAGCCGGGCCCCTGCCATCAGCGCCTCCAACTCGCGCGCCGCCAGATCAGGAACTTGGAGTGGCACCGCGCCGAGGGCCGCCACGCGGCCGGGGTGCGACTCAACAAGTTGGGCCAGAGCGTCGTTCTGAGCCCGGCAGGCGCGCAGCCCCTCCTCCCCTTCAAGCTCGTAGCCAAGCAGGGGAACCCATGGGCACAGCAGCGTTCGTCCTATCCCCCTGGCTTCCTGGAACCCGAGTATCGTCTCAATGTGGACGAACTCGTGCACCGCGGACCTGATCTGCCGCCCGCCCTTCTCGACGACCTGATACCCACCCTCCCAGTACACCCGGGGTCGCCACGACTCCCGGCCCGCCTCACGTGTGGCTTCCGGCATTATGACGTGTGCGTGCCCATCCACTGCCATGACGAAAACCCCCTCATTGGCGTGCGCATTACCTGTAGAAGAGCAGCACCGACGAACCGACGATGACCAGCGCCGACCCGTGCCAGAGGCGCGCTGTGACTTGCTCAATCTGCCGTCCCGCGACGAACGGTGACACAAGGAGCACAACCGGCACCGAGACCTGGCTAAGAGCAAGCGCTATCGCGACCGGCACGAGGTCCACCGCGATCCAGCGCGCCCAGGTGGACAACCCTACCAGAATGCCGGCCGCGAGCTTGAACAGCATCGCCTCGCGGCTCACCGGCTCGCTGACTGGCGAGCCTCCTGGGCGTGCAAGAAGGGCCAACCCGTACGCTGCAGCGGAGCCGGCAAGTCCGGCCGTGACGCCGAGCAACGGTGACGGCAGGCCTTCCAGTCCCTTTCGGATGAAGACCGGGCTTATGCTCCAGCAAAGCGCCGTTCCCAATCCCCAAAGCGACGACCGCCACCCTGAGGGGGCTCCAAAACCCGGCGCCGAGCGGGCCCCTGCGCTGGAGATCATGGAAACACCAACAACCACCAGCGCAACACCCGCAAGGGCGAGTGGCCCGGGCAGCTCTCGCAGCGCAATCACGGCGAGGATCGTAGCGAAGAGGGGCGTAGCGGCCAACAGCACCGTGGTGCGCGAGGCGCCGATCCGTTTCTGGCTGGCGTTGAGCGTCGTCCATCCGAGGAAGAAGTGAAAGAAACCGGCAAGAAAAAAGCTGACCAGCGCGGATGGTGGCGCGGCAAGCAGGCGTGCCACGTCCTCGGTCGCGATGGCGATTCCCGCAAGGACGGCCGTGCTGATGAGCAACTGCGCGAAGGTGGACTGGATGACCTCCATCCCGTGCACCGCGCGGCGGTTGACGGCCTGAAACAGCCCGAAGCCCACGCCTGAGGCGATCGCCCACAGGGCACCGGTCATTGGTGGGCTCCATTCACGATCCCACCAGGTTCGTGCACCGGCCCGCGGCAAATGCCGCGATGTTGCCAAGAGTGATGGATAGGATGCGCCCAACCGCGCCGTCGGTGTACCAGCCGATGTGTGGGGTGACAACCACGTTGAGTCCGGAGAAATCGTGGTAGATACTGCGCTCGCCGTCCAGTACGTCCAGCCCGGCACCGGCCAGGTGTCCAGACCGAAGGGCCTCAATGAGCGCCTGCGTGTCCACGACCGCGCCGCGTGAGGTGTTGATCAGGATCGCTCCCGGCTTCATCATCGCCAGGCGGCGGGCGTTGAGGAGATGGTGCGTCCCAACGCTCATCGGGATGTGAAGCGTTACCGCATCCCCCTCCGCCAACGCCCTCTCAAGCGGCGCGTACTCGAAGCCCAGGTCTCTCGCCGCCTCGAGGTTCTCGATCAGGTCGCAAGCGACGACCCGCATCCCGAAACCCCTGGCGATGCGAATGCTGTGCAGGCCGATGCGCCCGGTACCAACCACGCCCAGGGTCTTGGCGTACAACTCGATGCCCTGCAGCCCCTCGTCGGAGAAGCGTCGTTCCCGGCGGTACCGCTCATCTCCCCGCACGACGTTGCGCGCGACGGCCAGCAGCAGCCCAAACGCCAGTTCGGCAATCATGTGGGCGCCGTAGTCGGGCACGTTGCACACAGGGATTCCGCGGCGCGCGGTCTCGGACAGGTCAATGAGGTCATACCCGGCCGACCGTGTCACGATGAGCTTCAGATTCGGCAGGCGGTCCAGGATCTCGCGCGTTATGCGTCCAAACTGATCGCGCATGCACAGCACGTCGGCGCCGGCAGCGGCGCCCACTATCTCGTCGGCCGCGCGCAGCGGGCCATGGAGAGTGAACTCACACCCGTCGAGCCGGATCGCCTCGCGGTCCTCGAAGATCACGTCGGTAAAGGCAACGCGGATCAGAACTCTTCCTCCTGTCTGCCCACAGCGGCGGCGATCAGCGTAGAAGGCGCGTCCCGCCTCCGGCGATGAGGGCTTCAACCTCGGGGCGTGTTGGCCACGGCCAGTCGGTGGGCGACGTCTGCTTCAGCGCGGACATCGCGTTTCCGAGTCTCACCGCGCGGCCTGGGTCGCCTTCCAGGTAACCTACCAGGAATCCGGCCACGCAGGCGTCCCCTCCGCCGATCCTGTCCACGGCCTCGATCTCGTACACCCGGTCCGTGAAGACCTCCCCCGCGGCCCAGGCGAGCGAGGTCCAGGTCGTACGCCACACCGACGGTGTCCCGCGCATCGTGACCAGCACCGCGCGGAAACCAAACCGCTCGGCCAGGCGCCGCGCCACCTCGGTCGGGTCGGCACCGCTCTCACCCGAGATCAGCTCGGTCACGTTGGGCTGATCCGGAAGCGAGGTAACCAGAATGTCCACGAACTCCATCAGCGGCAGTTGCGCGGCACGGGATTCCTCGAGGCTCCACAGCGTGGCACGGTAGTTGAGGTCGTAGCTCACCAGGCAACCTGCCGCGCGCGCGGCGGCCAGGGCTTCCCGCTGCGTCTGCGCGGCCGACGCGCTCAGCGCAGGGGTGATGCCGCCCACGTGGAAGAGGCGCGCCCGCGAGAGGAGTGCTCCCCAGTCCACCATGCCCGGCCGGATGCCGGCAAAGGCCGAGTTCCTCCGGTCGTAGATCACCTGGGTGGCGCGCGGGGCCGCGCCGTGCTCGATGAAGTACAACCCGGCGCGCTCGCCGTCTGCCCAGATGACGTGACTCGCGTCAACCCCGAACTCGCGGCCCTTGTTGGCGATCATCCGCCCCAACGGGTTGGCGGGCAGGCGGCTTACCCAGGCAGATGCCAGCCCGAGCCGCGCCACGCCGGCGGCCACGCTGAGCTCCGCGCCGCCTACCGAGACCTCAAAGGTCGCTGCCTGCTCCAGCCGCCGATAATCCGGCGGGGCTAGGCGGACCATCGCCTCGCCGAAGGTGACCACGTCGTACGTCATCAGCGCGGCGGCCATGCCACTGTGTACAGGTGCTTCCCGCCGGCCAGAGGCCCCTTCAGTAGTTCGTCCACCTCGGCCTGCGTGAACCGCTGCGTGACGAGCGCGGCTTCCGGCAGCACCCCCGGGGGGAAGCGGGTCATGATGTCGTCGTGCAGTCTCACGATGTAGTCGAGCAGGGCCTCAACGCCCCCCCGGGCCTTCTCGGCCTCCGCCAGCGTAGCCCTGCCCACTACGCCCTCGGGATTACCCACGATCTCGATAGTTCCCAATCCGGCGTGCCCATACCATGGGATCGCCCGCTGGTAGGCGTTGGCGGCCGAATCCACGTGGCCGGACGGCAGGAAGCCGTGGACCTTGGTGTCCACCGCATCCTCCATGCGGATCATCTCTGGGAACAACGCCAGCGAGTACGAGGTCTCGCACTCGTCGGCGTGGACGAAGGGAGTCTCAAACGGCCCGCCATGTGCCTTGTCCTTGACGTGGGGCTGGATGGCATAGTACCAGTTCAGGTTTACCAGGACCGCCGGAACCTGATACCGCTTGGCAAAGCGGTGAATGGCCGTGGGAATCACGTACTCCTGTCCGTGACCGTTCAGCAGTATCTGCTTGCGGAACCCGGCGTTCCAGAACCCAGCGATGATCGAGCTCAGGTAGGCCGTAAACGTGTCCTCGTCCACGGGAACGGTGCCGGGCATGCCGATGTGGTGGTAGGGATGACTGCCGAACCATACCGGCTGTGACACGGTGCACCCGGTCCGCAGGGCCACGGCCTCGGCCATCCGTGTTACCAGGAAGGTGTCCTCGCCGTAGCAGGCGTGCGGCCCGTGGGCTTCCGTGCTCCCTACGGGGATGATTATCAGATCATCCTTCCTGAGTCGCGCCGTGACCTCTTTCATGGTCATGTTCTGGAAGTAGATGCCGTTGGCGGCGTCCATGTGCCCGCCCTTGGGGGGAATCTCCCAGTTGCCCATCGTGCCCTCCTTCGCGGTGCCTGCCTCAGGGATTGACGATTACCTTTATTGCGCCGCCCGCGCGGCCCGTAAAGGTCTCGAAGGCTAGGTTGATCTCATCGAGCCGGAACCTGTGCGTGATCAGCGGCTTGAGGTCCAGCCGCCCGCCCACCATGAGTGGGATGGCCCTTTCGGTGTTCCACATGCCCTCTGCCTTGGGACCTGTAATCAGCAGGTTCCACTGAACGATCTTGTTGAGCTGGAGCGTCACCGGCTCGTGGTAGATGCCGTTGTACGAGATCCGGCCGCTCTTTCGGACCAGGTCCAGCGCCTCAGCGGCGGGACCAGCCTGCCCGGTGCACTCCACCACCAGGTCGGCGCCGATGCCGTCGGTAAGCTCCATGATCGCGTCGCGCACGTTCGTCTCCCGGGCGTTGAGCGTGATGTCTGCGCCCATCCGCCGGCCCACCGCGAGTCGGTCCTCACGCGTGCCGGTCAGGATCACGCGCCCGGCGCCGAGGGTCTTGGCTGCCTGCGCCGAGATCAACCCGAGGGCGCCCGGTCCGGTGACAACAACGGTCTCGCCCGGCCTCACCCCGCCCACGCGCTCGTAGCCGTACAGCACGGTCCCGGCCGTGGTGAGCAGAGCGCCTTCTTCAAACGAGATCGCCTCCGGCAGCCTGTGGAGCGTGTTGACGTGGCAGGCGGCGTACTCGGCGTAGGCGCCGTTGCTGCTGAACCCGTAGTGCCTGTGGCCCTTCTCCGGCTTGCCGTAGTTCAGGCAGGTGGTGTACAGACCGCGCAGGCAGTTCACACAGCGACCGCAGCCCTTGTGGGGCTCGACGGTCACCCGCTCGCCCAGCTTCACCTCGGTCACGTCCGGCGCCACTGCCACGACGGTGCCGGTGAACTCGTGGCCGGGGATGAACTCGCCCAGCGGCGGATGACCGGGCCACCCCTTGGCTATGATCGCCGGATCACTGCCGCAGATTGCCACCGAGCCCACCTTGAGCAGCGCCTCACCCTCACCCAGCACAGGAACGGGTTTCTGTGTGACGCGCAGGTCTCCATAGCCGAACAGCACGGCGGCCTTCATCGTCTTGGGAATCGCCACGGTTGCTCCTCTCAGACTCAGCTTTGAAATGGCTCCAGCACAACCTTCACCGCCTCTCCACTCCGCGAGAGATCGAAGCCCTGCTTCCACTCCCGCAGAGGGAGAACGTGGGTAACGAACTGCGCTGGAAGCACCGCACCGCGCGCGAACAGCGACAGAGCCCGCTCCCAGCTCGTGTACCTGGAACTGTAGGTAAACGACACGACAAGCGCACGGAACAGCGCCTCGCGGTACGGTACGGCAACCTCGTCGGTCGGGGGCTGCCCGATGATTCCAACCCTGCCCAGGCGCCGCGCAAGGCGAAAGGACTGTGCGACAGCCGCCGGGGCCCCGGAGAGCTCAACGACGACGTCGACGCCCTCACCGCCGGTCAGATCGGCGACCAGCGCCGCGAGGTTGTCGCGCTCCACGTTGACGACGTGATCTATGCCGAGTTCCCTTGCCTTGGGAAGACGGGCCTTCTCGTCCCGATCTGTCCCGGTGATGATGACCCGCGACGCGCCGGCGACCCGCGCCATCCTAGCGGCCGCCAGCCCGATCGGGCCGCAGCCTAGCACAAGCACCACATCCTCGGGCG
>DYHL01000005.1 GCA_020724185.1 Candidatus Nitrosymbiomonas sp. | reverse complement strand
CACGATTGTGCAGGTTTACGATGAGGGTGAGGCGTTCGAGTTGCTCAAGCGCATCCACCCGAACGTGGCCGAGTACACCAGGGCCGGGACCGCGCCGGGCGTGCTGGCCGGGCGTGGCGAGGTGGCCATCGGCGTGACCTTCAACCATGAATCGGTGTCTCAAATCCTGAGGGGTTTTCCCATTGCCTACGGATCAGCGCGCGACGGCACCGGGTCCGAGATCGGGGGCGTGAGCCTGGTGAAGGGCGCGCCCAACCGGGCCAACGGCATCGCGTTCATCGAGTGGTCGATGACCCCCGAGGCGCAGCGAATGGCGTATGAGGTCGGCGAGTCCTATCAGATTCCCTCAAACACGAGGACGCCTGTTTCCCGGTTGTCGCCGCGCTTCCAGGATTTCAACGTTATCAAGTACGACTTCGCGCGGTTCGGCAAGGCGGAGGTGCGGGGCCGCCTGCTTGAGCGCTGGCTCAAGGAGGTCTTCCCGCTGCCCAAGTAGGCCCCAGGTTGCGCTCCGCAGGTGGGTGGGCAGAACCCACCCACCTGCCGTTGACATGTTCCCCACGGGCAACGGTATAATAGACAGGACGGATGGACGACAAGACATCCGTACATTTGCCTGCCGTGAGATGTCGCTCGGGGAGCCGTTCCTGTTGGGATGGAGGTGAGAGCGTCGAGTAGCGCAAGGCCGCATTGAGAAGTTTCTGAATAGGGAGGGGAGGAGATAGATGAAGTGTCGCGTTCTGACGTGGCGCGTAGTCACCATGAGCGTTGCCGTCGTGCTGGCGCTCAGCCTGTCCTCAATGGCAGGACCCCCGCTTCCCAAGGTCGTGATCGGCTGGACACCCCCTGACATAACCGGCGTCTTCAAGACCGCCACCGATTTCCTCGAAAAGGGAGCAGCCGACGCGAAGAAGGCCGGCATAGATGTCCAGGTGATCAGCCGGTCGCCGGCCACGCACGTGGCCTTCGCCGACCAGGTAGCCATCATCGAGGACTACATCCAGCGCAAGGTCAGCGTGATCGCAATCTCGCCCATCGAGGTCGAGGTGGTCATCCCTGCCATCAAGAAAGCGAACGCGGCCGGTATCCCGGTCATCATCGTCAACCTGCTGGAGCCCATAAAGGGCGTGGACGTCGCCTCCTACATCGGGTTTGACAACACTGTGGCGGGCATGATCTCCGCCTACTCGCTTCTCGACTACTACGGCGGTCCCGGGGTGCTGGGCACCGGCAAGAAGGTGGACGTGAAGCCGGGCACCTACCTGGACCTCAAGTGGTGGGAGACTCTCTACAAGGGAGTGGATCCCAAGACCGCGGCCATCAAGGCGCGCGTGGCGATCATTGAGGGCGTCGCTGGCGGGTTCTTCTCCACGGCGCGCCTGAACGGGTTCAACAAGGTAGTGGGACCGTTCCCAGGCGTCAAGGTAGTCGGGACGCTCCCGGCTGACTGGAACCGCGAGAAGGGGCGCAAGGCCGCCGAGGACTTCCTGACCCGCAATCCCAAGGGCAGTCTCGAGGCCATCTGGGCTGCTTCCAACGAGATGGGGCTGGGAGCCATGCTCTCGGCTGAGGCCGCCAAGCGCACCGAGATCAAAGTCTTCACCAACGACGTGACCCCGGAGTCCACCGAGCGGATCGCCGAGGGAAGGTTGATGGCCGAGACCTGGCACGGCTTCCCCGAGTGGGGCTGGTACGGCACCAAGTTTGCCGTGATGCTCGCCCTGGGCCAGAAGGCCGATGTGCCGCAACTCTTTGACGTCCGTCCCCGCACCGTGTGGAAGGGCAACGCGCGGGAGTACTATCCCAACCCCAAGCTGGAACCGATCAACTGGACCGCGATCAAGGCCAAGTTCAAGTAGGACGACGGCGGGCTGGGGGTCTCCCCAGGCTCCCAGCCCGCGGTCAGACGCGTGCAGCAGGTGCTTGCGTGGAGGGATGATCGCATGGGCGTGCGCGGCAAGGTGGCGGTGATCACCGGAGGTGGCGCAGGCATCGGTCGCGCCGCGGCCCTCCTGTTTGCGCGCGAGGGCGCCAGGGTCGTGGTGGCTGACCTGGACAGGGACGCGGGTGCTGCCACGGTTGAGCAGATCACCGCCGAGGGCGGTGAGGCTACCTTCGTGGCAGCGGACGTGTCCAGGCCGGATGAGGTCCGACTGCTGGTCGAGGCGACGGTGGCGGCCTTCGGGCGCCTGGACATTCTGGTGAACAACGCGGCCATATACAGGCAGGGGAACGCTGAGACCACCACCGAAGACGACTGGCAGCGCATACTGGAGGTCAACCTGACCGCTCCGTTTCTGTGTGCCAGGTACTGCCTCCCGGTCATGCGGCGCGGGGGCGGCGGCGTGATCGTCAACGTGGCCTCTGAGGCAGGTCTTGTTGGGATCCGGGGACAGGTGGCCTACAATGTCACCAAGGCAGGCCTGATCGGCCTCACCAGGAGTCTTGCCGTGGACGGTGCGCCGGCGATCCGCGCCAACTGCATCTGCCCGGGCACCTCGGACACTCCCCTGGTAGCGGCAGCCGTGGCGCGCCAACCCGATCCGGCGGCGGCACGCCGAGCGCTTGAGTCGGTCCGGCCCATGGACCGTCTGGGGCGCCCTGAGGAGATCGCGTTCGGCATCCTGTGCCTGGCGTCCGACGAGCTCGCCTACGCGACCGGGGCCGTGCTGTCGGTAGACGGCGGGTACACCGCGCAGTAGGGGTTCTGAGGTGTCTGGCGGCGAGATCCTCCGACTCGAGGGCATTGACAAGCGCTTCCCCGGTGTCCACGCCCTGAACCAGGTGGACCTCGACCTCGTAGAGGGCGAGATCCACATGCTGCTGGGCGAGAACGGCGCCGGTAAGTCCACGCTCCTCAAGATCCTGAGCGGCTCGATACTGAAGGATTCGGGCCGCATTCTACTGCGCGGTCGGCCGGTTGAGATTACAGATGCCCACCACGCCCGGACGCTCGGGATCGGGATGGTTTACCAGGAGCTCAGCCTGGTGCCGGGTCTGACCGTGGCGGAGAACATTTTCCTGGGTCGGTGGCCGACCCGCGCCGGAGGGCTGATCAACTGGCCTGAGATGGTGACCCAGGCCGAGGCCGTGCTCGGCAGCCTGGGAGTACCGGTGGACCCGCGCGTGCGGGTGCGCAACCTCTCCGTTGCGGAACAGCAGTTGACCGAGATCGCCAGGGTCCTGGCCCTGGACGTCCAGATCCTGCTGCTTGACGAACCGACCTCGGCCCTATCCGATCGGGACCGCGATCGGCTGTTCGGATTCCTCCGGGGATTGCGGGGCAAGGGTGTGTCGGTTCTCTACACCTCGCACCGGTTAGGCGAGATCCGGGAGATCGGGGACCGTGCCACCGTGCTGCGTGACGGCCGGAAGGTCGGCACCGTGGCGGTTGCGGATGCGGCCGAGGACACGGTGGTGCGAATGATGGTCGGGCGCGATATCCGCGAGCGGTTTCCCAAAACGCCCGTGCCCATCGGCGCCCCGGTGCTGACCGTTCGGAACCTTCGTGCGAGCAACTTGCTCCGCGACATTAGCTTCACGCTGCACTCCGGCGAGATCCTTGGCGTATTCGGCCTGCGCGGCGCAGGACGCACCACGCTGGCGCGGTCTCTCTTCGGCCTGGCGCGGTTGGAGAGTGGCGAGGTCCTGGTCAACGGAGGGGGGATTGAGGTCACCTCCCCCGAGGAGGCGATCAGGCACGGCATCGGCTACACCACGGAGGACCGGCGGGAAGGCTTGGTGCCGATGATGGGTCTGCCTCCCAACATCACGCTCGCCAGTCTCGATGGCGTCACGCGCGCCGGCATCATAGATCACCGGGAGGAGCAGCGGATAGGGGCCCGTCTGGTCGAAGACTTGAGAATACAACCACCGGTGCTGTCCCGGCCGGTCAGGTTGCTCAGCGGCGGCAATCAGCAGAAGGTGGTCCTTGCCAAGTGGCTGGCCAGCAAGTCGCGCGTCCTCATCTTTGACGAGCCCACGCGCGGGATTGACGTGGGCGCCAAGACCGAAGTGTTCCAGCTCATGGGCCGGCTGTGCGCGCAGGGGGTGGGATTGCTGATGCTTTCTTCCGAGATCCCGGAGGTCCTGGCCATGGCCGACCGGATTCTCGTAATGCACCGCGGCCGGATCGCAGCCGAGTACGCCAGGGGCGAGGCAACCCAGGAGGATCTGCTGCGCAGCGCGGTCGGACTGTCCGGGTCAGGCATGGAGGAGGCCTAATGACGCAGCACGGCTATGGGAGCTGGGTGACGCGGCTGCTGCTAAAGGGAGGGCCCATCATCGCCCTCTTCCTGCTCGCTGGGTACCTCTCCGCGGTCTCCCCACACTTCCGAACCACCAGCAACTTCATGAACGTCCTGGCCCAGACCTCGGTCACCGCGATCCTGGCCGTGGGTCAGACACTGGTCATCATCTCAGGAGGCATTGATCTCTCGGTAGCCGCCATGATGGCATTGGCCGGTTCCCTCTCGGCGGTGTCCCTGGCCTACTGGGGATGGAGCGTCTGGTTGGGCCTGCCGCTGGGGCTGGCGATGGGGACGCTGCTGGGTTTGCTCAACGGCCTGGTGATCACAAAGGGCAGGATTCCCGACTTCATCGCCACGCTCGGGATGATGACCACGGCGCGCGGTGTCTCGCTGTTGCTCACGCAGGGGCTGCCCGTTCCCTCTCACGTGACCGCGATCCAGTTGAAGGCATATCTTCCGCCTGAGCTGATCTGGCTGGGCAGCGGGGCGGTCCTGGGCGTGCCGGTGCCCGCGGTGGTTGCCGTGGCAACGGCCCTGCTGGGATGGACCGTCCTGCACTACTCGCGGCTGGGGCGCTCGGCGCTTGCCGTGGGCGGCAACCGCGAGGCGGCCCGTGTGTCGGGCATCAACGTGGACCGCGCCAGGATCGCGGTCTACGCGTTCTCCGGCTTCACCGCGGGCATCGGCGGCCTTGTGCTGACCGGCCGGCTGAACTCCGCCAACGCACTGATGGGAGAAGGGATGGAGCTGCAGTCCATCGGCGCGGTTGTGCTGGGCGGGACCAACCTCTTCGGTGGGGAGGGCACGGTGGTCGGGACCGCCGTCGGAGCCCTGATCATGGGCGTCCTGGGCAACGGGCTCAACCTCCTCAACGTGTCGGCCTTCTGGCAGCGCGTGGTCATGGGCCTAGTAATCATCATCGTAGTCATCTTCGATCAGTGGCGCCGAAGGCGCTTTGGAGCCTGACCATGACCGAGCATCCACAGGACGCCGTTCACGACCGTCTCGAGGGAGTGTCCCTGGTGCGCCACGGCGGCGCGGCCCCGCTCTACTCCCAGATCAGGGAAGCCATTCGCGCCAAGATTCAGTCCGGCGAGCTGAGCCCAGGAGCTCCGATCCCAACCGAGGTCGAACTGCAGCGCATCTTCAATGTCAGCCGCCAGACCGTGCGGCAGGCAGTGGAAGCGCTGGTCACCGAGGGCTACCTGGTCCGCAGCCGCGGGAAGGGGACCTTCGTTCTCCAGCGCCGCATCGAGGAGCCGCTGCCCAAGCTGGTGAGCTTCACGCAGGAGATGCGCAGCCGCGGGGCCGAGCCGTCCACGCGCAGCGCCGTGGCATCGTGGGTGGAGCCAGGCCCTGCGGTTCGCGAGGCGCTCCGGGTTGAATCCGGCGAGCAGGTTCTCAAGATCGAGCGCGTGCGCTGCGCCGATGGGGCCGTGATCGTTGTGCTGGCATCCTACTTGCCCAGATGGGTCGGCCTGACAGGGCATGAGGACTTCACAGGTTCCCTCTACGACCTGTTCCAGTACCGCCTGGGTCTGAAGTTTGCCAAGGCCTTCCAGTACATCGAGGCCGAACAGGCGACTACTGCCCTGGCCCGGGCCCTGGAGGTATCCCCGCGCAGCCCTGTCCTGGTCCTGCGGCGCACGCTCTTCGCCGAGGACGGACGGCCGATCGAGTCCGTCGAAGGGTTCTACCGTGCCGACCGGTACCGCTATTCGATTTGGCTGGAGCCATAAAGAGGTGAGGCCATGAGGTACTCGATAAGCAACTGGATCTACGGGGGCGAGCCACTGGAGCTCACCTTCCAGCGGCTGCGCAGGTTCGGCTACGACGGGGTGGAGCTGATGGGAGAGCCGGACCAGTACGACCCAGCGGACGTGCGGGGCCTGTGCGGCAGGCACGGTTTGTCCGTGCTGTCCATCGCCGGCATGTACCCGTGGCCGACCGACAGTCGCGATCTGGCCAGCCCCGACCCGCTGGTGCGCGGTCGGGCGGTGCGATACCTGGAGGCGTGCGTGGAGTTCGCGTCCGCGGTGGGCGCACCCCTGGTCATCGTCGTGCCTTCCGCGGTGGCAAAGACGGCGCCGACAATGGAGCTGCGGGACGAGGTAGCCTGGATGGAAGGCTACGACCAGGCGTGGCGGAATGCCGTGGCCGCGGTGCGTGAGGCCGCGCGCGCCGCCAAGGCGAAGGGCGTCTTCCTTGCCATCGAGCCCATCAACCGGTACGAAACCTTCCTGGTCAATACCTGCGAGCAGGCGCTGCGTTTCGCGGACGAAGTGGGGTCGAGCGCGGTCGCCGTGCACCTGGATACCTTCCACATGAACATCGAGGATGCGGATCCCGCGTCCGCGGTGCGGCTGGCAGGGAAACGCCTGGTGAACGTGCACATCTCCGACAGCAACCGTCAGGCCGTGGGCCGCGGGCACACGGACTTCCGCGCGCTCATGCGTGCCCTGCGTGAGATCGGCTACGACCGGGCCCTGGCGTTGGAGCCGCTGCCACCGCTGCCTGATCCGTACATCGCGATCCGGATGAGCCGCCTGCGCCACCTGTGGGATAGCTTCGCCGAGGAGTCCATCCAGCGGCTGCGCGCCATCGAGGCAGAGATCTTCTGAGGCAAAGCGCGGGAAGCGCAGAGGAGAGGGCATGTCAGAAGGGCCGGTTGTGAACGTCTGCGTTGTGGGCCTGGGCAGGGCCGGCATGGTGCACGCGGTCAACTTTCAGCGCAACGTACCTGGAGCCACGCTGGCGGCTGTGGTTGAGGCCGACCGCGAGGTATTGGAGGCGCGCGCCGCGGACCTGGAGGTGTCTGCTCGGTTCACCGGGATTCGCGAGGCGCTCGATGGGGTACGGGTGGACGCGGTGTGCATAACCACGCCTACCTTCACGCACGCGGAGATCGCTGTAGCGGCCGCTTTGGCCGGCAAGCACGTTCTCTGCGAGAAGCCCATGGCCCTTACCCTGGCCGAGGCCGACCGGATGATCGGGACCGCGGCATCCTCGGGCGTGGTGCTGCAGATCGGGTTCATGCGCCGGTTCGATCCTGCATTCAGGGAGGCCAGGCAACTTGTCGCCGACGGCAGGATCGGCAAGCCCATGGTGATCCGATCGCTTACCCGAGGGCCAGGCCTGCCGCCTCGCTGGGCATGGGACCCGCGCCGCAGCAACGGCATGCTCGCAGAGGTGAACAGCCACGACTTCGACACCGTGCGGTGGATGGCCGGCTCAGAGGTTGCTCGGGTCTATGCCGAGACCTCTGCTACCAAGCGGCCCGATCTGCTCGGGGAGTTCCCCGGGTTCTACGACAGCGCGGTGGTGACGCTGCGAATGGTAGACGGCGCCCTTGCGACGATTGAGGGCGGGTGCCCGGTGGACTACGGCTACGACGCCCGGCTGGAGGTACTGGGCACCGAGGGCGTTCTTCAAGTGGGTGAGCTGCGCGGCGGCGCCGTTCTGCTCTGCACGAGGGAGTCCGGCGTCCAATCCACGCCGTTCGCGAGCTGGCGGGACCGGTTCCGGGAGGCCTACGTAGCCGAGGCCGCGCACTTCATCCGCTGCATACGGGCAGAGGAGCAGCCCCTGGCCACCGGCCCGGACGGCAGGAAGGCGCTGGAGGCGACGCTCGCGGCCAACCTCTCCAGCCGCCTGGGTGCGCCTGTCGTCCTCCCGCTCAAGGAAGAGGACGTCAAGGAAGAGGACGCCTCGGAGGGCCGGGCTTGAAGGCGCTGGTATACCACGAGCCAGAGGGTCTCCGCCTCGCCGAGATCGAGACCCCGCGCATGGACGCCGGTGATGTCCTCCTGGAGGTAGCGGCGGCCAGCATCTGCGCCACGGACCTGCGCATCGTGGGGGGAGGGCACCTCAAGGTCCAGGAGGGCATGCATCGCGTCCCAGGACACGAGGTCGCAGGCCGGGTGGCAGCGGCCGGCCCGCAGGTGGCCGGCATCTCGGTCGGGATGCCCGTGGCGGTGATCCCCAACATCGGCTGCGGCGCCTGCGTTCAGTGCATCCGCGGGCAGACGCACCTCTGCCCCAACTACGAGGCGTTTGGCATTGACCTGGACGGCGGCTTTGCCGAGTTCATGCTCGTGCCCGAGCGGGCATTGCGCCAGGCCCTGCTTGTTCCCATCCCTGAAGGGATGAGCTTTACCGAGGCAGCCCTCGTCGAGCCGCTCTCCTGCTGCTACAACGGGATCCAGGCCGGCCGGATTTCTCCCGGTGATACGGTGCTCGTAGTCGGGGGTGGGCCTATCGGGCTCATGCACTTGCTGCTGGCGCGCCTGGCCGGCGCCCGCCGCTTGATCGTGAGCGAGATCCTGGATGAACGGCTGGCTCAGGCGGGTTCCTTTGGGGCGGACGTGCTCATCAACCCCGGTTCCGAGGACGTGCGGGAGGCGGTGCTCCGGGCCACCGACGGCCAGGGGGCCGATGTGGTCATCGTGGCCGCGCCCTCACCGCAGGCCATGGAGCAGGCCCCACACCTGGCGGCCACGGAGGGGCGCGTGGTCTACTTCGCCGGGCTGCCGCGCGGGCAGGACGCCATCACCTTCTCACCCAATCGAGTCCACTACCGCCAGATCACGGTGACCGGGACCACCGGCGCCAGCCGCTGGCAGTTCAGGAGGGCTCTGGATCTGGCGGCTGGGCGCTGCGTTGACCTGTCACGCCTGGTTGGCGCGGTCCTGCCGCTGGAGGACGGGCTGGAGGCATTTGACCGCGCCCGCAACCGCCGAGAACTGAAGGTTGTGATCTCCCCTGGATCGAGCGAAAGGCGGGTGACCTGATGAGCGAAGTTCGGCCATTTCGCATGCTGGTGGACGGCGCGTGGGTAGAGGCCGAGGACGGCCAGGCCTTCCCCGTGACCAACCCGGCCACCGGAGAGGTCGTCGGCCACGCGCCCAAAGCCGCTGCGCGGGATGTTGATCGCGCCGTGGAGGCCGCGGCCCGGGCCTTTCCGGGGTGGGGCTCGATGCCGCCTCCCAGGCGCGGCCGCATGCTGCGGCGGGCCGCCGACCTCCTCCGTGAGCGGCGCGAGCCCATCGCGCGGCTGCTGACCGAGGAGCAGGGCAAGCCCCTCAAGGAAGCGCTGGGAGAGGTAGACGGCGCAGCAGAGGCCTTCGAGTACTTCTCCGAGGAGGGCCGGCGCATGCTGGGCGAGACGATTGCCACCGACTCGAACTCGCGCCGGAGCATTGTCATCAGGCAGCCGGTTGGCCCGGTGGCCGCGATCGCGCCCTGGAACTACCCTCTGCTGCTCATCTCGTGGAAACTGGCGCCGGCGCTGATCGCCGGATGCCCGGTGGTGGCCAAGCCTGCCAGCGACACACCGCTCTCCACGCTGCGGCTGTTCGAGTGCCTCCATGAGGCCGGACTGCCACCCGGCGTGGCCGGCGTGGTGAGCGGGCCTGCTTCGGTCGTGGGCCGTGCCCTGGTCGCCCACCCTCTGATCAGGAAGATTGCGCTGACCGGGCAGACCGAAACCGGCAAGGAGATCATGCGGGTCGCCTCGGACCGCGTGGCCAGGCTCTCGCTGGAACTGGGTGGCCACTGCCCGCTGATAGTGTGTCCGGACGCCGACCTGGACGCGGCCGCGCACGGCGGCGCCTACCGCTCGTTCCGCAACATGGGGCAGATCTGCAACGCCATCAACCGGATCTACGTGCACCAGGCAGTCTACGACGAGTATGTGGACCGGTTTGTGGCAAAGACCCGAGCGCTGCGCATCGGCAACGGCCTCGATCCCGACGTGGACCTCGGACCCATGACCAACGCGGCCGGTGTGGCGACCGCGCGCGATCACATCGAGGACGCCGTCTCCAAGGGCGCCCGCGTGCTCTACGGCGGGGCCCCCCCGCAGGGCGAGGCCTACAGGCGTGGCAACTTCTTCCTTCCGACAGTGCTAGTGAACGTGAACCACGAGATGAAGGTAATGCGCGAGGAGACCTTTGGGCCCGTGGCGCCCATCATGGCCGTGGAGAGCACAGACGAGGCCGTGCGCTTTGCCAACGACACGCCCTACGGGTTGGTCGCCTATCTCTACACGCGCGACCTGGCCACCGCGATCACGGTGGCCGAGCGACTGGAGGTTGGAACCGTGGGCGTGAACAACGTAGCCGGCGGCGAGATCGCCTATCCCTACGGCGGCTGGAAGCAGAGCGGGTTCGGCATCGAGAACTCCCGTCACGCCCTGTCGGAGTACCTGGCGGTCAAGCACATCCGCATAGACCTTGGCTGATAGGAGGCCGGTCGCGCACAAGGAGGTCGGCGATGGACCTGCTGGAGCCCTTCTCCACACGGGTGGACCTCCGCGAGGGTTTGCTGGGAAACGGAGTGCACAGGCTCTCACGCCGGATCAGCGACATGCGCGGGATGTTTCAGGACGAGCAGGCATGGGCTGAAATCGCAGCGCAGGGGGATCCGCTCGTCTACGAGGTGTTCGTGGCACCGGCCCCAGAGAGCGAAGGGCACCTCTGCCACGGCGTGACCGTGCTGCACCCGGGTCGTGTTGGGGACGAGTACTTCATGACCAAGGGGCACTACCATCAGAAGTCCGGGACCGCGGAGGTGTACTATGGCCTTAGGGGGAACGGCCTGATGATGCTGCAGACCCGATGGGGGATCTGGCGGACCGTGGACATCGCGCCGGGGACCGTCGTGTACGTTCCACCTCATTGGGGCCACCGCTCGATCAACACTGCCGATGAGCCGCTGGTGCTGCTCTTTGCCTATCCCGGCGACGCCGGGCACGACTACGGCACGATAGAGTCCAGCGGGTTTGCGCGGCTGATCGTGGCGCGCAACGGGCGTCCCACCCTGGTGGAGAACCCCAGCTACACTGCTGAGGACCCAGGATGAACCGGGTGTGTCTCGTTGGCGTTGACCTGGGGACGACCGCTACCAAGGCGGCCATCTTCTCCCAGGACGGCACACTCTTGGCCGATGCCACCGAGGAGTCCCGCCTGATCCAGCCGAGGCCCGGGTGGGTGGAACAGGATCCCGAGGATCTCTACGGCGCTGCGGTGCGCACGATTCGCGCCTGCGTCGAGCGCAGCGGCATGTCCCCGCGGGAGGTCGCAGGCATCTCCTTCGACGGGCAGATGGCGGGCATAGGCACGATCGACGCGCACTGGGGCACGCCGACTCCCTACGACTCCTGGTTGGACACCCGCTGCGGGCCTTACATTGACGCGATGCGCCCCCATGAGGAGCAGATCATCCGCCTGACCGGCGGGCCGCCCACATACTCCCACGGGCCCAAGATTCTGCATCTGGCGCGCGAACACCCGGATGCCTTCGCCCGGGTCGCGAAGTTCGTGGTTCCGGGAGGCTACGTTGCAGGACGCATGGCTGGCCTGACCGGACCCGACGCATTCATGGACTACACGTACATCCACTTCTCCTGTCTCTCGGACACGCAGAAGGCAGAGTGGTCGGACGAGCTATGCGGCCTGTTCGGGGTTCCCCAGGCGAAGCTGCCAAGGATCGTCCGGCCCTGGGAGATCATCGGCCACCTGACGCCGGCGGCGGCAGCAGCCACCGGGCTCCTGGCAGGTACGCCCATCGCGGCCGGATGCGGGGACCAGGCCGCCGGGATGCTGGGCGCGGCCATGGTGGAGCCAGGCCTGGTCTTCGATGTCGCGGGCACCGCGTCCGTGCTGGCGATCTGCACCGATCGGTTCGCCCCTGACGTGACGCACCGGACCCTGTTCACCGCCCGCCTGGTGCCCGAGGGAATGTGGTATTCGCTGGCCTACATCAACGGGGGTGGCCTGAACCTGCGCTGGTTCAGGGACACCTTCGCAGACACGGAGGCAGGGTACAAGCCCCTGGACGAAGCGGCGCGCGCGATCCCGCCGGGCGCCGACGGGCTGTTGTTCCTCCCCCACCTGGGCGGCCGCGTCTGCCCCAGTGACCCTGCGCTGCGGGGAGTCTGGATCGGCTTCACCTGGGCCCATTCCAAGGCCCACTTCTACCGGTCGCTCCTCGAGGGGGTCGCCTACGAGTACGCGCTGTACCTGGACATCGAGCGGGCCCTATTGCCTGGGATGAACCTCACCGAGGCCCGCGTCATCGGCGGCGGATCCTCCAGCGATCTATGGAACCAGATCAAGGCGGACGTGTTGGGGCTTCCCTATGTGCGGTTGAACCGCACCGAGTTCGCGGTCCTGGGATCCGCGATCGTGGCAGGAGCCGCCGTCGGAGTCTACGATGATCTCAAGGCCACGGCCCGGCAGATGGTGGGGACGGCAGGCCGGATCGAACCACGCTCAGATGAGCACGCCCGCTACCGGCCGCTCGTGGACCTCTACCGGTCCCTCTTCGATCTCACGCGGCCGGCGTCGCGCGCGCTTGCCGCGCTCCAGCAGGGAGGACCCCCAGGGGGCACGCGGTGAGCCACACCGTTCTGGTAACAGCACGGGCGTTCCGGGACACGCCGGGAGAGCACTGGAGCGTCCTGGAACGGGCCGGGTGTCACGTCAAGATATCGCCCTCCCAGGGGCGGCTGGAGGAGACCGCCCTGGTCGAGATGATCGCGGACTGCGACGGCGCGATCGTCGGCACGGAGCCGATTACGACGAGGGTGATCGCAGGCGCGCCGCGCCTGCGGGTTCTCTCGCGCTTTGGAGTGGGCGTTGACAGCGTTGACCTGGAAGCCGCCACTGCCGCGGGAGTCGTGGTGACCGTCACCCCCGGGGCCAACGCAACAGCGGTCGCCGAGCTTGTAGTCGGTTTCGTGCTCGCCCTGGCGCGGGGCATTCCCCGCTACGACGCGCGGACGAAGCGCGGGGACTGGCACCGCGAGGTGGGGGTCGAGGTCGCCGGCAGGACCCTGGGCATCGTGGGCCTGGGGCGTATCGGGCGCGAGCTCGCACTCCGCGGGCGGGCACTGGGAATGCGGGTGGTCTACTTCGATCCGGTGCGGCCTGCCCGCGAGGAGGAGACAGCGCTGGGGGTCACCCGTCTGGCGCTTCCCGATCTACTGCGGGAATCGGATTTCGTCTCGCTCCACGCCCTGCTCGCGCCGGAAACCGTGCGGATGATCGGCGCCCGCGAGCTTGCGCTGATGCGGCCGTCCGCCTACCTGATCAACACCGCGCGCGGGGAGCTCGTGGACGAGGCGGCCCTTTCAGAGGCGCTGCGTAGGGGTGATCTGGCGGGCGCCGCGCTGGACGTCCGGGCGGTGGAGCCCTCCGGGGCCAACGACCTCCTGTGCCTGGACTCGGTGATCCTCACGCCGCATGCGGGCTCACAGACGCAGGAGGCGATCCGCCGGATGGGCGTCATGGCAGCGGAGAACGTCGTAAGCGTTCTGCGGGGCGCGCGGCCCGAGGGCGTGGTCAATCCTGGCGTCTACGACCAGGCGGGCAAGGACGCGGGCAAGGAGGGGACTGGACGGTGTGCCCACAATGAAGGAGGTGATAGGCGGTACGGAAAGGAGCGGTGACGGGAGATTCTATCTGGTCAGGAGGTGAGAGCGCATGGCAAGGAGGTTCAGGCTGATCGGCATTCTGGTCGGCCTCGCTCTATGTGTTGCCCTTCTCCCCGTGGGAGCGGCCGGGCAGGGGAAGCCGTTCTCAGGCGCCACGCTTACCGTCTTTACCCAGAACCCGCCCTACATCGCCAAACCGGTGCAGATGTTCGCGCCCGCATGGCAGGAGCGCACCGGCGGGAAGATCAACCTCGTCACGGCTCCCTTCGGGGAGCTGTACTCCAAGCTGATGTCCTCCTTTGCCCTGGGGACGGCGGCGTATGACATCGCCCTGTTCGCCTCGGCCTGGATGGGCGACTTCGCCGGCAACAGGTACCTTCTCGACCTGACCGACCGCATCAAGGCCGACGCGGGTCTCAACTGGGGCGACATCCTACCCACATACCAACAAACGGTCAACTGGGGCGGCATGCTCTACGCCCTTCCCATTGACGGCGACGTGCACACGGTCTTCTACCGGCGTGACGCCCTTGAGAACCCCAAACACAAGGCCCGGTTCAAGACCAAGTATGGATATGATCTGCGGCCTCCTGCGACCTGGAAGGAGTACCGCGACATCGCGGAGTTCTTCAACGGTTGGGAGTGGGCAGGGGACGGCAAGAAGCGCTTCGGCGTCCTCGAAGCCTTCAGGCGCGGCGGGCAGGCGTTCTGGTTCTTCATGTCCCACGCAGCCGCCTACGTAAGCGTACCGGGTCAGAAGGGCAACATGTTCTTTGACCCGCAGACCATGAAGCCGCAGATCAACAACCCCGGTTTCGTCAAGGCCCTGGAGGACTGGGTGGCCCTGGTCAAGCTGGGCCCGCCTGGGATGATCAACTTCGACTCCGGCGATGTGCGCAGCCAGTTTGCAGCCGGCGTGGCCGCCCTGGCGTTGGATTGGGGCGACACAGGGATCGTCGGGGGCACCGATCCCAAATCCATCGTGAGGGGGAAGATCGGCACGATCGTCCTGCCGGGTTCCCCGCAGGTGTACGACTACAAGACGGGCAAGTGGGCCACCCTCGACAAACCCAACGTGGCGCCCTACTTGGCGTTCGGCGGCTGGGTCTGCGGCGTGATGGTTACCACCAAGAACCCCTCCGCTGCCTACGACTTCTGCCGGACCATCGCGGAGCCCAAGAACAGCTACACCGCCGTGACCACCGCGGAGACCGGACTCAACCCGTTCCGCGCGTCCCACTTCGCCGACACCTCGGGCTGGAAGAAGTTCGGGTTTGTCGAGCCCGACCTGGGTTCGTACCTGGGGGCCATCAAGGCATCGCTGGCCCACCCCAACGCCCAGCTCGACCTGAAGCTGCCCGGACAGGCGCGCTACCTCGATGCGTTGGAGACGCAGCTCGCCCGCGCCGCTGCCGGCGAGATCACGCCCAAGGCCGCCCTGGACCGCGCCGCGGCCGAGTGGGAGAAGATCACCGACGGCCAGGGTCGCGACAGGATGATTGCCTTGTACCGCGCATGGCTGGGCCTTCCGGCCAAGTAGCCTGACGGGACGCCCCGCGGAAGGGCCGCGGGGCGTCCCCATTCTAAGGGGACAAGTGAGAGAGAGACCACCGATCGCACAACCCTTCCCAGGGCGGCAGTCCGCGGCTCCCTTCCTGTTTCCGGCTGTTGGGATTCTGCTGCTGTTTACCGTCTTTCCATTCCTGTTCACGCTGACCCTGACCCTGAGCCGCGTCTCCCTGGTGGGAGGACTGCGCCTGGACTTCGGAGGCCTGACCAACTGGATCCGGCTGGCAACCGATGACCGCTTCTGGAACTCGCTGTCGAACACCGTGCTCATCGTGGCGGCTGCGGTTACCCTTGAACTCCTGCTCGGGCTCGCTCTCGCGCTGCTGATGAACCGGCCCCTGCGCGGAGGCGGCATCTTCCGGACGGTGTTCATCCTGCCCATGACGCTGGCTCCCATTGCCATCGGCTACACCTGGCGGATGATGTACCACGAAACCATCGGGCCGCTCAACGCCCTTCTCGACATGGCCGGCCTCCCTTCGGTGGCCTGGACCAGTGACCGGCATCTTGCCATCTTCTCGATTATCCTTACCGATGTCTGGCACTGGACCCCGTTCATGTTCATCGTGCTCCTGGCCGCGCTGCAGGCCCTACCCGGTGAGGTGATCGAGGCCGCTCAGCTTGATGGGACCTCGGGCTGGCAGCTCTTCCGCCACATCATCTTTCCCATGCTGGTGCCGACCGCGGTGGCGGTGACGCTGCTGCGCACTCTAGAGGCGTTCAAGATCGTGGACGAGATCTTCATCATCACCGGGGGCGGCCCTGGCGTGAGCACGGAAAGCCTGACGCTCCATGCCTACTATACGGGCTTCTTGTCCTTCGACCTGGCCTACGGCGCCACTATCGCCCTGGCCCTGTTCCTGCTGGTTTTGGCCTCCGCCCTCGCCCTGGTGCGCGTGACGCGGCGCTACCAGGCCGCGGAGCTGTGGTCGTGAGGGCGCGCGGGGTCAGGTTGGCCCTCATCTACGCCGCCCTCTGTGCCTGGGGCCTGTTCGCGCTCTTCCCCTTGTACTGGACGGTGATCGCCTCGTTCAAGGAGCCGCTTGCCGTTAGCCAGGGGGCCACCTTCCTGCCCTGGGTGGACTTCCAGCCCACGCTCTCTGCATGGCGCGCGATCCTGTTTGGGATCGAGAAGGAGACGGTGGGACGGCCGCTGGCCAACAGCGTCATCATCGGGCTGGGCAGCACCTTCCTCGTCGTTGTCGTGGGCGCCATGGCGGCCTACGGCCTGACGCGCTTCCAGGTGCGGGCCGGTCCGCTCGGCAACCAGGACGTGCTGTTTTGGATCGTCTCGCAGCGGATGATGCCGCCCATCGTGACCGGCCTGGCGCTGTTCCTGATGCTGCGGGTGGTGGGCCTGATTGACACGCGGACGGGCATGGTGCTGGTCTACACCGCCTTCAACCTGCCGCTGGCGGTCTGGTTGATGCACAACTTCTTCAAGCAGATCCCGCCCTCGCTGGAGGAAGCCGCCCTCACGGACGGAGCCTCCCGCCCCCAGATCCTCTGGCGCATCGTCCTCCCGGTCTCGGCGCCCGGGATGGTGGCCACCTTCCTGTTCTGCCTGGTGTTCGCCTGGAACGAGTTCCTGCTCGCCCTGATCTTGACGTTCAACAACGCGCGCACGATGCCGATCCTCATCGCGTCCCAGCACACGCAGCGCGCCATCGAGTGGTGGTCGCTCTCGGCGATGTCGCTGATCACGATTCTTCCGGTTGTTCTGATAGCGGTCGGGCTGCAGCGGTACCTGGTGACGAACGTCCTGGGAGGCTCCGGACGATGAGGCGGCTGATTCTTGCCCACGACCTGGGGACCACGGGCAACAAGGCCACGCTGTTTCGGGACGACGGGGTGCTGCTGGCAAGCGCGTTCGCCGGATACGAGACGCGCTACCCCGCGGTCAACTGGGCCGAGCAGGACCCCTCGGACTGGTGGAAGGCGTTCTGCCAGTCGTCCCGCCAGTTGCTGGCGCAGGCGGGCGTCACCGCACAGGAGATCGGTGTGGTCAGCTTCAGCGGCCAGATGATGGGCTGCCTGCCCGTGGACGCCAGGGGACGGCCGCTGCGATACTCGATCATCTGGGCGGACCAGCGCGCAGAGGGAGAGGCCCGGTTGCTCCGAGAGCGCGTCGGCGAGGAGGCGGTCTACCGCCTGACCGGTCACCGCATCAGCCCCGCGTACTCCCTTGAGAAGATTCTCTGGATACAGAGCCACGAGCCCGAGGTATTCCGGCAGGCCCACAAGTTCCTTCACGCCAAGGACTACCTGATCTACCGCCTTACCGGTGAGTTCGTGACGGACTACTCGGACGCCTCGGGCATGAACGCCTTCGACCTGCAGGCCAGGACGTGGGCACCGCAGATCCTCGACGCGGTGGGCCTGGACGCAGGTGTCCTGCCGGACCTCCACTCCTCGATTGACGTGGTAGGAGAGGTGCGGCCAGGGGCAGCGGAGGAGGCCGGGCTGGCCGCGGGCACGCCTGTGGTGATCGGGGGTGGGGACGGCCCGTGCGCCGCGGTGGGCGCGGGCGTGGTGCGCCAGGGGGGGGCCTACAACTACGTCGGCTCGTCCTCGTGGATAGCGCTGGCAACTTCGGCTCCCATCCAGGACCCCGAACGGCGGACATTCAACTTCCACCACCTCGACCCCAAGATGGTCATGCCCACCGGCACCATGCAGACCGCGGGCGGCTCCTACCAGTGGTTCAGGAACCAGCTCGGCGGGCTCGAGGCTCTGGAGGCACGAGAGCGCGGGGTTGATTCGTACGAAATCCTCGACCGCGAGGCAGAGGCGATCCCTCCGGGTGCAGGGAACTTGATCTATCTTCCCTACCTGATGGGCGAGCGCGCCCCTCACTGGAACCCCCGCGCAAGGGGCGCCTTCATCGGCCTGACCATGACCCACACGCGGGCGCACATGACGCGGGCGGTCCTGGAAGGGGTGGCCTTCAACCTGCGCATCATCCTGGACGCTTTCCAGCGACAGGGCGCCGGGATCGAGCAGATGCGATTGATAGGCGGAGGCGCACGGGGAAGACTGTGGCGGCAGATCATGGCCGACGTCTACGGCCTGCCCGTGCTGCGCCCGAGATACCTGGAAGAGGCCACCTCGTTGGGAGCAGCGGTGGCAGGCGGGATCGGGGTTGGGCTGATCAAGGACTTCGGCGTTGCCGAGCAACTGGTCGAGATCGTCGAGATACAGACGCCCGATCCGGCTGCCCGCAGGCGCTACGAGGAGCTCTACCCGGTCTTCTGCGACGCCTACACGGCGCTGGTTCCCGTCTTCGAGCGCCTGGGGGGGACCGCATGAGCACCCTGGCGCCTACACCCCCACCGATCCCTGCCGAGGACCTAACCCGCCAGTACAGGGAGATCGCCGCCGAGATCCGCGCGGCCCTGGACGAGGTTCTTCCCACCGGGCGCTACGTGCTCGGGCCGGTGGTCGAGACCTTCGAGCAGGAGTGGGCTGCCTACTGCGGGAGCCGGTTTTGTCTTGGGATCGGCAGCGGCACCGAGGCGCTGCACCTGGCCCTCCGCGCCGCCGGCATCGGGCCGGGCGACGAGGTGATCGTTCCCTCCAATACCTACGCTGCGACGGCGTTCGCAGTGTCGTACACCGGCGCGGTTCCGGTATTCGCGGACGTTGACCCGGCCACATACAACGTCACCGCGGAGGCCGTAGCGGGGGCCCTTACCCCGCGCACCAGGGCGGTCATCGCCGTGCACATGTACGGCCAGCCGGTCGAGATGGACCCACTGGTCGAGCTGGGGCAGAGGCACGGCCTCCTGGTGATCGAGGACGCGGCCCACGGTCACGGTGCCCGGTACCGTGGCCGCCGCACCGGATCGCTGGGGGAGATCGGGTGCTTCAGCTTCTATCCCACGAAGGTTCTGGGATGCTGCGGCGACGGCGGGGCCATAACCACCGGCCGGGAGGACCGCTTCGAGGAGATTCGCCGGCTGCGCTACATGGGCCAGCGGGTCAAGCACCGGCACGAGGTCGTTGGGTACCAGCAGCGGTTGGACGTACTCCAGGCGGCGATCCTGCATGTGAAGCTCCGCCACCTGGACACCTGGATCGCTCGGCGCCAGAGCTGGGCAGCACTCTACTCCGAGCTGCTGGCCGGCCTTCCGGTGGTACCGCCCGTTGTTGCTCCCGGCAACACCCATGTGTACTACATGTACACGGTCCGCGCAGAGCGGCGCGACACGCTGATGGAATACCTGGCCGGGCGCGGCATCGGTACGCAGATCATCTATCCGACGCTCGTTCCCTTCCAGCCGGCATACCGGTCTCTGGGCTACAGGGCCGGCCAGTTCCCTTCGGCTGAGGCGGCCTGCCGCGAGATCCTCTGCCTCCCGATCTTCCCGGAGTTGGCAGAGGAAGAGGTGCGCGCCGTTGCGGATGCCGTCAGGGCATTCTACGCCGGATAGATCCCAGCGCATGACCAGGCTCACCGTTCTTGGTGGAAGCAGCGTGGCCACACCCGAGCTCGTGGCCGTTCTGGCCCGGTTCCCGGCGCAGGTGTTACCGGTCGATGTGATGCTGCACGGCCGAAGCCCCGAGAAGCTGGAACTCGTGGGACGGGTCTGCGCCCGCGTGGCAGCGCAGAGGGATGGATTGGCGGTACGCTGGACCACGGATCTCCCTGACGCCCTGGATCAGGCAGGGATCGTGCTGCTGCAGGTGCGCGTGGGCGGCTACCGGGCGAGGGCGTACGACGAGGCGTTTCCGCGCGAGTTCGGCATTCCAGGCGATGAGACGCTGGGTCCCGGAGGGTTCGCGAACGCCCTACGCACCGTGCCGGTGGTTGCCGATCTGGGCGCCGCGATCGAACGGCATGCTCCCGACGCGTGGGTGCTGAACCTGACCAACCCGAGCAGCGTAGTACAACTGGCCCTCCACCGAACCACCCGGCTGCGCGTGATCGGCCTGTGCGACGTGCCGGTTACGATGCAGGAGGGGATCGCCGGCGTCATCGGGGCAGACCCCGGCGAGGTGCGGGTGGACTATGTTGGGATGCACCACTTCGGCTGGATCACGCGGGTGTGGCACCGGGAGCAAGAGGTGACCGGCGAGGTCCTGGCCCGCAGCGGTGCGCTCCCGTGGATCCATGCTCCCGCCGAGCTGGTCTGTGCCATGGGTGCGATCCCGCACCCGTATCTCGACTACGTGCTGGCGCCCGCCGTGGTGCTTCAGGAGCAGACAGGCCGGCGGCCCCGCGGAGAGGAACTCCTGGACCTCGAGGGAGTCCTGCTCGAGGAGTACCGCGCGTATCTGGCCTCGGAGGAGACCGGGCCCCCTTCAGGGTTGGGTCAGCGCCGCGCCATCTGGTACGCCAAGATCGTCGGGCCGGTCATCTGGGCCATGCTCGCGGATGCGGGGGTCGTGCGGATCCTAGGTCTGCTCAACCATGGAGCCGTGCCCTGGCTGCCGGACGATGCGGTCGTGGAGGTGCCCGCGTTTCTCGGCGCGCAGGGCCCGAGGCCGGTGGGCCGTTGGGCGGCCCCGCCGGACGTGGTGGCGCTCACGCAGCACCACTGCGCGTGCGAGTCCCTGCTAGTGGACGCGATCCTGGAGCGCTCGTACGGCAAGGCGTGGCGGGCCATGACACTCAACCTGATGGTGCGCGACGCGGCGCAGGCCCGGGTCCTGCTGGACCGGATCTGGCCCCACGGCGGCATCCTTCTCTAGCAGGGCAGGGAGTCGGTGCCGGCCGCGCGAAGCCCGGTGTGATCCTGGATCGGCGTGCGAGGAGGCGGGGCGATGGCATGGAGCCAGACATTGGAAGCATACAATCTCCTGGATTCAGCGCGGGCCAGCGGGGAGCGCGTGGCCGAGGCGATCCGCAGCCGCGGCGCGGAATGTCAGGTAACCACGGTTGGCGGTGACAAGGGGTCCACCGATTTCGTCCGCGTCGTCTTCCAGGGAACCAAGGGGCGCAGCGCCGGCGGGGACGCCAGGACGCTGGGCATCATCGGCAGGCTCGGCGGCATAGGCGCCCGCCCCGACCGGATCGGCCTCGTCTCGGACGCCGACGGCGCCATCACCGCGGTTGCGTGCGCGCTTAAGCTGGCGGAGATGCGCCGCGAGGGAGACCCGTTGCCCGGGGACGTCATCGTCGCCACCCACATCTGTCCGCGCGCGGTGATAATGCAGATCGCGCCGGTGGCGATGATGAACTCGCCCGTGGACATTGCCGCCATGAACGCCCACGAGGTGGACCCGGCAATGGAGGCAATCCTTTCCGTTGACACGACGCGCGGCAACCGTGTCGTCAACCACAAGGGTATCGCCATGACCCTACCGGTCAAGGAGGGGTACATCCTGCGGGCCAGCGAGAGCGTGCTCGACATCTACCAGTGGGTGACCGGTTTGGCGCCTGTGATCGTGCCCCTGGCGACCCAGGACATCACGCCCTACGGCAGCGGGCTAAGGCACATCAACAGCATCGTTCAACCCTCGACGGCGACGGCCGCGCCGGTGGTAGGCGTGGCCCTTACCGCCGAGGTGCCCGTTCCCGGCGCGGCCTCGGGCGCCAGCCAGGCCGCGGACATCGAGACCGCGGTGCGGTTCTGCCTGGAGGTTGCCAAGGCCTACGGCGGAGGTAGTTGCGAGTTCTACGACCGCAAGGAGTTCGACGAGTTGGTTGCACGGTACGGTCCAATGCGCCGTCTCCAGACGCTGGGACAGGAGGCCTCGGCTTGAACCGCCTGGCGCTGACCGCCGCGCACGTCGAGGCCGCGGTCCTGGGCGGCGCGGTCCTGGGTGGCGGCGGCGGTGGATGGATTCCAGAGGGCCTTGCACGGGGCCGCCTGGCAGTGGCCCTGGGCACGGTGGAGCTCATATCGGTTGACGACCTCCCGCCCGATTCCATGATCGCCACCGCGGCGCTGGTGGGCGCGCCCTCGCCCAAGGAGCAGTTCGTGCGACCCGTGGACTTCATCCGGGCGATGCGGTTGCTTGCGGAGCGCGCCGGCGTGCGGCTGGGCGGGATCATCGCCAACGAGAACGGCGGTGGGGCCACCGTCAACGGCTGGTTGCAGGCCGCGGCGCTGGGCCTGCCCGTGGTGGACGCGCCGTGCAACGGCCGCGCCCACCCCACCGGCCTGATGGGTGCGATGGGGCTCCAGCGGATGGAGGGGTACACCTCGCACCAGGTTGCCGCCGGCGGCAACCCGGCTGCCGGGCGCTACCTCGAGGTCTATGCTGCCGGGGCGATCAGGCGGGCGGCGTTCTTGATCCGCACCGCTTCCATCGAGGCAGGCGGCACGGTGGCGGTGGCACGCGATCCTGTGCCGCTTTTGTATGTGCGCGACCATGCCGCACCAGGGGCGATCCGGCAGGCGATCGCCACGGGTGAAGCCATGCTGGCCGCGCGGCCGCGCGGGGGCCGGGCCGTCATGGAGGCCACCGCCGGGATCCTGGGCGGGCAGGTGGCGGACGAGGGCACTGTCGAGAGCGTGCGGCTCGAGGTTGCGGGCGGATACGACGTTGGAACGGTTCAGATCCGTGGCAGACGCGGCCGGTACGAGTTGACCTTCTGGAACGAGTACATGACCCTGGAGACCGACGGGGAGCGCAGGGCCACCTTCCCGGACCTGATCGCCACCATGAACGCCGAGGATAGCACGCCGCTGGCCACGGCCGAGGTGGCGCAGGGGATGCGCGTGGCAGTTCTCGTGGTCCCGCGGCAGCGCCTGATCCTGGGCGCGGGAATGCGAGACCCCGAGTTGTTCATGGACGTGGAGCATGCCGTCGGCAAGGAGGTCGTGCGCCATGTCTTCTAGCCCGGGCGTCGTGGCCGCGGTTACGATCGGACAGAGCCCGCGCCCCGACATCTTCGACGAGATCATGCCCCTGCTCGGAGCCGGTGTCCGGGTGATCGAGGCCGGCGCGCTGGACGATCTGACCGATGACGAGATCACGGCGCACCGCCCTACTCCAGATGACCACACGCTGGTCACGCGGCTGCGCGACGGAAGCGAGGTACTGGTCGGCAGGCGGCGGATCCTGCCGCGCGTGCAGGCCTGCCTCGATCGAGTGCAGGACCAGGCCGACCTGATCGTGATGCTCTGCACTGGAACCTTCCCGCCATTTGCGACCGAGCGGCTGGTGCTCTACCCCGAGCACCTACTCTTCCAACTGGCCAGGGCGGTCGCGCCCGGCGGCCGGATCGGCGTGCTTACGCCGTCGGCGCACCAGGTCGCCGAACAGGAACGCAGGTGGCACGATGTGGTCGCGGAGGTGACCGTGCGGCCACACTCGCCCTATACCTCAGGTAATGATCTGGACGGCGCCTGTGCAGCCTTCGTAGACGCGAGGGTGGACGTTGTCGTGCTGGACTGCTTGGGCTACACGGTGTCCCTGAAGCAGGTGGTCAGGAGGATGGCCCGGCGCCCGGTGCTGCTGGCGCGCACGGTGCTCGCACGCGCCGTGGCCGAACTCATCTAGCCCGCACAATGGACGCGTCCCTGCTGCCCTTCTTCCGCCCGAGCGGCGTCGTCATCGTCGGCGCCTCTCACGAGCCTTCCAAACTGGGCCACGGGGTGGCGCGCAACCTCGTGGCGAGCGGGTACCGGGGAGCGATCCACCTGGTCAATCCCAGGGGAGGGCGCCTTCTCGATCGCCCTGTTTGCACGGAGGTTGCCCTTGTGCCAGACCCCGCGGACCTGGCGATACTGATCGTCCCGGCGCCGGCGGTGCCCGATGCGCTGCGGGCGTGCGCTCTGCGCGGGATCCGGAACGCGATCGTAACCTCGGGTGGCTTCCGTGAGGCAGGCCCGGAAGGCACGGCCCTGGAGGAGGAGTGCGCGCGCGTTGCCCGCGAGTGCGGGGTCCGCCTGCTGGGCCCCAACTGCATCGGCGTGCTGGATACACACCTGCCGTTGGACACGACCTTCCTGCAGCCGCCCGGCCCACTGTCAGGCTGCGTTGCCTTCATCTCGCACTCGGGCGCGATGTGCGCGGTCGTGGCGGAGCAGGCGCGATCGCTGGGTCTGGGGATCTCGCGAATGGTCAGTCTAGGCAACCAGGCCGACGTGACCGAGACCGAACTGTTGCCCCTGGTGGCAGAGGACCCGCACACGCGGGTCCTGACCCTCTTCCTGGAAGGTGTCAGCGACGGGCGGCGGTTCGTGGAGGAGACCCGCCGGATTGCCCGCCAGAAGCCCATTGTCGTGCTGAAGGCAGGACGGTCTGCCGGGGGGCAGCGGGCCGCGGCTTCGCACACCGGCGCGCTGGCCGGCCAGGAGGCCGCCTACGACGCGGCGTTCCACCGTGCCGGTGTGATCCGCGCCAGGACCGTCGAGGAGATGCTGGAGTGGGCGCGCGCCCTGGAGTGGTGCCCACTGCCCGCGGGGCGCGCGATGGCGGTGCTCACCAACGCCGGCGGGCCCGGGGTGATGGCCGCCGACGCGCTGGAAGCGTGCGGCCTGCCGCTGGCCGAACTCCAGGAGGCCACGCAAGCCGCGCTGCGAGACCTGCTCCCAGCGGCGGCCAGCGTGCGCAATCCCGTGGACATCCTCGCCTCCGCCTCCCCGGAGCTCTACGCGGCTTGCCTGCGCCTGCTGCTGGATGATCCCGGCGTGCACGGCGCGCTGGTGATGCTCCCGCCGCCACCGATGCACCTGGCCGGGTCCGTGGCCGAGGCGCTGGTACCGGTAGTGCAGGCCTCCGCCAAGCCGGTGATGGTCGTCCTGATGGGCGGGGACTCGATGCGTGACGCCACAGAGCGGCTTCGGGCCGCGCGCATCCCTGACCACCTGTCGCCCGAGAGCGCGGCCGCGGCACTGGCGGCACTTGCCGGACACGCCGAGGCGCTGGGCCGTTGCGAGCAGCCCCCCGCCGTCTTCGACGATCTGGGCCCGGAGGCAGTGCGCGAGGTGGTGCGCGAGGTGATCCGCGATGCCGTGCGCGGGGCGGCCGGAGGCCATCCGGCCGATGGCGCGCATTCCGGCGGCACCTGGCTGACCAATGATACGGCCGGCCGCGTGCTGGCCGCGTACGGAATCCCGGTTTCCCGGAGCGGGCGGGCCCGGTCCGCAGATGAAGCCGCCGCCCTGGCCAGCCAGATGGGTTTTCCGGTTGCGCTCAAGGTTGCGTCCCCACAGATACCGCACAAGTCCGACGTCGGCGGGGTGATGCTCGATCTCGCGGACGCCGCCGCGGTGGCCAGCGGCTTCGCGGCGATGCTGGCGAGGGTGCGGTCGGCCCGACCCGAGGCGAAGATCGAGGGCGTGTTCGTGCAGCGGATGCTGCCGGCCGGATGTGACGTGATCGTCGGAGCGGTGGCGGATCCGCAGTTCGGACCGCTGATGATGTTCGGCTCCGGTGGGGTGGAGGTGGAGGGGCTGCGCGACACCGCCTTTGCCCTGGCCCCGCTGTCGAGGCCGGACGCCGACACGCTGCTGGCCAGCACGTGGGCCGGCAGGCGGCTGCGCGGCTACAGGAGCCTGCCACCGGCCGATCGCGCCGCGGTGGTTGAAGTGGTGCTGCGCCTGGCGCAACTCGCCGCCGACTTCCCGGACTTAGCCGAGATCGAGATCAACCCGCTGCGGGCGCTGCCTGACGGGCAGGGGGCTGTCGCGGTGGACGTTCGGATTGTGGTGAGACGCGGGTAGATCCAGGGGCGCCGGCGTCAGCGGGGGGATGCGGCCACGACGACGCGGTCGCGTCCCTCTGACTTGGCGCGGTAGAGCGCCGCATCCGCGGTCTCGAGCAGGGCCTCGCCGCTCTTGCCGTGTTCGGGAAACGCCGCCACGCCCAAGGACACGGTCACCAGGCCCAGCGACTCGCCCAGGTGGGAGACGTGGAGGTGCTTGGCGGCCTCCCGGAACTCCTCGGCGCGCGTCCGGGCGCAGTCCAGCGCTGCCTCGGGCAGGATCAGGACGAACTCCTCGCCCCCGAAGCGGCAGGCGATGTCGCCTGCCCGAACGTTGGCGCGCAGCATGGTGCCCAGTTCGCGCAGCAGGGCGTCGCCGGCGCTGTGGCCGAACGTGTCGTTGAACTGCTTGAAATGATCGAGATCGAGCATCATCACGGTAAGCGGCCGGCCGCTGCGTTCGGCCCGCCGGATCTCGCGTTCGAGCGTCTCCTCCATGTACCGGCGGTTGAACAGGCCGGTGAGCGGATCGCGAACCGACTGGCTGCGGAGCGTTTCCCGCAGCCTGAGGTTGGCCAGCGCCAGGGCCGCCTGCTCTCCCAGTGTCGAAGCCACCATCTTCCTCGTTTCCAGCTGCGGCAGGAGGGTGCCTTCGATGGTGCCCGGGCGGGTCAGGCAGAGCAACCCCGACGCCTCGCCGTGGGCGACGAGGGGGAGGCAGAGGTAGGCCTGCGGCAGGGGAGTGGGAAGGTGCTTGCAGTTTGGTCCCTCGGCGGTATCCTCGACGATGTGGGCCCGGCCACGCTTCAGCGCCCAGCAGTCGTCCGGCGCGAAGACCCGCTGCGTTGAAGCCCCTTCGCCCCAGGAGGCCACCACCTCGACAAAGTTGCGTGACGCGCTCTGCATACACAGCGCGCCCAGTTCACCTGGGAACAGCTTCTGCGCAGAATGGGCGATGACCGAATGGGCCTCGGCCATGTTGGAGCAGGCCTGCAGGAGCTCACCATTTTGCCCAGCACCGCGATCTCGGTCGTCCGGCGCTCGAGGTCGCCCACCCACACCTTGAGCTTGTTGTTGGCCTGCCGCAGGGCCTCTTCGGCCTCCCTGCGCGCGGTGACGTCCTCCAGCGAGCCCTCAAAGGAGATCACCCGGTCTTCATCATCGCGCACGGCGCGGGCGTTGTCCCGGACCCAGACGACCTGTCCGTCCTTGCGGCGCAGCTTGAGTTCGACGTCGCGCACCACGCCCTCGCGCTCCATCAGATCCAGCCAGCGCTGACGGCCGTCGGCGTCGGCATAGACCGCGGGTACCTTCGTGGCCATAAGAACTTCACGGCTCGGATAGCCGAGGATCTGCGCCAGCGCGGAGTTCGCAGCAATGAACTCCCCCGTAGGGGTTGTTGCGTACAGGCCGATGGGTATGCCTTCGAACAGGCCCTGGTAGCGCGCGGCGCTTGCGTGCGCGGCCTCCTCGGCTTTCCGGCGTTCCCTCTGGAGGGCAACCCTCTCGTCCCGCTGGCGGCGCAGCCGTTCGAAGACCACGGCGGCGAAGGCGTTGACAAGAAGGAACACCGCCGTCAGTGCGATGTTCATGGCGGGCAGGTTGATTTCCAGGGCGCTGGCGTAGTGAACCAGAGCGGCCGCGTATCCTGCTCCGGCCAGGCTTCCGAGTACAATGACGCCCCAGAACCCCATCCGCCCTGCCACGAAGAGCAAGGCGGCCATCCACGCCATCAGGAAGAAGTCTCGAGCCTCGGGCGTCATGAAGGCATACAAGGTAAGCAGACCGGCAGCGGCGGCCGTCGGCACATAGACATATCGCTTGTCCCACCGCAACCGCGCGTCCCAGCCGAAGTGGGGGATCAGCCAGAGCGCCGTCTGCACGACGACCGTGATGGCGAAGGCCGTCGCCCAGCGGGAGATGTCGATTGTCAGGACGCCCATCCTGTACAGGACCAGTACCGCCAGCTGCAGGAATACCAGTCCGGCGCTGGCGAGCAGGACGCCGCGCATCTTGGCTCGGCTCGGGGCGGTCCGTTCGGCGTGGGCTGCGTTCAAGGTGCTCATCGCCTTCGCACTTGGGTGCCCAATCGTGGTTGGCAGTAACTACTCAGGAGGCATCCCGGGGCGGGATGCCT
>DYHL01000134.1 GCA_020724185.1 Candidatus Nitrosymbiomonas sp. | reverse complement strand
GGATAAGCGGGTGGGTTGCCCGGACTGGCAGCCCCCTCATGGTGGACGACGTCAGCCAGGACCTACGCTATTACCAGGTAGACGACCGGATACGCTCCGAGATGGCCGTGCCGCTCATCGCCGAGGGGAAGGTGCTGGGCGTCTTCAACATCGAGAGCACGCGTCTTGCGGCCTTCGGGCCGCGCGACCTGCACCTGTTGGGCACCCTGGCCTCCTACGCGGTCGTGGCAATCCAGAACGCGCGGCTGTACGAGCAGGCCCAGCGCCTCGCGATCACCGACGGCCTCACCGAGCTGTACAACCACAGGTACTTCTACGAGGCGCTCGAGCGGCTTCTCGAGCGTGCCCGCCGGGACGCGCAGCCACTTGCCATCATCATGGCCGAGATAGACCGGTTCAAGCACCACAACGACACCTACGGCCACAAGAGCGGGGACGAGGTCTTGCGTACGATCGCCGGACTGCTGCGGCGTGGCAGCCGGCCATCGGACATTGTC
The DNA here is from genome assembly GCA_020724185.1 of Candidatus Nitrosymbiomonas sp. GTDB lineage: Bacteria > Sysuimicrobiota > Sysuimicrobiia > Sysuimicrobiales > Humicultoraceae > VGFA01. The sequence continues at coordinate 6,853 of DYHL01000134.1, read as the reverse complement.
GCGCGGTACGGCGGCGACGAGTTCATGGTGGTGCTGCCCGGCGCGAGCGGGGCTGCGGCGTACGAGACGGCTGAGCGCCTGCGCCGCACGGTCGAGGCGTATCCTCTCCTTGCGAACGGCGACATCATGACCAGCGTGACCATGAGCGTGGGGGTGGCGGCCTTTCCCCAAGATGGCGCCACGGCCAACGCCCTGGTCGAGGCGGTGGACCGCGCGCAATACATCGCTAAGCGGTCCGGAGGCAACAAGGTTCACGCGGCACACGAGGCCTGACGCGCCCCCATGAGCCTGGCACTGGGATTGGTTGGTCTTCCCAACGCCGGGAAATCAACGCTCTTCAACGCGTTGACCCGCGCGGGCGCGGCGGTGGCCTCCTACCCGTTCACCACGATAGAACCCAACCTGGGGCAGGTGGCAGTTCCGGACCCGCGCCTGCACGCGGTGGCCGGGGTGATTCATCCTGCGCGCACGCTGCCGGCGACCGTTCGCTTCATTGACATCGCAGGGCTCGTGGCAGGCGCCTCCCGCGGTGAAGGGCTGGGCAATCGTTTCCTGGCTCACATCCGTGAAGTGGACGCCATCGTGCACGTCGTCCGCTGCTTCTCCGACGCCGCCGCACCGTTGGACGAGGCCGGCATGGTTCCGGTGCGCGATGCCGAGATCGTGGAGGTGGAGCTGGCGCTGGCCGACCTCGAGACCGTCGAGCGGGCGCGCGAGCGGGCGGCGACGCGGGCCAAGGCCGGAGAGGCGTCCGCGCGGGAACAAGGGGCGTTGCTGCAGCGCATGGCGGCCGCGCTGGCCGAGGGCGTGCCCGCGAGGCGGCATTCGCTTGGGGCGAGCGGATGCGCCCTGGTCCGCGAACTGCGCCTGCTCACCGCCAAGCCCGTCATCTACGTTGCCAACCTCGACGAGCGCCTCCTCCCCGACGGAGGACCCCCGGCGGCGGCGCTGCGCGCGCTGGCCGATCGCCAGGGCGCCGCGTTCATCGGCCTGGCCGCGCGCCTTGAAGCCGAACTCGGCGACCTTCCCCCGGACGAGGCCCAGGCATACATGGCTGCAACGGGCCTGGAGGAACCCGGCGCCAACCGGCTGATACGCCTGGGATTCGCCACCCTGGGCCTGGTGAGCTTCTTCACGGTGCTCTCGAACGAGGTGCGCGCGTGGCCGGTTCCCCGTGGAACCACCGCGCTTTGGGCCGCCGGCGAGATCCACACCGACATGGCGCGCGGGTTCATCCGAGCAGAGGTGATTGCATGGGATGCCCTGGTTGCCGCCGGCAGCCTGCACGCGGCGCGCGATCACGGCGCGGTGCGCACCGAGGGACGCGACTACCAGGTTGCCGACGGGGACGTGATCACTTTCCGCTTCGCGGTGTAGCCGCGGGCGTTGCGTTCCTCCACCCCCTGTACTTGTGTCTCTCCCTGGCCGATGGTACAATTGGCGTCGCTTGCAGAACGCGCGGCGCGCCTGACAACGGGCGGAAGGCCGCGCGTTCCTCCTGCCCTCCCAAGGTGCCAACCGAAGGGAGGGCTGCGGGCGGAACGCCCTTCAGGCCCGGCTCCAGGGGCCTGAAAGACCAGAGGAGGAGGGGCTGCGTTGCCTCAGTATGATCTTGTCTATATCGTCAAGCCCGATCTCGAGGCCGAGGCCATGAGCTCGGTTATGGAGAGGGCAGCCCAGCGCTTGACCGAGCAGGACGCGACGATCGAGCACACGGACGTCTGGGGGAAGCGCCGCATGGCCTACCCGATACAGAGGTACCGGGAAGGCCATTATGTTTTTGTCCGGCTCTCGGTGTCAGGAGACCGCCTCCCGGAGATCCGGCACGGCCTGAAGGTCATCGAGGAAATCCTGCGCACCTCGATCACCGTCGCCGTGGGGGCGATCGCGCCCCCGAAGACCACGCAGCCGGCAGCAGCGCCTTCCGAAGTACCGATTGTTGTTGCCACCCCACAGCCCGAGTCCGTGCAACTCGAGTCCGTGCAACCCGAGCCGCCCGGCACCTAGACCGCCCCAGAGGGAGGGAGTGCTGTGCTTAACAGGATTGTACTGATTGGCCGGCTCACCCGTGACCCCGAACTGCGGTACGTTCCCAGCGGGCATCCGGTCGCCTCGTTCTCGCTGGCGGTGGATCGCCCCTTTGCCAACCAGCAGGGCGAGCGCGAGACCGACTTCATTGACATCGTGGCCTGGCGCAAGCTCGCCGAGCAGGTCAGCCAGCATCTCAGCAAGGGACGCCTGGTGGCCGTTGAGGGCCGGCTGCAGATTCGGTCCTACGAGACCCAGGACGGCCAGAAGCGGAGGGTCGCCGAGGTTGTGGCAGACGCGGTCCGGTTCCTCGACCGGAAGGCGACCGGCGCTCCGGCAGGAACCACCGAAGGCGGGGAGTTCGCCGAGGAGAACGAGCAGGAAGTGCCGTTCTAGACCTCGCACCAGAGTTGTAACACGGAGGCATTTGCATGCCAGACGCACCCAAGAAGCAGTGGCGCGGACGCAAGCTCAAGCGGAAGACCTGCGCGTTCTGCGCGGAGAAGACCAAAGAGATTGACTACAAGGACGCCCTGCGCATCCGCCGTTTCGTCACCGACCGCGGGAAGATCCTGCCGCGGCGGGTGTCCGGAAACTGCGCGAAGCACCAGAGGCTCCTGGCGGTGTCGATCAAGAGGGCGCGCGAACTCGCGCTGCTTCCCTACGCCGGAGAGTAGACCGGCCCGCCGGGATCGGGCCTCCCGGCGCGCGCCCGCAACCCGGTGATGTCGGCGCGGCGCATGCGCACTCAGGGCCTTACCGAGGGCGCCATCCTGGCGGCGCTCGTGGCCGTCTTTGCCGTCGCCACCCACTACCTGCCCCTGGTCGGCATCGCCACGGCCCTGCTTTGCCCGCTGCCGCTGGCGGTTCTGGTTATCCGTCACGGCCTGCGCGTGGCCGCGGTCGCCGGCGTTGCGGCTGGCCTGGTCGGCGCGATGCTGGCCGGTCCCCTGCTGGGACTCGCCATTCTGGTCTCATTCGCCCCGATGGGAATCGTGTTGGGCATAGGCGCCCGCCGTGGCTGGTCGGCTACGCGGGTGGTGCTGACCGCCGGGGTGGTGGCCTTCGTCTCGACCCTCCTGAACTACCTGGGCCTGATGGGCGGCGGCCGGGTGAGCATGGCCGAGATGGCCCGCACCATGGAACGCAGCGTTGAGACGTCGGCCAGTCTCTACGCGCGGTTGGGCCTTTCCCAGGCCCAGATAGATTCGGTCTCCACCCAGATGCGGGAGTTCGCGCGGCTGCTTCCCTACCTGCTGCCGGCGATGCTGGTCTTCGGCGCCCTCTTCGCGGCGTGGTTGAACTACGAGGTGGGCCGCCGCGTGCTTGCCCGGATTGGGTACCGGCTGGCTCCGTTGCCCCCGGTGCGGACCTGGCGCATCCCGACGGCAGGAATCTGGCTCGTGCCCCTGGCCTACCTCCTGCTGGTGCTGGGCCTGCGGCCTGGAGCTCCGGCCCTCTTGCAGAGCGCCGGCTGGAGCCTGATGCTTGCCACACAGAGCGCGTTCACGCTGCAGGGGATCCTGGCCGGCTGGATGATCCTGGGCAACCTCGGATTCGGCAGGTTCGCGCAGGTGCTCGCGGTGATCATCGTCATGACGGTTCCTGCACTGGGCCTTGTGGCCATGATGCTTGGAATCCTGGACTCGGCGCTGCGGGTTCGGGAGCGCTGGGGCCTTACGCAGGTATCCGCCAGGGAGGAGGACGCATGAAGGTTATCCTGCTCAAGGACGTCCCGGGGACCGGCAAGGCCGGAGCCACCTGTGAGGTCAAAGAGGGCCACGCGCACCACTACCTCATACCGAAGGGCCTGGCCGTGCCTGCCAGCGAGGGGGCACTGCGCGCCCACGAGCACAAGCAGCAGGCCGCGCAGCGGCGCACCGAACGCGATCGCGCCGAGGCTGATGGCTTGATCAGCCGGCTGGAGGGCGTGGTACTCGAGGTGCGCGGCAGGGCAGGCGAGGGCGGGAAGCTGTTCGGCTCCGTGACGTCCCAACAGATCGCCGAGGCACTGGCCGGACGAGGTTTTTCCGTGGACCGCAAGCAGATTGAACTGGAGGAGCCAATACGGGTCCAGGGCTTCTACCGGGTACCGGTGCGCGTCCGGCCGGGCAGGGTGGTGAAGATAGATCTCAATGTCGTCGGCACACGGTAGGGAGTAGCCCACATCCTGCCCACGGGTTATCCCCAGCGTGTCCCGCGAGATTTCTCGCTTACCCACAGCTCATCCCAAAGGAGATGCACAGCAGCCCGGCCGAAGCAGTACACGCAGCCAGGCCCGGAAGGTTGCGCGCGCGAAGTTCGATGCCCGCTTGACTACCGTACATATGTTCGATAACATGAGGGAGCCTGGCCCCCAAACAGGAGTTCGCCATGAGCGTGAACCCGCCAGTTGATCGGGTGCCCCCGCAGAACCTGGAAGCCGAGCAGAGCATTCTGGGTTCCATGCTGCTGGAGCGCGACGCCATTGCGCGCGTCGTGGAGCTGGTGAGGGCTGAGGATTTCTACCGCGACGCGCACCGCCGCATCTTTGAGGTCATCGCCGAGCTGTTCGAGCGCGGCGAGCCGGCCGACCTGATCAGCGTCACTGACCGGCTGCGCGTGCAGGGCCTGCTCGACGACGCGGGGGGAGCGGCTTACGTGACCTCTCTTCTGCACGCCGTGCCTACTGCCGCCAACGTGGAGTACTATGCCCGGCTCGTCATGCAAAAGGCGATGCTGCGGCAGATGATCTCCGCCGGCACGCAGATCGTCGGCATGGGGTTCCGCGAGGATCAGGATGTCGAGCTGCTGCTGGACCAGGCCGAGAAGATGGTCTTCGGCATCGCCAGCAGGAGGATGGGGCAGCACTTCCTCCCGATCGCCGAGGTCCTGCGCGAGAGCTTCGAGCAGATAGATCGCCGCTACCGAGACAAGGGCTCGATCACCGGAGTGCCCACCGGGTTCGCAGAGCTCGACAAAATCACCGCAGGGCTGCAGCCTTCCGACCTGATCATCATCGCGGCCAGGCCCTCAATGGGCAAGTGCCTGAAGTTCGATGCCGAGGTTGTGGACGCGTCCACGGGAGAGGTCCGGACGATCCAGGAGATGGTTGCCGCCGGGCAGGCCGCGCTGCTCACGCTGGGTCACGACCATAGATTCAGGCCTGCTGCGCCCAGCCTGTTCGTGGACGACGGGGTTAAGCCCGTCTTCCGGGTAACGACCAGTGGTGGCCGGTCGGTCGAGACCACGCTGACGCACCCCTTCCTTACGCCGTCCGGGTGGGAACCCCTAGCCGCGCTTGCCCCGGGGGCGCTGATCGCCGTTCCGCGCCGGCTGCCAGTGTATGGACGGGCAGACCTGCCCGACCACGAGGTCAAGCTGCTGGCCTACCTATGCAGCGGCCGGCTTCCGGCCCGCCCGCAGATTGCGGAGGACTTCTCCGACGCCGCCGCGGCGGCCGAGGCGATTCTGGCCGGGGCGCGAGGCCGGAAGGTGGCGCAGTCCGGCATCAGCGGCGGCAGCGAGGGCGGTGCCGCGGTGGCCGACCTGTTCTGGCGCTACCCCGAGATGGGGCAGGCGCCGCACCTCCGGGCGCTGCCGGCCGCGGTATTCACGCTGCGCCGCGAGAAACTGGCGCTGTTCCTCAACCGGATGATGGGTGCCCTGGCCGAGGTCGGCGAGCATCCCCACGGCTACCAGGTGCAGGCGGTCTTTCCCTCGGAGCGCATGGCACGCGGCGTCCAGCATCTCCTCTTGCGCTTCGGCGTGCCTGCCGCGCGTCGCGACGGCGCGCTCACCCTGGGCGTGGGCGCCACGCTCGCCCTGGTGCGGGAGGCGGGCATCTTCGGTTGGGAGCGACTGCGGAGGTGGGCGCGCAACGCCCAGCGCTCGCTGCTCGACGAGATTGACGTGATGTGGGAAGAGGTGGTCTCGATCGAGGAGGCCGGGCTCTTCCAGGTCTACGACCTGACCGTGCCGGAAACCCACAACTTCGTCGCCAACGACGTCTGCGTGCACAACACCACCTTAGCCCTCAACATCGCCCAACACGCCGCGGTTGTGCACCAGGTACCGGTGGCGATCTTCAGTCTGGAAACGAACAAGGAACAGCTCGTCCAGCGGATGCTCTGCAGCGTGGCGCAGGTGGACTCTTCCCGGCTGCGCAGTGGCCACCTGAGCGACGCCGACTGGCCGCGCCTGGCCACCGCAATGGGGAAGCTGAGCGAGGCGCCGATCTTCATTGACGACTCGTCCACGCTATCGGCGATTGAGATGCGGGCCAAGGCCCGCAAGCTGAAGGCCGAGCACGGGCTTGGGTTGATCATCATTGACTACATTCAGATGATCCACTCGTACAAGCGGTCGGAGAACCGCACCCAGGAGGTCTCGGAGATCGCACGCTCGATCAAGTCGCTGGCCAAGGAGCTGAACCTCCCGGTGATCGGGATATCGCAGCTCTCTCGGGTAGTGGAGTCAACCGGCAGCCGCGTGCCGCAACTTTCGCATTTGAGGGAGAGCGGGGAGCTCGAGCAGGTGGCGGACCTGGTGCTCTTCATATTCCGCGAGGAGTACTACGACGAGGCCAAGGCGCGGGCGGAAGGCAAGCAGCACGTCGCTGAGATCCGGATTGCCAAGCACCGCAACGGGCCCGTGGGGAACGTCGAGATGTTCTTCAACAAGGAGCACGGACGGTTCCGAGACCTCGACCGCAAGCACGCTGGCACTGCGGGATCGTAAAGACCCCTGGCACGTGGCGGGGAATAACCGCGTGACCTCCGGCGTCCTTCCCTAGGCCGAAGTTCCCGACGATGCAACGCCGGAAAGGGGCACAGATACTGGGCTG
>DYHL01000133.1 GCA_020724185.1 Candidatus Nitrosymbiomonas sp. | reverse complement strand
GCCGGCGGCTGCGGCCGCGGCCCCGGCGATCATCGCGCCTGGCCCGCGCAGCACACCCAGGATCGGCACCGCGGCCAGCGCGCCTGCCCCGGCCCCGAGGAACGACGCGGCGTATAGACTCCCGGCGGCCGCCGGGAACCCTGTCAGGACGGCGCCCACCGCAAGGCCAGCGGCGAAGAACGGCAGGACCAGGGTCGCCACCTGCACGGCGAGATACAGCGATTGAACCGGCTCCAGCGCGATCAGGTAGGCGTCGAAGGGCACCAGACCGACGGCGAGCAGGGCCAGGGCGGTGGCGGGCAGCACGAGCAGCGCGCCCCACGCCGCGGTGCGCACCGGCGCCCGGCGCAGGCCCGGGGCAACGGCCAGAAGGGTCCCGCTGGCCCCGAAGCCCAGCAGGCCCAGCCCCACGGCCATGAAGGCGAAGTGGTGCCACTGCACCACGGCGAAGATCCGGGTGAGGGCGAGCTGCAACAGCAGGGCCGCCGCGGCGACTAGCGCGACGCCCGCGTGGACCCGTCCCACGGCACCGTGGAGATTCGCTGCCGCCGCCGGTTTGCCTCGTTTCACCCCCGTTCGCCCCGCTTCACCCTTGGCACGCTTCGTCTCGCCTCTGGGGACCGGCCAACGGGTGTGAAGAAATCCTTCATCTTCTCCGTATCCTGAAAGAAGGATATCTTCGGGCCCGACGGGAACGAGATCCTGATGCCTCCTGCGCGTCACACCGGCATCGGAAACCTGACCCGACTCCGCGAGCTCCGGCCACGCCTCGCCGACGCGGAACGCCGGCTGGCCACCTACATCCTGCGGCACCCTCGCCAGGTCCTGGATTCCTCGATTACGCTCGTCGCAGGCCGGGCCCGCGTGAGCGAGGCCACGGTCGTGCGCCTGTGCCGGCGCATAGGTTGCCGCGGATATCAGGATCTGCGCATCCGACTGGCGGCCGACCTGGTGCTCCCGCCGCGGCAGATCTACGAGGAGATCGAGCCCGACGACGACAGTCCTACCGTTAAGCGCAAGGTGTTCGGGATCTCAATCCGTGCCCTCGAGGAGACCCTGGACGTGCTGGACGACAGGGCGCTTGAGAGCGCGGTCGAGGCGATCACCGCGGCACGGCGGGTGGATTTCTACGGCGTGGGCGCGTCGGGAATCGTCGCGATGGATGCGCAGCAGAAGTTCCTGCGCATCGGCATTGACGCCCAGGCGTTCGTGGATCCGCACGTGCAGGCGGCCTCAGCCGCGCTGCTCCGGCGCGGCGACGTGGCGGTTGGTATCTCGGACTCCGGCTCAACCAGGGACACGGTCCACTCGCTGGGCGTGGCGCTGGCCGCGGGGGCGACGACCGTGGCCATAACGCGATACGGCCCGTCTCCTATCGACAAGGTTGCGCAGATTCGTCTGCACACGATCTCCTCCGAGGGAGGCATCCGCGGGGCGGCAATCGCCAGTCGCATGGCGCAGCTCGCCGTGGTGGACGCCCTCACGATGTCGGCGGCTCTCCGTCGCTACGAGCAGACGCTGGCGGCGCTGCGGGCGACGCGGGGCGCGGTCGCGGAGAAGAAGTTCTGATGGGGGCCCTCAAGGTGCGCGGCATGCGGGCGGACGACGTTGAGGCGTGTGCGCAGATCGTCGCAGGTGAGCAGTTGTGGCAACGCTACGGCCTGACGCTGCAGCGTGCCAGGCGAGTGATGAGGGGGGCACAGGCAGCGAAGCGGCGCGGCGGGGCGTCCAGGCGTGACACCGGGGACCTGGCCGTCGCGTCCGAAGGGGGGCGGGTTCTGGGCTTCATCTGGTTTCACCGCGCCGGCACCTTCCGCCACAGCGGGTACGTCCAGTGGATAGCCGTGGCTCCGGAATCTCGCGGGCTGGGCGTGGGCCAGGCCCTGATGCGCTACGCTGAGGAACGGATCCTCAAGCGGGGGCCCAACGTCCTGCTGCTGGTTGCCGACTTCAACGTGACGGCGCAGGCGTTCTATGAGGAACTGGGCTACGCGCGGGTGGGAGCGATTCCCGACTACATGGTGCGGGGCGTTACCGAGCTCCTCTATCGCAAGACGCGGGGGCCGGTTTCCGCGAAGGTTCACGGAAGGGAAAGGCAGGGTAAGCCACAGACGGACCAACCAAGGAGGGAACGACAGTGAAAGGACGCTGGTGGTTATTGCTCGTGGTCGTGGCATTGGCGCTGCCCGTCATGCCCGTGCGCGCCGGCCCGGCAGGTGTGACGTTCACAATCGGCGTGGACCAGGAGGTCGTGGGGCTGGACCCCAACCTGGTGACCGCGTTTTCCTCGTTCCGGCGCATTGACTTTCTCTACAACAAGCTGGTCCGCTACAACGACAAGCTTGAGATCGAGCCGGATCTCGCCGAGTCATGGGAGTTCCCCGACCCTCGTACCGCGATCTTCCGGCTGCGCCGCGGGGTGAAGTTCCACAGCGGCGCCGAGATGACTTCCGAGGACGTGAAGTTCACCCTTGAGCGCGTGCTGGATCCGGCGACACGGGCGCCCGGCCGGTCATTCATTGACGTCATCAAGGAGATTGACACTCCGGACCGCTTCACGGTGCGGGTCAAGATGACCTTCCCGCTGGCATCGCTGCTTTCCGGCCTGGCGTCGGCCAACCTCTCGATCGTCGAGAAGGCGGCCGTCCAGCGTCACGGCAACCTGCAGCGGAACGTGGCCGGTACCGGACCGTTCATGCTCGCGGAATGGGTGCCCGACAACTTCATGCGGCTCGTGAAGAATCCCAACTACTTCCGCCGCGGCCTGCCCAACTTCGACACGCTGATCATTCGGGTCATCCCGGATCAGGCGTCGTTGCTTGCCGGCGTCCGGACGCGCGCGCTGGACATGGCCACGATCAACCAGGGTCCGGTAATCGCCGCGGCGAAGCGCGAGGCCGCGCTGAACGTGATACAGAAGGCCGGCATCAATCTGAGGATTTTCGCGTTCAACACATCCCGGCCGCCCTTCACCGATGCGAGGGTACGGTACGCGTTCTCGTTCGCGATTGACAGGCAGGCGATCGTAAACACCGCCGAGTTCGGCTTTGCGACGGTCTCAGGGCCGATTTCGGCCCCCACGCCGTGGGCGTTGCCGACGACGCGCTTCCCGTCCTACACCCAGAACATCGCGCGCGCCCGGGCCTTACTGGCCGAGGCCGGTCACCCGGCCGGGTTCGCCACCCGGATCGTCACCTCACCGACCTACGAGGGAGGCATCGCGGTGGCGCAGGTGATCCAGGAGCAGCTCCGGGCGATCGGCGTGAGCGCGACGCTGGAGACGCTCGAGTGGGGAACCTACATCAACCGGTGGGTTGCCCGTGACTTCGATACCATGATTGAGCTTCGCGGCGGCGATCCGGATCCCGACCGGTTCCTGTACCGAACGTTCCACAGCACTGGGGGGGTCAACAACTTCCTGTTCAAGGACGCGGCCATAGACCGCCTGCTGGAACGGGGTCGCGTGAACCTCGAGGCGGATGCGCGCAGGCCGATCTACGACGAACTGCAGCGCGCCTTGATAGAGGCAGCGCCGGCCCTCTTCCTGTACGTGCCGATGGAGACGCAGATACTTCAGGCGTACGTGCGTGGCTTCAAGATCATAGGTAACGGCGCACTCTACCTCCTGGAGGGGGCGACGGTCGAGCGGTAGATCCTTTCGCGAGGTTGCGGGCTCGATTGAATGGGTATCCCGGGGCGGGGTAGTGCCCCGTCCCGGGACCCAACCAGCATCTATACATGCAAAGGTATCTGGCCACGCGCCTGCTGGCGCTCATTCCGGTGCTCCTCGGCATCCTTGCCGTCGTCTTCCTGCTGATCCGGCTGATACCGGGAGACGCCGTCCAGCTCTTCTTGGGCACCCAGGTGGAGATGACGCCCGATCAGATGGCTGAACTGCGCCGGTTCTTCGGTGTGGACAAACCGATCTGGGCTCAGTTCGTTGACTACCTGGGACGGATTCTCCGCGGGGACTTTGGGGTTTCGCTGCGGACCTCGCGCCCGGTGCTTCCCGACATCATGGCGCGGCTGCCGCTCTCATTCCAGCTCGCGATGTTCGCGCTGGTCATTGCGCTGGCCATCGCGGTGCCGCTCGGCATCCTCTCGGCGGTCACGCGCAATTCGGCTTTTGACGTGCTGACGCGCATCGGCGGGCTGCTCGGGCTCTCGATGCCCAACTTCTGGCTCGGCGCGATGTTGATTCTCGTCTCCTCCCGATACCTGAACGTCTCGCTCGGCCAGTATGTCCCCTTACGTCAGAATCCCCTGGGCACGCTGGAGAGTCTCTATCTGCCGGCCATTGCTTTGGGGGTGGCGATTGCGGCGATACTGATGCGCTACATCCGTTCGTCGCTGCTCGAGGTGCTGGGGCAAGACTATGTCCGGACCGCGCGGGGAAAGGGGCTGCGGGCGTCGGCTGTGATGCTCCGCCACGCCCTGCCGAACGCGATGATCCCGGTCATTACCGTTGTGGGGTTTCAGATGGGCTACCTGCTGGGCGGCACCGTGGTGATCGAAGAGATCTTCGCCCTGCCTGGGATGGGCCGCCTCGTGCTGCGGGCGATCTTCCAGCGCGACTACCCGGTGGTGCAGGGGGTCGTGTTGACCATTGCCCTGCTCTTTGTCGTCACAAACTTGGTGGTGGATCTGCTCTATGCCTGGATCGATCCGCGCATCCGATACGGGTAGGACGCCGGCGGCCGCGGGGCCGCGCCTGGGCACCGGCTGGCGCTGGTGGGCGCGCCGGTTCCTGCGCAACCGCGTCGCGCCGATTGGCTTTGTCATCATTTTCGCCAGCGTTGTTGTTGCTGTGACGGCGCCCGCGATCGTACCCTACGATGTCCGGGCCATGTCCCCTCAGGACGCGCTCACCCCGCCCGGCGGTCGCTATTTCTTCGGCACCGACGAGTTCGGCCGCGACGTGTTCAGCCGCGTGCTGTTGGGTTCGCGCGTTTCCCTCGTGGTTGCACTATTCTCCGTACTGACGGCCGTGGCGCTGGGGACATCGGTCGGTCTGGCCGCGGGATACTACGGTGGGTGGTGGGACTCGGTCTCGATGCGGGCCATGGACATCATCTTCGCGTTCCCGGCCATCCTACTTGCCATCGCTATCATGGCCGTGCTGGGCACCAGTCTGTTCAACCTGGTGATCGCCATCGGGATCGTCTACACGCCCCAGTTCGCGCGCGTGGCCCGGGCCGCGGTGATGGGCGTGCGCTCGCTGGAGTTCATTGACGCCGCCAGGGCGCTGGGGATGGGTAACGCTCGCATCATCGGGAGGCACGTCGTCCCCAACGTGATGGCCCCGATGATCGTGCAGATCTCGCTTAGTCTGTCGCTGGCGATCCTCTCGGAGTCGGCGCTCAGTTTCCTTGGGCTCGGCACGCGGCCGCCCACGCCCTCGTGGGGCAACATGCTCAGCGACGGCCGGCAGTTGCTCGAGTTGGCTCCCTGGAACGCCGTCTTTCCCGGCTTGGCGATCATGATCGTTGTGCTCGGGTTCAACCTGCTGGGCGACGGCCTGCGCGACCTGCTCGACCCGAGGCTGCGATGACGGCCCGGCCTGCGCGTGAGGCGGCGGCGGGGCGCACGGCCCGGAGGGTGCGCGAGGCGTTGCGGGCGCGCGTGGCAGAGGGGCTGCGGGGCGGTGTCTTTCCATGAGCGGTTGTTGCGGTCGTGAGAGGGAGCTCCCTGCTGCTGCACGAGGCGTTCGGCGACGCGCAGGTAGTACCCAGGCGACGCCCGATGCTAGTTGGGACGGTGTTCGACCTGGCCAGCCTGACCAAGCCGCTGGCCACGGCGACCGCCGTGCTCCATCTCTGGGAGCGAGGCGCCGTTGATCTCGATGCCCCGGTCGCAGCGTACTTTCCTCGCTTTGCAGAGGGGGGAAAGGCAAAGGCGACGGTGCGCCACCTCCTGGCGCACACCTCGGGGCTTCCTGCCTGGGAGATGCTCTATCTGGCGCGCCCCAGGGAAGAAGCGCAAGGCCGCGCGGGCGCCTGCCGGTCCATAGGAGGAGCCGTGGCGCGTATCTGCGCCACGCCCGCCCTGGCGCCGCCCGGGTTGCGGATGGAGTACAGCGATCTGGGGTTCATCGTGCTGGGGCACCTGGTGGAGCGCCTCTCCGGGATGACCCTCGACGCCTATGCGCGTGCGCAGATCTTCGGGCCGCTGGGACTTGGGGCGACGCGGTTCGTACCGCCGCTTGCATGGCGGACGCGCTGCGCCGCCACCGAGGTCGGGAACGACTTTGAGCGGACGAAGGCCCGCGAGCAGGAGCTGGGCCGCGCGTTCGCCTGGCGAACCCACCTGCTTCGGGGCGAGGTGCACGACGGCAACGCCTGGCATCTTGGGCGCGGGGTGGCGGGTCACGCCGGGTTGTTCGCCACGGCCAGGGACGTTGCGCGGTTCGGTATGGCCATGCTGCGCGGCGGGGCATTGGACGGCGCGCGCGTCCTGCGTGCGGCGACCGTTGCCGAGGCCACGCGGGACCAGACGCCGGAACCGGGTCCGGGGCGCCGCGGGCTCGGGTGGAGCCTGCAGGGCGGATCCTCTGCCGGCACGCGCGCTTCAACGCAGGCATACTGCCACACCGGTTTCACGGGTACCTCCCTGCTGGTAGACCCCTCGCGCGACCTGGTGGTGGTGTTGCTCACCAATCGGGTGCATCCCACCGCCCGGCGGGAAGAGATCCAGGCCTTCCGTCCGGCGTTCCACGACGCGCTGATCGAGGCCCTCGATGGCTGACCGCTATGGCTGACCTCAATGGCTGACGCGGTGCTGGTCGGGGTGGATGGGGGTGCATCCAAAACCCGCGCGGCGGTGGTGACCGCCTCGGGCGCCGTCCTGTCGAGCGCGCTGGTACCCTCGTCGAGCGCCTACCATCGGGAGCCCGAGGAGGCGGCAGCCTTGGTGGTGGCCGCGGCGCGCGAGGCCCTGGCCAGCGCAGGCGTACGCGAGCCGGTAGCCGCGCTGGGGGCCGGGCTGGCCGGCGCCGATGACCCGGCAATCCGCGAGCGGCTGATTGGTGCGCTCACCAGTTCCGGCATAGCACGGGCCGTGCACGTGGATCACGACGCCGCGGCCGCGCTGGCCGGCGGCACCGCGCTGGCGCCTGGCGTGGTCATCGTTTCCGGCACAGGGTCCATCGCGTTTGGAACGGACGCGCACGGCCGGCGGGCGCGTGCCGGCGGATGGGGGCCGCTCCTCGACGATGAGGGCAGCGGCTACTCCATCGGCCGCGCGGTGCTGCGGGCCGCGATGCGCGCGCACGACGGGCGCGGCGACGCCACCCTTCTGTCGGAGGCGGTCAGGGCGCGCTTCCGCATTCCCGCAATGACGATGCTCAAGTCCGCCGTGCGCGGAGCGAGCATTGACGAGATCGCATCGGTG
>DYHL01000132.1:5943-7408 GCA_020724185.1 Candidatus Nitrosymbiomonas sp. | reverse complement strand
GAAGACCAAGGCCGAGCCTACCGCCTCTCACCTCGGCAAGTTTGAGACACTACTCTCCTCGGTACCGGCGTTGACCCGACGGAACCGCTCGATCTGATCGAGCAGCCCAACTACCGTCACCTGGTCGCCCGGCACCAGGACGGCCTCCGGCGGCGGGTTCCAGTGGGGCTCTTCTCCGGGCCTCTCGATGCCGACCACCGTCACGCCGGTGCGTTCCCTGATCCGCGTGCGCCGCAGAGATTGATGCGCGAGGGGGCCTTCAACGATTCGCACCGTCGCCACCTGGAGCAGAGCGGCCCCGGAGATGCCTTCGGGCGCCCGCACACCCGGCCGCTCCACCTCGCGCAGCAGTCGGAGGTAGGTGCGGACCTCTTGCGAGGGTACGGCCAGGCGGTGCAGGGTATGATCCACTAGCGTCATGCCTGCCTCGACCTCCGGGAGGATTACCTCGGTGGCCCCGGCTACGAGCAACCCCTCCCGATCGTCGCGCGAGTGGACACGGGCCATGACCGCTATCCGGGGGTTGATGGCGAGCAGCCGGCGGGTCGCCAGCGCGGCCTTGACAGTGTCGGGGATGGCCAGGACTGCCAGCCGGACACCGTGCGCGCCGGCCTCGCGTAGGGCGATCTCGTTCGCCGCGTCTCCCAGTACGGCCGGGATGCCGCGGCTGCGCAGTGCCCGTACGACGGCGGGACTGAAGTCCACCACCGCAAACGGGACGCCGAAGCTTTCCAGCGCTTCCCCGACCGTGCTCCCCACGCGGCCGTATCCGGCGATGAGCACCGCGGGCGCCCGTCCCACCGCCTCGACCGCGGGTGCCTGCGCCCATCTGTCCGTCCATCGTTCGAGCGGCCGGCTGCGCCTGAAGACCAGCGCGTTGACCAAGAGGGTAACGAGCGAGGTTGCCAGCACGGCGCTATACACCTCTGCAGAGAGCAGGCCGGCTGACCGTCCCAACTGCGCGATGACGAACGAGAACTCGCCTATCTGGGTCTGGCCTACCCCAACGGCCACGGCGACCGGAAGCGGGCTCCGAAACGCCAGCGTCACCCCTGTCCAGATAACGGCCTTGGCGATCAACACGACCCCTACCATCTGCAGCAGTAGGCCGGGTCGCTCAAGAAGCGACCTTACGTCTATCAGCATCCCGACCGAGACGAAGAAGACCGCCACGAACAGGTCGCGCAGCGGCAACACGCGGGCCAGCGTCTCGGCGGTGTACTCCGACTCGCTGATTACCAGTCCGGCCAGGAAGGCGCCGAGCGCCAGCGAGAGTCCGAGGCCTGCTGAAAGCGCCGCGGTGCCGATGCCGATCGTCACCGCCACCAACATGAACAACTCGGCATTCTGAGCATGCGCGATCCGCCCGAGCAGCGCAGGGACCAGTCGGTCGGCCAACAGGAAGAACGCTACAAGGACCGCTGCCGCCCTACCCAGGGCAGTCAGGAGGCCTGCGGCGGGCGCT
>DYHL01000132.1:0-5921 GCA_020724185.1 Candidatus Nitrosymbiomonas sp. | reverse complement strand
ACGCCAGCGCGGGGATGAGGAAGAACGCGGCGACCACCACCAGGTCCTGGGTGAGCGAGATGCCGATGGAGGCCCGGCCCACCGGCCCGTTGAGGTCCCCGCGTTCCTCCAGCAGCTTCGCCAGGGCCATCGTGCTGCAGACCGCCAGCGCCAGGCCGGTGACCAGGCCGGCGGCGAGGGATGATCCGGCCGTGACCATCAAGGCAGCCACGAGGCCGACGATCACCGCTACCCCTATCGGCGCGCCGATCGCCGCCAGGGCGCGGACCTTCCACAATTCGCGCAGCGAGAACTCGACCCCCAGCGCAAACATGAGCAGCACCACGCCGAACTCGGCGAACAGCTGGAACGTGGCGGTGCCCGAGATCCTGGGGCCGGCAAGTGCGGTGATCAGCAGCCCGCCCACTATGTAGCCCACGAACGCCGGCTGCCGGAGGAACTGCGCCAGGGCGCCGCCCACCACCGCCGCGATGAGCAGAAGGGCCAGGTCGCGGAAGAAGACGCCTTCTGTCATGCCAGGCTACTCCATGCACGGGGAGGCGGCTCCAACGCGTAGTGCAGGACACCGTTACGGTGCTCGATCGCCAGATGGCCCGCTTCTTCGATCAGGTCCAGGTGGCCCAGCACCTCGGACAGCCCAAGGATCAGGTTGGCCGGACTGAGGCCGGGGAACCAGGCAGCGGCAATCTCGCGGAGCGTCCACGCGCGCCCAGCGAGCATCTGCGTCAGGCGTTCCTTCCGTGCCTCGTGGTGGAGCAGGAGCTCGCGAACCCGCCATGCGGGCTCTGGGATAGGATCACCGTGTCCCGGGTAGGTGATCGCGGGCTCCAGCGCTGCGATGCGCCGCAGCGAGCGGAGCAGCGATGGGAGGGTCCGCAACCGCTGCCCGTTGCCGTCGAATTCCACCAGCGGGTTCGGGCTTATCTCCTCGAGCAGTAGGTCGCCCGAGATCAGCACACCGCCATCCTTGAGGCAGATGTGTCCCTGCGCGTGGCCCGGGGTGTGCAGGGCCTCCAGCGCGCCGTCTGCCAGGGTGAGCAGGTCGCCGTCATTGAGCAGGCACGGCGGCGTGATGGGATCGAACTGGCCGCGGTACCTCCGCAGCACTTCCAGCAGGACCTCTGCCACGCCGGGCGGGAAACCGGCGCCGGCGATCAGCGCCCGCATTGGCTCCACGAACGCGCGATCCCCGGTCAACTTGGGGAGGTCGGCCCTGTGGGCGCAGACCTCCGCGCCGCTCTCGGCGGCTACGGTGGCAGCCAGCCCGAAGTGATCCAGGTGACCGTGGGTGATCAGTAGGCGCTCTATCTGCCCCAGGGCGGACCCGGCCTGTTCCAGGCCGTCCCGCAGCGCTGCGAGTGCTTCAGGGGTCTTGGGCCCGCAGTCCACCAGCGTCACCGGCGGGCCGGGCAGCAGATACGCGTTGACCGGGCCGACCGGATAGGGGGTGGGCAGGGCGAGGGGTATGATTCGCATGGGCCCATGCGCTCGGCGCGTGCGACCGCCCGGCCGCTACGCGGCCGTCATCCCGCCGTCCACGGCCAGCACCTGACCAGTAATGTATCCGCCCGACGGCGATACCAGGCACAGGACCGCGCCCAGCAGGTCTTCGACTTCTCCGACCCTGCCGAGAGGAATCCGGTCGAGGAGCGCCTGGCCGGCCCGTTCGATGACGGCCTCGGCCATCCGGGTCGGGATGAACCCCGGCGCGATCGCGTTGACGGTCACCCCGTGCCGTGCCCACTCCACGGCTAGCGCGCGGGTCAAGGCGATCAGGGCGCCCTTGCTCGCGGCGTAACCGGAGGCCGCCAGGATCTCCGGCGGCGAGCCCGCCAGGCCGGCCACCGAAGCCACGTTCAGGATGCGGCCGTACCGTCGGGCGATCATGCCGCGGCCTACCGCCTGGCACATCAGGAAAGCGCCGGTGGCGTTGGCCTCGATCACCTCGCGCCAGCGTTCCACGGGCATCGTCTCGGCCGGCGCGCCCCAGGTGCGGCCGGCGGCATTCACGAGGATCGAGAGATCACCTACCGCGGCCTTGGCTGCCGCGACGGTGCGCGCGACCTGCTCCGCGTCGGCGACGTCGGCGGAAAACGCGGCGCAGGTTACGCCGGCTTCGCGCAGGGCCCCTTCCGCGGGCGCCAACCACTCCGCCCGGCGCGCGACAATGACCACCCGGGCGCCGGCCCCTCCGAGCGCATGGGCGATCGCCAGGCCGATGCCGCGGGAGCCGCCCGTGACAAGCGCGGCCTGGCCCCGCAGGTTGAAGAGCCCATCGAGCAGGGTGTTCATGGGGATTCATTCCGGCCGGGGGCGGGATCTCCTGTTAGCCTTGCTGCAGGAAGCAGGACGCCCGCGGAGTATCACAAGCAGTACCTATGGTCATGACGCAGCCCCGCCCGGTCCTTACCGGCACCATCCCCGGCCTCTTCTTCGCCCAGGCCGCCCGGCAGCCCGCGCGGGTCGCGCTGCGGCGAAAACGCTTCGGCATCTGGCACCGCATCACCTGGGAGGAGTACGCCGGAGCGGTGCGGCAGGTGGCCAACGCCCTGCTGTCGCTCGGCGTGCAGCGGGGCGAGCGGGTCGGCCTGATCGGCGAGAACCGGCCGGAGTGGCTCTACGCCGACATCGGCATCCAGGCCTGCGGCGGCGCGACGACCGGGATCTACACCACCAGCAGCCCTGAGCAGACCCACTACATCCTGGAACACGCCGGTTGCAGGGTGTTCATCGTGGAGAACGAGGAGCAGCTCGACAAGGCCCTGGAGATCCGCGACCGGCTGCCCCTCCTCGAACATATCGTCGTCATGGACCCAGAGGGCCTGCGGACGTTCCAGGACCCCATGGTTATGATGTGGGACCAGTTCCTCTCACTCGGGCAGGACCACGCGCGCCGCCACCCGCCTGCCCTGGATGAGCGCATGGCCGAGATCCGGCCCGAAGACATGGCAGTGCTGATCTATACGTCCGGGACGACCGGGCCCCCGAAGGGCGCGATTCTCACACACCACAACCTCGTCTGGACCACGGAGGTGCTTGACAAGGCGAACCCGGTCCTCCCCGACGACGAGCTTCTCTCATACCTGCCGCTGTCGCACATCGCAGAGCGGCAGTTCTCGGTGTTTCTGCCGATCCGGTGGGGCTACACGGTCAACTTCATCGAGAATGTTGACACTGTCATGCAGAACTTCGTCGAGGTGAGGCCCTCGTTGGTGTTCGGGGTGCCGCGGATCTGGGAGAAGATCTTCTCGGTGGTCACGCTGCGGATCAAGGAAAACGATATCTTCAAGCGGGCGGCATACTGGGCCGCGATCGGGCTTTCGTACCGGGCGGCGCGGCGGCGCTTCGCCCGCAGGCCTGTTCCCGCGTGGCTGAGCGCGGCCTCCCGGTTGGGCGACCTGCTGGCACTGCGGCCGCTGCGGCACCGCCTGGGCCTGGACCGGGTGCGGGTCGCGTACTCGGCCGGCGCGCCGATCTCGCCGGACCTGCTGCTGTACTTCTGGGCGCTGGGAGTGCCCATGCGCGAGATCTACGGTCAGACCGAGGACTCGGGGCCGACCTCGATGCACCAGGGCAAGGCCGTCAAGCTCGGCACCGTCGGCCACCCAATCCCCGGCATCGAGGTCCGGATCGCCGAGGACGGCGAGATACTGGCGCGCGGCCCCAACGTCTTCCCCGGTTACTTCCGCGATCCCGAGGCCACCGCCGCAACCCTGAAGGACGGCTGGCTCTACTCGGGCGACATCGGCGAGTTCGACGAGGAAGGGTACCTGCGCATCACCGACCGCAAGAAGGACCTGTTCGTCACCTCGGCCGGGAAGAACATCGCCCCACAGTACATCGAGAACAAGCTCAAGGCAAGCCCGTACGTCAACGACGCGGTCGCGATCGGCGACCGGCAGCGCTACATCGTGGCCCTGATAGTGATTGATGAGGAGAACGTCACCAAGTGGGCACAGGATCGCCGCCTGCCGTTTACGACATACAGCGACCTGGCCGCCAACCCCGACGTGCGCGCGCTCATCGAGGGCGAGGTCGCCGAGGTCAACAAGACGCTCTCCTCGCCCGAGCAGGTGCGGCGTTTCGCCATCCTACAGAAGCGGATGTACGCCGAGGAGGGCGACGTGACGCCGACGCTCAAGGTGAAGCGCAAGACGATCATGGAGAAGCACAAGGACCTAATCGCGGAACTGTATCGGGGGTAGAAGGAAGAGCGCGATCATCGCTGGTTCACCATCCGCCCTGTCCAGGAGGGAAGCCATGAGAGTAACGGCGTTCCTTGTGATCGGCCTCCTCACCGTAGCACTCCTGCCCAACCCCACCAGTGGATTTGCCCAAGAGAACGACTATCTGATAGTGCCCGGGCAGCGGGTCGGGCGGTGGGAAGTGGGTAGGCCGATCGATGCGTACGGGTTTGGCCAGCAGGTGAGCCGATGGGAAGGCACGACGGGCGGCCGGCCGTACTATGATGGGTATTCATTTGGCCTGCCGCCCACAGGGCCGTTTCTCCAGGTCTATGCGTGCAGAAGCGACAACTTGGTATTCGGGATCCTGTTGGTCCGACGGCTCGACCGGAACCTGCCGCCCGGTGCCGAGGAGCTGAAATACAAGACCGCGCAGGGGATTGCCATTGGGATAGACGAGGCCGAGGTCGTGAGGCTCATGGGGCGTCCAGAGAGAACCATAGAGCGCACCGAGCGTCATGGAGCACTCGAGATTGGGGTTGGTGTGTACGAGTATCCTGGGATTGACGTGCGGTTCAACCGGGCGGACCGGACGGTCTTCGCCGTTGGCGCCACAACTCACGGTGGCTTCGTGGGTTGCAGACAGGCAGTTCTCGGCACGCCGCCAGTCGCACAGCCAGCGCCCACGAGGGTTGAGGGACAGGCTCTGCTGCAGGCGGTCGGGGGGTTGTTCAACGAGGCTTGAGGTGGGGTGAGGGGGACGGTCGTCCTCCACATCTGGCAGGTCGAAGGCCGGGCGTCGCAGGCGGTGAGATATCCGTTTGTCCTGCGGGGGCCTGCTACTTGGAACCATGGAAGTCCCGCCACCTGGCATGCCGAGCGAAGAGGGCCAGGGACCTTCTGGTGGAACCATGTTGTGTCTGCCACCCCCGTGGCGGGGCAGTACACGCTAACCACGGTCATCCAGGGGGCAGAGGTGTCGGCAACCTTCGCCATTCCTGATACGAGGCGGCCGATTGGGGTGCCACCTATGGAAGTCGCCGCTGTGGGGCGGGAGAGAGTTGTCGTCACATGGGGTCGGGTAGCCGATGCGGCCTCGTACTCTCTCGATCTGACTGACCTTGCCACAGGCAGCCAGGTCGTTCGTGCTTCTGTAGAAGGGGGTGTCACGCGACACGTTTTCGACGGTCAAGCCCTATCGCCCGGAAGATATCGAGCACGCCTGTGGGCAGCGACGTACGATCTAACCAAGCGCGTGCCACCCATTCCGCCTGTACCCCCCGGAGCCAACCTGGGGTTCAACGACCGCGTTTTCTCGATCTGGTAGCCGGCCACGACATGGTCGTCTACCGTGTCCCCCGGAGGGTTCAGCAGTGACGAAGATCCTGTCTCATTGTGCGTTGCGGCCTATCCAGATCGCAGGGTGAACGAGGCCCTGGCGAAGGCTATCCCACGGAGCCAGTCGGCGCGACTTGGAAGCCGAGCTCCGCAAAGCGGAGCGGGAAGCCGATAGCATCAACTGGGCCGGTGGGTCAGGGCCTGGCGGGCTGAGCTCGTCGGTGCCGATCTGCGGGTTACCACCGGCCTTTTCCAGCTCACCTACCGGATGCGCACTGATGGGCGGCTCGATGCGGTGCTGCACAGGCACAGGGCGGCGACTGCATCACTGAGCAGGTCACGTTTGCCAACGGGTTGCTGCGCCTCAGGGGTACTGTCATGCGCCCGAGAGGTGAGGGG
>DYHL01000131.1 GCA_020724185.1 Candidatus Nitrosymbiomonas sp. | reverse complement strand
GATGCGGCTCTTGGCGCGATGTCCCGGCGGAACTTTGGTCTAGGTCCAGCGTAACGAGCGTGCTTCCAAACTGCAGGGCGACCGCACCGTAGACCGCATCGCTGCCACGCAGCCGATTCTGCGCAGCCAGATCGGCCGCCCGCTCGGCCAGCCTGGCGTCGAGGGCGATCAAGAGCAGGTGTGGAAGCCGGCAGAGGGCGGCGGCAAAACGGCGCGCCAGGTCGGCATCTCTTTGTCCCCGGCCGATCGCGCCGGCCACCTCGGGAAGTAGCAGGGTTGGGACGATGATCGGGGAGCCGGCCTCGTGCAGTCGGGCCAGAAACCGGTGGCTCTCTGAGTGACCTGGCTCACGGGGGTTGAAGGCGTTGAGGAAGACGCTGGCATCAACTGTGTAGGGTCCTGCCACCGTCCATCACCTGCGCATCTTCGACAGGAGCTCGGTGCTGGACTTACGCGTTCGCCAGCCCTTCGCGATCTGTTCGCCCAGCCGCACCAACTCATCCCACACGGCTCCGCCGCCTTCGGGGGACGATGCCTGCTCCTCTGCCGGGACGGCATCCAGGGGCGCCAGAACGGCCACCGCCTTTCCACGATAGGTGATGATGTAGCGAGCCCGCCGCTCCCGGACCGCGCGGAGAATCTGCGAGGCACGGATCTTCAGCTCGCGAACGCCGGACTCGGGCACCTGGCACTCCCTACGAGTGGTCACATCTGTGACTACATCCACATTGTGCACGTGGAGTTGAACGATGTCAACGCGACGCGCCCGAGGCTACGCCCTTACCTCCTGCCGCTGGAACGCCACATAGGCGCCGGCGAACAGCATGATCACGGTGGCGATCAGCCCCGTGAACTGGGGCCAGACCAGCAGCAGACTCTGGGAGAGCGGCAGGAGCGTGCCCCTTACCGCGCCTTCCAGTTGAGTAATAAGCACCGGGCCCAGCGCGCGCACGTCGGGGTTGAGCAGCGCGAGCACGGTCTCCGAGTAGAGCGTGTTGGGCGAGAGCCGCGAGAGGAACAGGCGGAAGTTGGCAAGGGCCAGCTCCGTCTCCGGTCCGCCCGTGGCGGTCGCGCTGATGATGTTGAAGAACAGGCCTGCCAGGATCTCCCAGAACACCGCGAAGAAGAGCCAGACCGCAATCGCCGCCATGGCCGAGGTGGCCGGCTGGCGAAACACCACCGAGAACAGCAGCGCCAACGCCAGCCATACCCCGCCGTAGGCCAGGGTGGCGAGGATAAACGCGAGACCTCGCGCCACCTCACGACCTTCCGGCAAGACGCCCAGCCGCAGGATGCCCAGGCCGGTCACAAGCAGCCACAGCGCGAGCAGGGTGATGCCCAGGGTGAAGATCCCTGCCAGGAACTTGCCCAGCAGCACGGCGTCGCGGTAGATGGGCTGCGCCAGCACCCGGCTGAGCGTCCGGCGCATGTACTCGCCGTTGATCGCGTCGAACGCCAGCGCGATGGCCGTGAGCGGGATCAGGAAGCCCATGAAGGCCACGAACGAGGGCAGGGGATCCTGAGCGGAGGTCAGGATCTTCAAGTACAGGAATGGATCCTCCCCGATGGTCTGCCGCAGGGTCTGCGTGGCGGCGAACACCGTACCTATCGCGGTCAGGAGGATCAGGCCTTCCAGCAGCCGCATCCGGATGCTGGAGAGGTGATCGGCCATCTCCTTGAGCAATATGGCCCCCAGGCCGGTCCAGGGGGAGCCTCTACGCTTCATGGCGGGCCTCCTGGAAGTAACGAGCATAGACGTCGTCAAGGGTGGCGCGTTCCAGGCTCAACCCGAGGAGTTGGCCGCCACCGGCCACCACCCGACGGGCCACCTCGGCGCGGCAGTCCTGTTGGGCTTCCACCCGGCAGGTGCCCGGGCGCTCCTGCACAACGCGCACGATGCCCGGTATCCCGCTCAGCAGGCGCTCCAGGCCGTCGCCCGTGGCCTGCACGGCGATGCGGTACGCGCCGCCCAGCACCCGCTCGCTCAGGGCGTCCACGCTGCCCTCGAGGACCAGCCGTCCCTTGTGGAATAGACCCACCCGGTCGCAGACCGCCTGCACCTGTTGGAGCAGGTGCGAGGACAGGAGTACCGTGATGCCCCGCGCCTTCAGCCCCCGGATCATGGCCAGGAATTCATGGGCGGCCTCGGGATCGAGGCCCATCGTAGGCTCGTCCAGGATCGCCACCTGAGGCCGTTTCAGGAGCACCTCGGTCAGCCCCAGCCGCTGGCGCATGCCGCGCGAGTATGTAGCCACGGGCCGGTCAGCCACTTCCGAGAGCCCCACGGCGGCCAACGCCTCGTCAATGCGCTCCTCGCCCTCGCTGGAGGGGATCCCGTTGAGGCGCGCGGTGTAGCGCATGTTCTCGCGCGCGGTCAACTCGTCGTAGAACCCGACCGAGTCGGGCATGTAGCCCACCCGCCGCTTCACCTCGAGCGGGTTGCGCAGGGGATCCTCTCCCAGCACCCGTGCCCACCCGGCGGTCGGCTCGGTCAGACCCAGCAGCATCAGGATGGTCGTCGTCTTCCCCGAACCGTTGGGGCCCAGCAGGCCGAAGACCTCGCCCGCCTGCAGGCATAGGTTCAGCGACTCAACGGCCACGATCGGGCCGTAGTGCTTGGTCAGCCCCTGTGTTTCAATAACCGTGCTCATCTCCGTCCGTAGCGCGAAACCACCAGGCTGACGACGCCCAGGGCGACCGCGATGACTATGACGCCTACGATCCCCCACAGCGTTGAGGTGAACACGGTGACGCGGAAGTCGGCCGACGACGACGAATCGCCCGCAGTAGCCCGCAGCGTGAGCATGTAGTCGCCCGCGATCGCCTTGGATGAAGGCCGCACGGTCGCGGTCACCTGCGCCTCACCCTTGGGCGCGATCTCCTCGATCCGCGACGGATCGAACTTCACCGACCACCCGGTGGGCTCGTACGAGGAAACCTCGACCCCGCGCGCAGGCGCGCTGCCCCGGTTCTTGACTACCACCTTGATCGGCGTGTCCCGTCCGGCGTATGCCCGTCCGGACAGCCTGCCCTCAGGGGTAGTGATCGAGAGATCGGGGCGGCCGGTAACCTCGATGGTGAGCTTGACCTCTGCCCTGGCCTCGCCGCTGATGGCCCGGACGCTGAGCGCGTGCGTCCCGGCAGGCACATCTTGGGGAAGGGTGACCTCCGCGTCCAGGTCGCGCGACTCACCGGCCTTCACCGGCAGACTCGTCACCTGCTGGCTGGCGAAGGCGGGCGTGAATGCCACCTGGAAGCCCTTGGGCATTTGCGCCTCCAGGCTGACCAGCATGTCCTTCTCACTCTCGTTCTTCAGCGTCAGGCGGTAGCGGAAGCTGGAGGTCCCTGGACCCCGGAGCACCGGAAGCTCCGCCTGCAGTTCGAGGCGGCCCGGCTGGACCTGGCCCAGCGTGAGCGCCAGCGGCAACTCCGCCGTGACGCCCTGGCCCTGTGCGGCCAGCGCGAACCTGTAGGTTCCGGCCCTGGCACCTGACGGCGGGTCGAGCCGGACGCTCAACGACGCTTCCTGATCGGTTCCAACCGCCACCGCGGTCACGGTGCGGCCGGCGCCGAGGAAACTGACCTTCCATCCAGGCACGCCCTTGGCCACAGCCAGCGTCACGACCTGCGGCGCCAGCCCGTAGTTCTTGACGGTGAGCGCCAGCGTGACCGTCTCGCCGGCCCGCACGGTCTGGCTAGGATACGGCGTCGAAAGCCCAAGGCCCCGGTATCCCGGGGTTGACTCAGGGCTGGGAGCGGCGACCGCAATGCTGGGAGCGCTCATGGACAGCGCGAGCCCTGCGGTCAGGATCAGGATCAACATGCGCGGCATCTACACACCTCCGAGGATCTCAAGCATCGCGGGCCGGTGGCCCGCAGGAACGGTATCCGGTTCTGTATTCTCCGGTTTATTCTCGTCCAATGCAAGGGGGGGTGACCACCGGCAGACTCCTGTGAAACCCCGAGGGGACGGCCAGCTCGCGGACGCCGCGGCAGCGTCCCCGCCGTCCCCTCCGCCCGGACCGCTAGGCTATCGTGGCGGGCGGTTCTCTCCCGGCTCTCTCATGTCCCCGGCATCCGGGGGCTCGTTGCGCTCCCGGCGGGCAAAGAGCCGTCGGGCCATCTCCAGCCCCAGGGCGCGGATCTGATGCCCGATCTGCAGGGTAATCGGCCCGCCGAGAGCAGTTGCCTCCCTGACCACAAGGGCGGTTCCGGGAATAAGGCCCATGTCCACCAGGTGCGTTACGAACGGCTCGTCCTCTTCCGGGATGCCGACGAGCACGGCGTGGTCCCACACCCCGAGTTGGGCAATGGTGACCAGTGACTGGACATGCGGCGCGATGTCGCCTGGGATTGGCAGGCCGTGCGGGCAGGTCGCCGGATGACCCAGCACATCGGCCATGCGCGCTTCGACCTCAGGGCTGATGACGTGCTCGAACTTGCACGCCTCGGCGTAGACCCGGGGCAATTCTATCCTCAAGACGTCTGAGAGCAGCCGTTCGGCCAGCCGCAGCCGGCGCACCACCCGCACCGCGGTCTGCATCCCCAGCGGCGTCAGGCGAAATCCCTCGCTGCTCGAACGTAGGAGGCCCTTGGTCTCCAGGCGTTTGAGCATCTCGTGCGAGGACGGCGCGGACACGCCCATGTAGTCCGCCACCTTCGAGATCGTGACCGGCGGCGTCGCCTGCGCAACCGTGTACACAGCCTTCAGGTACATCTCGATGCGTTCAGTCTTGGAGATGTCGTGCACCGTCATCGCTGGCACTCCTGGCAGAGTCCTCTGAAGATGAGATTCACCCTCCGCCCCAAAACTCCTACTGCTGGTCCGATGGCATCTCCACCGGAGTCATATCCATCTGGGCGTCGCGGACCCGGCCGCACCGCGCGCAGACCGCGTGATGGTGCGACCGTGGATCCGGATCGAACCTCGCGCTGCCGGTGCCGAGGCCGAGCGACTGGACGGCGCCGACCTAATGGAGTTCGTGGAGGATCGCGTAGGCCGTCCGCAGCGAGAGCGTGGGCATCACTGCCACCGACCGCTGGGGCGTTAGCTTGCGCCGGTGGCTCCTGAGTTGCTCTATCGGGTCAAGAAAGGATTGACTTAATCTAAGAGTAAGGGTAACCTAAGTGAGGGGTGCTCAAAGCGCTCGACGATGAAGGGAGGCAGACATGACCGAGGGCCTTTCCAAGAGGTTTGTCCAGGTGGCGTTCCGCAGGATCTGGCTTCTGATGCCGATCGTTGCGATTCTGGCCGCCGCGGCGGCCCCACCCGCGGATGCACGGGCCGAGGGCATTGTGGTCTACTCGGGGCGCCGCGAGCCGCTGATCCTCCCGCTGATCGAGCGCTTTCGGCAGGAGGCCAGGATGCCCGTGACGGTCCGCTCCGGCAGCATCGGCGAGCTGGCCAACCTCGTGCTCGAGGAACGCTCCCAGCCCCGGGCGGACTTGGTGATTTCCAACGAGATCTCGGTGCTCGAAGTGCTGCGCCGCGAAGGTGTCCTAGATCCATACCTGGGTACGGCTGTTCGAGGGACACCCCGAGAGTTCCGGGCGCACGATGGCACCTGGAGCGGGTTGTCGCTGCGCGCCCACGTCATCACGATGAACCGGGACCGTATGACCGAATGGGGGCTGCCTACACCGGTCTCGATGACCGAGCTCGCCGATCCGCGGTGGCGAGAACGCATCGTGATGCCGGTGTTCACCAACGAGTACATCGTCGCCTGGCTGTCGGCCCTGCGACTTACGCGCGGGGACGGGTGGACGGAGGACTTCTTCCGCAGGCTGCGGGACAACCGGCCCATTCTGGTCGCAGGCGGGACTCAGGTGCGCCAGGCCGTAGCGCGTGGTGAAGGCGCGGTCGGCATTGCCAATCACTACTACTATCATCTTCAAGTGGCCGAGGGCAGCCGGAACATCGCCATCGTCTATCCCGATCAGGGACCCAATGACATGGGGGTTCTAGTCTCGCCGACGGGCATCGCCATCATCATGGGCGGACCCAACCCGGCGGGTGCGCGCCGCTTCGTTGACTTCCTGGCCGCCGACCGCCGCGCCCAGGAGTTCTACGCCAGGGCCAACTTCGAGTACCCGGTCATGGACGGCATATCGCTGCATCCTGACGTCCGGCCGCTCGCCCGCGTGAAGCGGATGGCGGTGACCTACCAGCGCTTGGGCGAGCTTCGGGACAGCACGCTGCGCCTCGTTCGAGAGGGAGCGTTTCGCTAGGGTGAGCGCGGTCGCCGCGACGCGAGAGGGCCTCAGGATCGGACGTCGTCCGGTCCCCTGGGTGCTGCTCCTGCCATCCGCGGCGGTCGCCGCGATCATCGCGGGGCCCATGGTGTTCCTGGTCGGCCGCGCCCTCGCCGGTGATGGGGCCACGCTGGGCGTGCTGCTTTCCCCGCGCACCGGCGGCCTGCTGCTCTCCACCCTGGCCCTGGCCGCCGCGGCGAGCGTCACGTCGGTTGTCGTGGGAGCCGGCCTAGCTTTCCTGGTCGAGCGCACCGACCTGCCCGGGCGGCAGTTCTGGCGCGTGGCCCTGGTGCTGCCGCTGGCGATCCCGCCGTATATCGGCGCTATCGTCTATCTGCACCTGCTCAGCCGGGGAGGGGTCCTGGACCGTGCCGTGGGGATTGCCCTCCCGCCCCACGGCCTGCCCGGCGCGGTGTTCATCGTGGCGCTCTTCACCTATCCGTACGGGTTCCTGCTTATCTCCGCGGCGTTGCGCCGGATCAGTCGGAGCCTCGACGAGGCCGCGCGTTCGAGCGGCCTTTCATGGATGCGCGTCTTCTGGACGCTCACCCTGCCGATGATCCGGCCGGCGATCGGCGCCGGCATCTTCTTCCCCTCGTTGTATGCCCTCGCCGACTTCGGGACGATGGTGCTGCTGCGGTACGACACCCTGGCCACCGAGCTGTACTATCTGTTGACGGCGATGTACGATCGGTCGGCCGCGTCCGCCCTGGGCGTGGCCACTATTCTGCTCACTTTGGGTTTCCTGTGGCTCGAGGCCCGGCTGCGCGGGGGGGGACGGCACTATCAGACCGACGCATCATGGAAGCCGCATGCCCCCCTGCGATTGGGTCCCGGGCGGCTTCCCGCTATGGCGGCGGTTACCGGTGTGGCGTTCTTCGCGCTGGCGCTTCCGACCGGGCTGCTCGCCGTCTGGGCCTATGCCGGCGCGGTCTCGCCATCGGATGCGACACGGGTGTGGGCGGCCAGCGCCGCGAGTCCCTGGAACGCCGCGGCCGGTAGCCTGGTGCTCGGAACGTTTGCCGCCACCGTTATTGTCGCGCTGGCCGCTCCCCCGGCCTATCTCCGCACGCGGTTTCCCGGCGGGCTCGCCTGGGTGATCTGGGCCACGGCGCAGGCAGGTTATTCGCTGCCGGGAATCGTCGTCGTACTGGGCGTC
>DYHL01000130.1 GCA_020724185.1 Candidatus Nitrosymbiomonas sp. | reverse complement strand
TTCTCGAAGCGGGATTCTCATGAGGCCAAGTCAAATGCCGCCGGATTCAGGTTGAACATTGTACCAGGATGCTCGAAGGAGGACACCTTGATGCAAGACGCGCTCCGCCTGCTCGAGACGCTGGTCAACATGGATACCGGCTCCCGCTGCCTGGACGGTCTTGCCTCGGCTAGCAGCTGGCTCCGGGAACGCCTCGAGGAACTGGGCTTCGCGGTGGAGCAGTACGCGCACGCCGCCGCCGGGCCGACACTGGTTGGGCGCAGATTCGGGGCCGGGCGCCTGCGACTGCTCTTCCTGGGGCACTACGACACCGTCTTTGACGCGGGCGAGGCCGCCCGCCGGCCGTTTCGCGTACGGGACGGCCGCGCCTACGGGCCCGGCGTGGCGGATATGAAGGCCGGCCTGATCACGTTGTGGGAGTCGCTGCGGGCCCTGAACGCGGCGGGCTGGGACGACTACGCGGCGCTTGTTGTGATCCACAACGCCGACGAGGAAGTGGGATCAGGGGCATCGCGCGGGATCATCGAGGCCGAGGGTCGGAACTGTGACCTATGCCTGGTGCACGAGCCGGGCCGCCACGACGGATCGGTGGTCACCGCGCGCAAGGGCGTGGGCAGGTACACGCTCGCGGTACGCGGCAGGGCGGCCCATGCAGGCGTCAACCCAGAGGACGGTGCGAGTGCGGTCGTGGCCCTGGCGCGCAAAATCCTCGAGATCCACGCGCTCAACGATCCTTCCAGGGGCGTCTCCGCCAACACGATCGTGACCGCGGGCGGCACCCGCTCAAACGTGGTGCCCGATCTGGCCGAGGCCGAGATTGACCTGAGACTGCCCACAGCGGCCGCCGGCGCGCAGACCATCGCGCGCCTGGAGGAGATCGCGCGAGTCGAGCACCTCCCCGGCACGCGCGCAACGCTTTCCGGGGAGATCAACAGGCCGCCGTTTGAGGCGGGGCCGGGCAGTATGGCGCTGTTCGAGCTGGCGCAGGAGGCCGCGGCGATGCTCGGGTTCCCGCTTTCCGCGGCGACGACCGGCGGGGGCTCCGACGGCAACTTCATCGCAACGCTAGGGGTGCCTGTGCTCGACGGTATGGGCGCGGTGGGCGGCGGCTACCACGGCCCCGACGACTACCTGGATCTCGTCACGCTGCCACAGCGCGCGGCGCTGACGGCCCTGCTGGTCCGGGAGGCATGCCGCCGGGAGGATTTCCTCCGCCGGCCGGGTTAGGCCGCGTACTCCCCCGATTCGATCCGGATTCCCACTCGCTGCATGTCGGCGATCAGACGGGATGGATCCACGAGGTGTCCCATTAAGTGGAGGCCGGGTCTGCGGGAGGATTCGTCCAGGATCTGCAGCAGGCAGGCCGCCACAGGAGCGGCCGTGAACACGTAGCCGTCCTCGTGGTAGAGGAAGAGCTCCATCTTCCAGCGTGCCCCTGCCCGGACTCCCTCCGCGTCCATCTGCAGGGCTATCCCGTAAGGGGGCGAGGTGAAGAACCTGGTGGACCAGCAAAGGAGCCTGCCCATGGGTCTGAGCAACGCCCTGGGGAAGAACCATACTCCCGTCATTACGACCGGCGTGACGATCCAGTCGGCGAACCAGTTGAACCCCGCGATGTAGAATCCAACCTCCTGGAGGGAGGGTACCATCTCAGGCATGGCGCGCAGCTCCGCGAGTGGCAGCGGCACGCAGCCGCGCGTGCCGAATCCCCCGCGGAAGTGGATGCGGCGGTAGGGATTCAAGAAGCTGATCCCGCGCCACGCGCCGCCGCGGTAGATGAGGGGCCGGTAGTCCCTGAAGGATTCCACCAGCTCGTCTACCCCGCCGCTGTAGGGCAGCCCGCCCTGCGGGTTCAAGACGCTGGCGGTGATCGCGCGCTCCAGATAGTCGAAGCGCGAAGCGGCGTACCGGACTAGGGCCGAGGGGAGCCCCGGATGGAACCCCGCTTCCGTGACAAAGCACCGGCCTGCCTGCTCGATCTCTCCGGCCATGGCCCGGAGCACGGGAAGCTTCGAGGCGGAGTACTGGATGTCGAGATAGTCCAACCCGCGATCGAGCGCGGATCGTGCAACCGTCGCGACCTGCCGGGCCGTGTTCGATGCGACCACGACGAGATCGGCGCCATCGAACGCGACGGTCAGACTCCTCGGATCGGCGGCGTCCGCGCGCGCGCCACTCACGCGGCCGCCCTCGAAGCGAGCGTTCAATTCCTCGGCGGCTTGGTGGGCTTTATCGCGATACCTCCCGGCCAGGACCAGGCGGGCGGTGCCCTCCGCAAGGAGGAGCGGCGCCAGCGCCCGCCCGGCGTAGCCATATCCACCCAGGATGACGATGGTACGCGTCTCGGCGCTGCCCACGACTACTCGCCCAGCATCTTCCTCAGCATCATGTGCAGAATTCCGCCGTGGCGGTAGTACTCGATCTCCACCGGCGCGTCAATCCGCACGAGTGCCTCGAACACGGTCTCGGTGCCGTCAGGGCGCTGCGCCCGTACCCGGACTCGCTGCCGCGGCCGGAGGTCTCCCTCGATTCCTTCAATCGCGTAGACCTCTGAGCCGTCCAGCCCGAGCGCCGCGCGGCCCTCGCCGTCTGCGAACTGGAGGGGGAGGATTCCCATCCCCACCAGGTTGCTGCGGTGTATGCGCTCGTAGCTCTCGACGATCACGGCGCGCACCCCGAGCAGGGCCGGGCCCTTCGCCGCCCAGTCGCGTGAGCTGCCGCCGCCGTACTCCTTGCCGGCAATGACGATGAGCGGGACGCCCTCCTGCCGGTAGCGCACCGCCGCGTCGTAGATGAACATGACGTCGCCGCTGGGATGGTGAACGGTCTTCGGGCCCTCGACCCCGGGCAGCATCTGGTTCTTTATCCGGATGTTGCCGAAGGTGCCCCGCATCATCACCTCGTGGTTGCCGCGCCGCGCCCCGTAGGTGTTGAACTCTGCCGGGGGCACGCCCCGCTTGATCAGGTACTGCCCTGCCGGGCCATCGGCCGCGATCGAGCCGGCCGGAGATATGTGGTCGGTTGTGATGGAGTCCCCCAGCACGGCCAGGGCGCGGGCGCCGGCAATGTCGCGCAACGGCGCCGGGTCAGCCGGCAGATCGGTGAAGAACGGCGGCTCTTGAATGTAGGTGGACGCCGCATCCCAGTCGTAGATCGCGCCTTCCGGGACCGGGAGTTTCTTCCACGCCGGGCCACCATCGAAGACCCGCGCGTACTGCTCGTGGAATTGCTCCTTTCGCAAGGCGGCCTCCTGGGCCGCTCGGATTTCGTCCTGCGTGGGCCAGATGTCGCGCAGGTAGACCGGCGCGCCGTCTTGGTCCTGCCCCAGCGGCTCGCTGGTGAGATCTATGTCCACGCGGCCTGCCAGGGCGTAGGCCACGACCAAAGGCGGCGAGGCCAGGTAGTTGGCCCGCACAAGGGGATGGATGCGGCCTTCGAAGTTGCGATTGCCGCTCAGCACCGCGGCTGCCACCAGGTCGCCATCGCGCACCGCCTGCGCCACCGGTTCAGGCAGCGGGCCGCTGTTGCCTATGCAGGTGGTGCAGCCGTAGCCGACGACGTGGAAGCCGAGTTGTTCGAGTGGGGTCAACAACCCGGCGCCGCGCAGGTACTCGGTGACGACGAGGGATCCGGGCGCCAGGCTGGTCTTGACGTGGTTGGGAACTCGTAGCCCGCGCTCAACTGCCTTTCTGGCGAGCAACCCGGCGCCAAGCATCACCGACGGGTTGGATGTGTTCGTGCAGGAGGTTATGGCCGCGATGACGACCGAACCGTGGCCGAGACCACCGACTCTACGCCGCGCCTGTTCGCTGGTCAGGCCGAAGCCGCGTGCGGCCACCGGTGCTGTCAGGGAGGTCTGGAACGCTCGTCCGGCCGCTGCCAGCGCCACCCGATCCTGCGGTCGCTTGGGACCGGACAGACTCGGTTCAACGGCGCCGAGGTCGAGCGCCAGGACCTCACTGAACTCGGGATCAGGCGTCGCCGCGGTTCGGAACAGCCCCTGCTCCTTGCAGTAGGCCTCGACCAGCGCTATGTGCGGTTCGGTGCGTCCCGTAAGGCGAAGGTAGGCCAGGGTTTCCTGGTCCACGGGGAAGAACCCGAGCGTGGCCCCGTATTCGGGCGCCATGTTTCCGATCGTCGCGCGATCGGGCAGCGTCAGCGCGGCCACCCCGTCGCCGAAGAACTCCACGAACTTGCCCACAACTCCCCGCTTCCGAAGCATCTCGGTCACGGTCAGTACAAGGTCGGTTGCGGTCACGCCCTCGCGCAGGGCGCCGGTGAGCCGGACGCCTGTGACCTCGGGCAGGAGCATGTAGAACGGCTGGCCGAGCATGTTCGCCTCGGCCTCGATGCCGCCCACGCCCCAGCCCAGCACGCCCAGGCCGTTGATCATCGTTGTATGCGAATCCAGGCCCACCAGCGAGTCGGGAAACGCAGTTGTCAGGCCGCTCGCAGTGCGCGTGGCAACGACGGTGGCCAGGTACTCCAGATTGACTTGGTGCACGATGCCGGTGTTGGGCGGCACGAGCTGGAAGTTACGGAAGGACTTCTGCGCCCAGCGCAGGAACGCGTACCGCTCACGGTTGCGCTCAAAGTCGCGCTCCGCGTTGATGGCCAGCGCCGCGGAGGAGCCAAAAGCGTCCACTTGGACCGAGTGATCAATGACCAGGTCAACCGGACTTAGAGGGTTGATCCTGGCAGGGTCCCCGCCGCGGCGGTGCAGCTCGGAACGCATCGCCGCCAGGTCGGCCACCGCGGGGACACCCGTTAGATCTTGGAGAAGCACGCGCGCTGGCAGGAACGGGATATCGCGCTCCGATGGCTTCGGCGTCCACCCGGCGACCGTTCGGACGTCGTCTTCGGTCACCAGCACGCCGTCACACTGGCGCAGCACGGCCTCCAGGAGCACCCGGATCGAGAACGGCAGACGGTCGGGCCTTCCGAGCCCTGCACGTTCCAGCCGATCCAGCCGGTAGATCTCCACGGTTCCGTCAGGAACCCGCAGCGTATCGCGGGCACCCAACGCGTCAATCTTCTCAGACGGCATGTGTCACCTCTGCGGATGTCTCTCAAAGAACCGCCAGATCACATCGTTCGCACGGAGTTTGCCGGAAGTCCTGCCTACCATCGTTGCCGGAAGCAGGCTCTGGCCGCCCGGCCAAGTGTGCCCCAGTCCCTCCACGGTGTAGAATTCCACTTCAGAGCCCCGCAGGCAAGGTGAATAGGCGATCCATCTGACGCCATCCGTGTCCCGGATCACGGCGGGTTCCGGCTGGCAACCATTCAACTTCGCCCACCGCAACACCGAGTCCCGCAACGGAGGCCTGTGCTCGACCCCGCCGCCGGGGACCCGGACCTCTCCGCCATCCAGTGGATTGAGCGGATCTGCTGTGCCTGCGATGGAGATGAGCGGCACCGGCCGGAGGGGCTGAAGGTCTTTGAGCCAGAGATGACCCGAGATCGGCGCGATTGCGGCGATGCGGCCTGACAGTTCCGCGCCGACCCGGTAGGCCATGGAGGCGCCGTTCGAGAACCCCGCCACGAAGATGCGCCGGCCGTCAACCGCGAAGCGAGAGGGCAGACCGTCAATCAGGGCATTGATGAAGCCCACATCGTCAACGTTCGTGCTGCCGGAGTGGAAGCGACCTGAGCCGTCGTTCCATGTCTGAGGGTTTCCGACAAAGTTGCCCGGGGCCCGGGGATTGGGTCCGGTCGCCTCGGGGAACACAGCGAGAAACCCGGCCTCATCGGCCTTGCCTGCCCACCCGGTTTCCCTCATGGCAGCCCGCGCCGTTCCGCCCCCTCCGTGGAGCATGATCACGGCCGGGATGGCGGCCTTTCCGTCGTAGCCGCGCGGAACGTGCACGACGTAGCGGCGCTCCAGTTGCCCCACCCGCAGTGCCCAGGCGTGCTCGCCCGGAATGCCCACCGGCAGGAGATGAATCCCGGTTAGGCTAAGAGCAACAACGAGATGAAGATGACTCCGCGTTCGCAAAGCCGTCGCAGACACCTCCTGGGGCCATCGGGCATTGCCCTGATCGCCTGGGCCATTACCGCCTCGGCCATCGTCGCCGTGCCCTGCCTGGCACAGGCCTTATCGGTGGACGTGCACGCCCACCGCGGCGGCGCCGCGCTGGCGCCGGAGAACACGCTGGCCGCGGTGCGCAACGCGCTGGCGCTGGGAGCAGACGTTATCGAGCTCGACCTACACGTCTCGCGGGACGGCGCGGTCGTGGTCATTCACGACGCGACGCTGGACCGCACGACCAACGGCCGTGGGTTCGTTCGCGATACGGCGCTGGCTGACCTCCAGCGCCTAGATGCCGGAAGCTGGTTCAATGCGCGCTTCGCCGGCGAGCGAGTCCCGACGCTGCGCGAGGTGCTGGAGGTGGTCAGGGGGCACGGTAACGAGCGCGTGCGCCTGAACCTCGAGACCAAGTACGATGCGCGGGGGCCGGCCCCGCCCGCGAACTTCGAGGAGCTGGTGCTAGAGCAGGTGCGCGCAGCAGGGCTGTCGGGCCGCGCGATCGTCCAGTCGTTCTACTACCCGTCAATCGTCCGGGTGAAGACGCTTGACTCCTCGATGACGACCGCTGCACTTCGGTCGCCGCTGAATCCTCCGCTCGATCCGGTCGCGGACGTCCGGGCGGCGCGCGCGGACATCTACTCGCCCGGTTTCCGCCTGGTTACCCGTGAGGCGGTAGAAGCCCTGCACCGCGCCGGCATCCCGGTGGTGCCGTGGACCGTGAACGAGCCGGCCGACATGGAGCGCCTCCTGACGATGGGTATAGGTGCGCTTCGTGGTGACGGTATCATCACCGACCATCCCGACCGGCTCATCCAGGTGCTGCGGGCGCGAGGCCTGCGGCGTTAGCGGCGGGCCCGCATCCGCCGCGCCGTCATCTCCCGGAACCGGCTCCACTGCTCCGGGGTCAGGATTTGCTTCAGCTCGAACGAAACCTCCAGGCGCGCGCGGACCATCTGACCGTACAGATCGCCGATACGGCGCGAGACGGCCTCGATCTTCGCCCGGTCGGCTTTGGCCTCGAGCGTCAACTCACGGGCATCGAGCCGGGCCCGGCCCAGGGCGATCCGCAGCCGCGCCGTGCGCTCCCGGTGCGCGGCCAGGATCTGCTCGACCTTCTGGGCCTGCGCCTCGGTCAGCCCAAGCCGCTGACGGAGACCTGGTCCGCCCGGCCCTGGCATCCCGGCCCCTGGCACTCCGGGTGCCTGCGCGACCAGGTTGTCAAGCCCCGGCTCGTCGTCGGTCTGCGCGCGGGTGACGCCGGTCCAGGCCGAGGTCACCAGCACCACGGCGATGAGACAGATGAGGAAATACCGCATCACTGCACCTCCCGGGATATAGATCTCAGTCCGTAACTACTCAGGAGGCATCCCGGGGCGGGATGCCTCCTGAGGTAATTGGGC
>DYHL01000129.1:3057-7446 GCA_020724185.1 Candidatus Nitrosymbiomonas sp. | reverse complement strand
GCGAGACTACCAGTCTCTGTATCTCGGAAGTGCCCTCGTAGATCTCGGTGATCTTCGCGTCGCGGAAATAGCGCTCGACCGGGTAGTCCTGGGTGTACCCGTACCCGCCGAAGAGCTGCACGGCCTTGTGGGCGGCCCACATCGCCGTCTCTGATGCGAGCAGTTTGGCCATCGCCGCCTCCCTGGCGCACGGGAGCCCCTCGCCGCGCATGACGGCGGCCCTGTGCGTCAGCAACCGGGCGGCCTCCAGGCGCGTCGCCATGTCGGCCAGCGCCCACCGGACGGCCTGGAACTCGCCGATGGCCCTGCCGAACTGCTGCCGCTGCTGGACGTACGCGGGTGATGCCCAGCGCCTGGGCCGCGATCCCGATGCGGCCGCCGTCCAGCGTGGCCAGGGCGATCCGCCCGCCTTGCCCGCGCTCCCCGAGCAGGTTTCCCTGGGGCACGCGGCAGTCGTCGAGCACGATCTCCGTAGTGGACGAGCACCGGATGCCGAGCTTCTTCTCGATCTTCCCCACACTCAGGCCAGGGAAGGACTTCTCGATCAGAAACGCGGACAGGCCACGGGCGCCGGCTTCGGGCTCCGATCGCGCGTAGATCAGGCAAAGATCCGCCTCCGCGCCGTTGGTCACGAAGATCTTGGTTCCAGAGAGCCGCCACTCGCCGTCGCGCAGCACCGCCGTGGTGCGCAGTGACATGGCATCCGAGCCAGAGGATGGTTCGGTCAGACAGTAGCAGCCCAGTTGGCGTCCCGAAGCGAGTTCAGGCAGGTAGCGCCGCTTCTGCGCCTCGCTGCCCCAGCGCAGAATCGGCTCGCACACCAGCGAGTTGTTCACGGTTACGATCGTCTGGAAACCCGCGCACGCCCTGGCCAGTTCCTCTTGGGCGACGACGTACGCGAGCGGGTCCATGCCAGAGCCGCCGTACTCCTCGGGCACGGTCATGCCCATCAGACCCAGCTCCGCGGCCTTGCCCACCGCCTCCCGTGGGAACCGGGAGTGCTGATCGAGGTCGGCCGCGATCGGCAGCAACTCGCGGGTGGCGAACTCCCGGACCGTCGCTTGAATCATCCGGTGTTCGTCGGAAAGCAGAACGGCCATCCAGCCCTCTCAATCCCCCGTATGACTGTTCTGCGTGGTGCCCGGCCCCCTCCTGCCGTACTATTGGTACTCGTAGAAGCCGCGCTTGCTCTTCCGTCCCAACCATCCGGCCAGCACCATCTGCCGGAGCAGCGGCGGGGGCGCGTAGCGGGTGTCCTTGAACTCGGCGAACATCGCCTCCGCGATGTAGTACGTTGTGTCCAGCCCGACGAAGTCCAGCAGCGTAAGGGGCCCCATGGCATGGCCCAGCCCGAGCGTGATCGCGGAGTCAATGTCCTCCCGCGAGGCGACGCCCAGTTCGAGGGCGCGGATCGCATCCAGCAGGTAGGGGATCAGCAGCCGGTTCACGATGAAGCCCGGCGTGTCCCTGGCTACCACCACGGTCTTGCCCAGCGACTGGGCGAACTCGCGCATCGCCCGCACCACCTCGTCGGAGGTGCGAAGCCCCTTCACGATCTCCACGAGCGGCATCACCGGCACAGGGTTGAAGAAGTGCAGCCCCACGACGCTCTCAGGACGACCGGTGGCCGCCGCCATCTCGGTAATCGAGAGCGACGACGTGTTGCTGGCCAGGACCACCCCTGGCGCCACCAGCCGGTCCAGTTCCCGCATGAGCGCCTTCTTGTCGTTCATCTGCTCCAGGATGGCCTCAACCACCAGGTCTACGCCGGCCAGATCTGCCAGGACCGTTGTCCCCTGGACCCGGCTCAGGGCGGCCTCGCGGCCGGCCTCATCGAGCTTGCCGCGCTCGACCCCGCGCCGAAGGGAAGCCTTCAGCCGATCCATCCCCTTCGCGAGCAATTCGTCGTTGATCTCGCGCACGATCACCTCGTACCCGGATCGCGCCGCCACCTCCACAATGCCGACCCCCATCAACCCGCACCCTACGACGCCCACGCGACGAATCATCGGCTCCTCCTCCGTCGGCCACCGCCGTCAGATGGCGGCTACCATCTGATGACGCCTCGAATTACCGGCACCTCCGCCGGCGCGCTCTCCGCTATCGCGAACGCTGCGGCCACCTGGCGAGCTGCGGCAAGTCCGGCCTCCTCGGACCTGGCATGGATCGTCGCCAGGTGTTCTCTGGCCTTGACGACAACGCCCGCGGACCGCTTGATCACCACGCCCACCGCCGGGTCAACGGCCTCGCCCTTGCGGGCCCGCCCGGCGCCCAGTTGCATCGCGGCCAGCCCGATCGCCTCGGCATCAATGCCGGCCACGACACCGGAGGCAGGCGCGGGTACCGGCAACCGGCAGGGCGCCGAAGGCAGCCGTTCTGGATCCTCGACGACCCGTGGGTCGCCGCCCTGCGCGCGGATCAGCGCCTCGAACTTCCGCAGCGCGTCACCGCTCCGCAGGCGCCGCAGCAGCTCCTCACTGCCTTCCTCGGGCGAGGCCGACCGTCCTCCCAGCATCAGCATCCACCCGCCCAGCGCCAGGCAGAGCCCCTCCAAATCCTGTGGGCCCTCGCCGCGGAGGGTTGCGATTGCCTCGGCTACCTCGAGCGCGTTGCCAACTGCCCGGCCCAACGGGTGGTCCATCGCGCTGATCACCGCGGCGGTGCGCCGGCCGGCCGCGCGGCCGATGGCGACCATGGCCTCGGCCAGAATCCGGGCGTCGGCCTCGGTCTTCATGAACGCCCCGCGCCCGCACTTCACGTCCAGCAGGATCGCGGACGACCCGACGGCCAGCTTCTTGGACATGATGCTGGAAGCGATCAGCGGTACGCTGTCAACGGTGGCCGTCACGTCGCGCAGGGCGTAGAGCCGGGCATCGGCCGGCACCAGCGCCGCGCTCTGCCCTGCTATGGCGCACCCGATGCGCCCGATCTGCTCCACGAACGCTGCCTCGGAGAGCGCCGTGCTGAATCCGGGGATCGCCTCCAGCTTGTCCAGCGTCCCGCCGGTGTGGCCCAGGCCGCGCCCGGACAGCTTCGGAACCGGCACGCCGGCCGAAGCCACCAGGGGAACCAGCACCAGCGAGGTCTTGTCGCCCACGCCACCGCTGCTGTGCTTGTCCACGGCGTCCCTGGCGAGCGGTCCCAGGTCAAGCGTCTCACCCGACCGTACCATCGCCCAAGTGAGCGCGGCCGTCTCCTCGGGCGTCATCCCACGGAAGTAGACCGCCATCAGGAACGCGGCCATCTGGTAGTCGGGCACCAAGCCCCCGACGAAGCCGTCCACCAGCCAGGCGATCTCGCCCGCGGAGAGGGCCGCGCCGTCGCGCTTCTTCTGGATCAGGTCGTATGCACGCACGGGAAGTCGAGGCGGCCCGTCACGCGGGCAGGGTCGCAACTATGCGGCGCACCAGCCGCACGAACCTGGGCTCGAGCTCGCGCGCCACGGCTAGGACCTCCTCGTGCGAGACCGGGGCGACGACCTCGCCGGTGGCCATGTCGGTGATCGCGGTGAGCCCCAGCACGCGCATCCCGGCATGCCGCGCCGCGATCACCTCGTGCACCGTGGACATTCCCACGGCATCCGCGCCCCACCGGGCCAGCATGCGCAGCTCCGCCGGGGTCTCATAGGAGGGTCCGGAGACGCCGACGTAGATTCCTTTGCGCAGCGAGATGCGGAGGTCGAGGGCCGCGGCCTCGGCCAGCGCGACAAGATCTTTGTCGTACGCCTCCGACATGTCCGGGAACCGCGGGCCCATCTCGGCCTCGTTGGGTCCCACCAGCGGGTTGGCGCCCATGAAGTTGATGTGGTCGGAGATAACCATCAGGTCCCCGGCGCGCCACTGGCGGTTGAGCCCGCCGGCGGCGTTGCTCACCACCAGGACCCGGGCGCCCAGGGCGTGCAGCACGCGCACCGGGAAAACCACCTCGGCCATTGTGTACCCCTCGTAGAAGTGCGCGCGGCCCTGCATCACGGCGACCGAACGGCCCTCCAGGGTCCCAACGACCAGCCGGCCGGCGTGCCCTTCGACGCTGGGACGGGGAAAGTGCGGGATTTCGTCGTAGGCAATGATGGCGTCGGAGGAAACCTCTTCCGCCAGGGCCCCCAGCCCCGAGCCCAGGATCACCGCCACCTCCGGGGTCCTTGCGACGATGCGTTGTACCGCCTGCGCCGCCTCTCTCGCGCGCGCCGCCCAGTTCATCCGCGTCCCTCCTCTAATTCCGTCCAGAAACTCTTCCCCGGTCCGAGCCAGGGTACTGCGAACGCCTCAGCCACGGTGGCGGCCAGGTCGGCGAAGCTCTCCCGCACCCCCAGCCGGCGGCCCGGGGCCAGGCCGGGCCGCCATGCCAGCACCGGGACCTGCTCACGCGAATGATCGGTGCTGGGCGTGG
>DYHL01000129.1:0-3047 GCA_020724185.1 Candidatus Nitrosymbiomonas sp. | reverse complement strand
GGGCAGGCGCGCATCAATCGCTTCGAGGTGCCGCGCGAAACCATCGAAGTTGTTCCGGTGGCCATAGACCGTGTCCAGCTCCACCAGGTTCGTGAACACCAGCCCGTGCTCCAGACCTCTGGCCGCGGCCACGGTTTGGGTGATGCCGTCCGCGTCGTCGTGAGTGTGCACGGAGCGTGCCAGACCGCGCCCAGCAAAGAGATCCTCGATCTTTCCAACCCCTACCACCGGAATGCCCCGGTTCGCCAGCGCGTCGAGCACGGTCGGACCCACCGGCGGAAGTCACGGCGGCGGTCGGTGCGCACGAAGGCGCCTGGCTCGCCAATGAACGGCCGCGCTATCACGCGGCTGACGGCGTGCTCGCCCACGAGCAGCCCGCGGGCGATCTGGCACCACTCGTAGAGCTGCTCGACCGGCGCGACTGCCTCGTGCGCCGCGATCTGGAACACGCTGTCAGCAGAGGTGTAGACGATCGGCGCGCCGCTGCGCAGGTGCTCAGGTCCCAGGGTCTGGATGATCTCGGTGCCTGAAGCCGCCACGTTGCCCAGCGTCCCCCGACCTATCTGCCGCTCGAATGCTCGTACCAGATCCAGGGGAAAGCCATCAGGATACGTGGGAAACGGCCGCCGGACCACCAGCCCGGCCAGCTCCCAGTGTCCCGTGGTCGAGTCCTTGCCTGCTGCGCGCGCGCGCATCACGCCCGCGGCCGCCTCGTGGTCGCCAAGCGGGGCAACGCCCAGGATCGCGTCCAGCACCCCCAACCCGAGGCGCTCCAACACGGGCAGGCGGAGCCCGCCGGAAGCCCGCGCCGTGTTGACAAGGGTGTTGCTGCCCTCATCGCCGTAGTCGGCCGCGTCGGGCAGGGCGCCGATCCCGCACCCGTCGAGCACCAGAATGATGGTCCTCATGGCACGGTCCGCCCGACCGACATCTGGTCGCGTGGGTGCGCACGGCGGTAGGCATCGCGCAGCCGCGATCGCGTCAGGTGAGTGTATATCTGGGTGGTGACGATGCTGGCGTGGCCCAGCATCTCCTGCACCGCGCGCAGGTCAGCGCCGCCGTCGAGCAGGTGCGTGGCAAAGGAGTGACGCAGGGTGTGCGGGCTCAGCGGTTTCCGGATCCCGGCCTGCGCGGCATGTCCTTTTAGCACCGCCCAAACGCCCTGCCGTGTCAGCCGACCGCCACGCCTGTTCAGGAACAGGGCCGTTCTGGCGCGGCGTCCGGCAAGCGCGGGACGCGCCAGGACCAGGTAGTCCCTTATGGCGCCCACCGCCTGCGATCCTATGGGCACGATACGCTCCTTGGATCCCTTGCCCACGCACCGGACGTACTCCATGGACAGTTGCACGTCGCCCGCGTCCAGGGCCACCAGTTCGCTGACGCGCAGTCCTGCCGCGTAGAGAAGCTCCAGAATCGCGCGGTCGCGCAGCGCCGCTGGCTCCTTCCCGCGCGGCTGGCTCAGGATCCTCTCGACCTCGTCCACGGTCAGAACGACCGGTAGCCGGCGCGCGCGCCTGGACGGCGACAGATCGAGCGCGGGATCGTCCGCGATCTGCCCTTCCCTCAACTGAAAGGCGGTCCAGCCCCTGATGGCGGCCAGGCGTCGCGCCACCGTGCTCGGCGCGAGGCCCCTCCGGCGCAGAGCGAGCAGGTACAGGGTCAGCGTCGAGCGGCGCACGGCACCAGGCTCAGTGACGCCGCGCCGCGCCGCGAAAGTCGAGAAGTCCGCGAGGTCGCGGGCATAGGCCTCGACCGTGTTCCGGGCCAGGCCGCGCTCGGCCAGCGCGTAGTTCAGATAGGCCTCGCCGGCCGCTTCGATGGCCGACGGTCGGGCCTCATCCCCGCGCATCCTTCACCGCAAACACCGGGGTGCCGACCTGGCGCGCTAGATC
The DNA here is from genome assembly GCA_020724185.1 of Candidatus Nitrosymbiomonas sp. Lineage (GTDB taxonomy): Bacteria > Sysuimicrobiota > Sysuimicrobiia > Sysuimicrobiales > Humicultoraceae > VGFA01. Next base: position 1,155 of record DYHL01000129.1, on the reverse strand, counting down.
GCGGAACGCGGCGTTGAGGCGGTGCGTGATCGGCCCGGGCCGGCCGTCTCCGATCCGGCGGCCGTCCACCTCCACGACGGGCGCCACCTCGGCGCCCGTGCCCGTAAGGAAGCACTCGCTCGCGGTGTAGAGATCGTGCAGCGTGAAGACCCGTTCTTCCGCGGCCAGACCGTGCTCGCGGGCGAGCGAGAGCACCGCGTCGCGCGTGATGCCCCGGAGCAGCCCCAGGTGCGTGGCCGGCGTCCAGAGGGCGCCTCCGGTGACGACAAAGACGTTGTCGGCGCTGCACTCGCACACATAGCCCTCCGGAGACAGCATGAGGGCCTCGTCGGCACCTGCCTGATTGGCCTCGATCCGCGCGAGGATGTTGTTCAGGTAGTTCAGGGATTTGATCCGGCCGTTCAGCGCATCCGGGGCAGGCCGTCGCACCGTCGCGGTGATCATCCGCAGACCCTTCTCGTACGCCTCCTGGGGATAGAGCCGGATGGCATCCACGATGACCACCACGGTCGCGGTCTGGCACTTGCGGGGATCCAGCCCAAGGTCGCCCGGGCCGCGGCTGACCACGGGCCGTATGTAGGCGTCGCGCAGCCCGCTCGCCCGAACGGTCTCGATGATGGCGTCCTTGAAGGCCTCGGGCGTCAGCGGGACCTCCAGCAGTATGTGCCGGGCCGACTCGTACAACCGGGCGAGATGCTCTTCCAGATTGAAGATCCGGCCGTCGTACACGCGGATCCCCTCGAACACCCCGTCGCCGTAGAGGAAACCGTGATCGTAGACCGAGACGGTCGCCTCCTCCTTTGTGCAGATCCGTCCGTTGACGTAGACCGCGCCGCTCATCGTGCCTCCTCCCGCTGGAGCGAGGACCGGGATGCCGCCGCGGTGCTCCGCTCCAGTGCGGCGCGCACGAACGCGCCGTAGAGCGGGTGCGGGCGGTTGGGCCGGGACCGGTACTCGGCGTGGAACTGCGTCCCCACGAACCAGGGATGATCGGGCAACTCGATGATCTCCACCAGGTCCTGTTCCGGGAAGATCCCGGTGACCCGCATCCCTCGGGCTTCCAGAATCGGCCTGTAAGCGTTGTTCACCTCGTACCTGTGGCGGTGACGCTCCCCCACCTCTGAGGTGCCGTATGCCTCGAAGGAACGGGAGCCA
>DYHL01000128.1 GCA_020724185.1 Candidatus Nitrosymbiomonas sp. | reverse complement strand
CAGCACGGCGGCGCCGCTGGCCAGTTGACCGGCGGTGAGCGGGCCAATCACCGCGGGCGCCTCGACGAAGAAGTCCACGGCAAACCGGGCCACCGCCTGCAGGAAGAGCGCCAGTACAAACAGGGTCCCGTCCGCAAGCTGCTGCCCGCGCTGGGCCCGCAGGATCGCGAGGATCGCCGCCGATGCCAGCATCAGGTAGATCTGCGTCGGATGCCGCCGCTCCAGGAACAGCTCGATCGCCCAGGGCACCCCTGTAGGCCGGCCCGCAAACAGGCCGTGCAGAAGCGCGCCGATCATGGCAACGCCGTAGCCCAGCACCAGTGCCGGCGCGAAGGCGTCCAGCAGGCCAGCAAACGAGATCTGCTTGCTCCGGGCGAACCCCCGGACCAGCAGCAGGGCCGCAACCAGCGCGCCGTAGTAGACGAGCCCGCCGTCGCGCCAGATCGTGACCATCTTCAGGGGCTCGACGATGAACTGGCCAAGGTTGGCGATTATGTACCCAATGCGGCCGCCCACAATCCCGACGATGATTGCGTAGAGCGCGAGGTCCAGCGTCCAGTTGGGATCGGCCCCCAGCCGTCGCTGCGCGCTCCCGCGGGCCGCGCTGATCGCCACCAGGAACGCCAGCAGCAGGAAGACGCCGAACGCCGAGATCGGAATGCCCCACAGGTCGTACAGGATTGGCCGCACTCGTTCACCTCCGGGATTGCGCCTGCCGGCCCTCGCGTGCCATCACCAGCATCAGGAGCCCGGCGCCAACAACGATCGCCACATCGGCCAGGTTGAACACCGGCCAGACGTGAAGGTCAAGGTAGTCTACCACATGCCCCAGCCGCGCGCGGTCGAGCAGGTTGCCGCAGGCACCACCTGCCATCAGCGCGAAGCCGCCGGCCGCCGCACGAGTCCTCAGCCAGCGGCCTCTATTGTAGAGAACCAGGAAGAACAGGGTCAAGGCGACGAGCGCTGCCGCGACCGGAGGGATCCCGCTCAGCAGCCCAAACGCCACGCCTGGATTCTGAACGTGGGTGATGCTGAACACCCCCGGGAGGACCACCACACTGGCAGAAGGAGGAAGGACACGCACAATCAGCGCCTTGACTGCCTGGTCAGCCACGGCCACCAAAAACGCGGTGCCTAGGAGCGCAACCGGGGATCGGCGTCCGGCGCCCGCCCGGGACAGGCCCGCGGGCGCTACCTTGGGAGTGCTCGTTCCTCGCGCTCCTTGCACCGGATGCAGAGACGGGCGTAGGGCAGGGCGCGCAGGCGGTCGGGGTGGATGGGCTGTTCGCACACCTGGCAGATCCCGTAGGATCCTTTCTCTACCCGAGTTAGAGCCTCCTCGACCTGGTGCAGCAGTTGGTGCACGCTGTTCTCTATGGCGAGTCCCTTCTCGCGCTCGAAGGTGTCGCTCGCGACGTCCACCAGGTCCTCGTCGTAGCTGCCGCTGGCGTCCATTCCCACCTGCTCAACCTCAGGCAGACGCTCCTCGATCGCCTCCAGTTCCTCGTTCAGGCGCACCTGCTCGGCCTCGAGAAAGCGGCGGAGCTCCTCCACCTCCCGACGGGTAAGGGGCCGGGCTGGCTTCTGCTTGGTACTGCGTGATGCGCTGGGCCGCGCCGGGTTCTTGCGCGTCCTGGCCTTTGCAGTCCGCCCCGGGTTCTTCTTCGACCGGCCGGCAGGCTTGGTGGCCATTCGCCATCTCCCCTCACTGCGCAGGGATGAAAACCGGCCATATCTTACCCGACCGCCCTGAGACTGGCAAGCATGAGTTGACAGGGGGCACGGACCGCCCTAGGTTGCGCGCGCCACCGCCATCCGGACGCGCAGGCCGTCCAGCCGGATCTCCCGGGCAGAGGCGCCCTCCGGCGCCGCGTGCACAACCTCTGTTGTAAGGGTCTCGGCCCGGACGTACTGCCCGTGCGCTGCCAGCAGATCTTCGATCTCCGGACCTCCCTCGAGGTACAGGACGATCCGCTCACTGACCTCCAGGCCCTCTTCCTTGCGGAGCTGCTGGACGTGGTGCACCAGCTCGCGCGCCTGGCCCTCCCGCGCCAGCTCCGGGCCCACGGCGGTCTCGAGGATGACGACCTGGCCGCCGGCCGCCTCCGCCGCGTACCCTGGCGCCGTGTGCAGCCTGACTTCCATCTCGTCCGGTTCCACGACCAGGGGCTCGCCCCCGACCTGCAGCGTGAGGCCGGCCCCTGAGGCCAGCGCCGCGGCCGCGGTCTCGGGCGGCAAGGCCCGTAGGGCCGCGGCCACCGCCTGAACCCGGCCGCCGTGCTTGGGACCCAGCCGGTCGAACCGCGGTTTGACCTCGTGCCGCACGTAGGCCGAGGCATCTTCCACGAAGCGGACCGCCTTGACGTTGAGCTCCTCCGCCAGCAACTCGACCAGGTCGGGCCGCTCAATCAGGTTCCGGTCACGGGTTGCGATCAAGACCGCGGAAAGCGGCTGGCGCACGCGGATCTTCGCGGTGCCGCGCGCCGCCCTCCCCAGACTGACGAGGCCGCGCACAACAACCATCGCCGCCTCCAGATCGTCATCGAGGGCGGCCGGATCGCTCTCGGGATAGTCGCACAGGTGCACGCTCTCGGGCGCACTCGCCTCCACGCCGCGGACGAGGTTCTGGTACATGGCCTCGGCGAGGAAGGGGACGAAGGGCGCCAGGGCCTGCGCCAGCGTGCGCAACACCACGTACAGCGTGTGGTAGGCGGCTCGCTTGTCCGCGTCGTCCTCGCTCTTCCAGAACCGCCGGCGGCTGCGGCGGACATACCAGGTGGACAGCTCGTCCACGAAGGCCTCCGAGGCCCGGCACGCGCTCGCGGGATCATAATCGTCCAGGCGATCGCGCAGCACCGTCACCAACCGCGCAAGTCGTGAGAGGATCCAGCGATCGAGCAGGCCCGGCGGCGGAGGTGATTTCAGCATCGCGGCGAAGTCCAGGGTCTCCAGCGAAGCGTAGGTCACGAAGAAGGCATAGACGTTCCACCAGGGCAGGATGAACCGGCGGCGGGCCTCGCCGGCGGGCCCATACCCAAAGTTGACGTTCGCGGCAGGGTTCTGCGCCGCAAATACCCACCGCGCGACGTCGGCGCCGATCTGGTCGGCGGCTTCCTCAAACTCGATGGCGTTGCCCCACGACTTGTGCATCTCGCGGCCGTCCTCGCCGCGGACCATGGCATGGCCCAGGCAGACCTCAAAGGGCGGACGGTTCTCGAGCACCGTGCTCATCACCAGCAGCGAGTAGAACCAGTTACGGTACTGCCCTGGAAACGCCTCGGTGATGAAGTGGGCAGGGAACCAGTCGCGCCAGTACCGCTGATCGCCCACGTAGGAGACCCCACCGGTGTGGGAATCGGTGAGCGTCGAGAACGACACGATGCCAGCGTCCAACCAGGGATTGCCCACGTCCGCGATGCGGGAGACGGTCTGCCCGCAGGAGGCGCATGCGATCCGCACCGCGTCCACCCAGGGCCGGTGCGGGGAGTGACCCTCGAACTCCTCCCACCCCTCCACGGCCCGCGCGCGCAATTCCTCGCGCGAACCGATGACCTCGAACTTGCCGCAGGCCCCACATTCGTAGATCGGCAGGGCCAGTCCGTAGTAGCGTTTCTTGCTGATCATCCAGTCGTGCATGTTGCGCAGCCAGTCAATCTCGCGGTCCAACCCGAAGGAAGGGATCCAGCGAATCTGCCGTGTCACGTCCATCATGGCCTCGCGCACGGGATCCATGGCGATGAACCACTCGTCCACCAGGCGGAAAACCAGCTCGCTCCCGCAGCGCCAGCACACGGGATACCGGTGGGTGTAAGGCTCGACGCGGTAGAGCAGGCCGCCCGCGCGCAGGTGGGTCTCGATCGGCTCGGCGACCTCGTAGACCGGCTTCCCCTCCAGCCAGCCATAGGGACCGGCGAACACCCCGAACTCGTCCAACGGAGCCAGGACCGGCAGACCGTGTTCCTTGCCGAGGGCGAAGTCCTCGGCACCGCATCCCGGCGCGATGTGGACGATGCCGGTGCCTTCCTCGGCGCTGACCTCGCGCCAGGCGATCACCCGGTGCTCCACTGCGGCCTGCGCCGGCAGATCGTCGAACGGGCCGCGGTAGCGCCGGCCCACCAGAGCGGCCCCCGACACTGTCTCGACCGTCTCGTACGGCCCGGCGAGGATGCCCAGCGCGCCCTCGCAGAGGTAGTACTCCTGGTCAGCCTGCCGAACGCGCGCGTAGGTCAGATCGGGATGGACCGCGGCGGCGACGTTACTTGTAAGCGTCCAGGGCGTCGTGGTCCACACAAGCAGCGACCTTCCGGGCTCGTCAACCAACGGGAGTCTTACCGTCATCCCCGGATGCGTCAGTTCGCGGTAGCCTTCCGTCACGATCTCGTGCTCGGAGATGCCAGTGCTGCAGCGCGGGCACCAGGGCATCACGTCGTGGCCTTTGTGGATCATCCCTCGCTCCCAGCACCTCTTGAGAAAGTGCCAGATCGTGTAGTTGTTGTCGTCCGACAGCGTGTGGTAGGAGTGGTCCCAGTCCATCCAGTAGCCCAGCCTCAATGATTGCTGGGTGATCAGGTCGGCGAAGCGGCGTACGCGGGCCTTGCACTGCTCGACGAACGGCGCGATTCCGTAGACCTCTATGTCGCGCTTGGTCCGGAATCCCAGCTCGCGCTCGACCTCCACCTCCACCCACAGGCCCTGACCGTCGAAACCGTTCTGGTAGCGTTGCCTGGACCCTCGCATCGTCTTGTAGCGCTGGAACAGGTCCTTGTAGGTCCTACCCCAAGCGTGGTGGATGCCCATCGGGTTGTTGGCGGTGATCGGACCGTCCAGGAATGAGAACCGGCGCGGCGAGTTCTCGTTGCGGTCGAGGTATCGCCTCAGGATCCCCTGTTCGCGCCACCAATCCAGGATCTCCCGCTCGAGCGCGGGGAAGTCCGTCTTCGAAGACACTGCGGCAAAATGCGGCATGGTAACCGTCCCCCTGACCGAAAACAAAACATCCCGTCCTCAAGGACGGGATGCACCCGTGGTACCACCCTGATTCCGGCCGAGCACAACCTCGCTCCTCGGCCAGCGCTCCTGCTCCCGATCTCGGAGGAGCCCCCGGCGGCGCCTACGCGGACGAACCGTTCGGGCCGCGGCTTGGAGGTGATAGGGAGCGGCGTCCGCGCCGCTGGGCTCGCACCGGCTCCCAGCTCGCTCGCGCGCGGGGTCGCCATCCCGTCCCCGTCATCGCCAAATGTGGCGGTAGTGTAGCACGGGCCGCAAGCGCGCGTCTAGCGGCAGCAGCCGGGTGATGGGTCAATCTGCCCCCGTGGCGCCACCATAGGGTTCGGCGGTCTCGGCGACGGGCGGGCTAAGTCTCCGGATCAGGCGCCCCCATACGGGCCTTGAACGATCGGCGCAGCCTGATTCCAGATAGCGTCCGTGGCCTGCTCGATGACGTGCACGAGTCCCCGCGGGAGTGTGCCGAGCTCGAAGCCTCGCTGCAGTGTGTAGGCCATCTGTTCGAGCGGGCTCTTGGCATACCCGAACGAGAACAGGCCGAGACCGTATGCGAGTAGGAAGTTGTCGACGCCCAACCTTGACAATTGAACGACATGGACCAGTTCGTGAAAGTGCAACGCCTCGGATGCCCGCCCTTGCTGCAGGGAAAAGGTGTCCTTTAATGTGATCCCATCGACCGACGCCACCTTGGCGCGCTCCAGGAGCTCCTGCGGAAAACAGGCGGATAACCGAGCGAACCCGAGCGTACCGACGGCACGGGCGCGATCCGCATGAGAGTCGAGGAACTGGTCGATCCACCCTCGCACTTGAGGGAGCGCAGCATGGAATCGGCGAATGATGTCGGCTCGCATGTTCATTGTCGTGCGCCTGACGATATCGAGTTCAGCGGCGAGCGAAGCGAGTCCGCTGCAACGAGGGGTTAGACGCCCAATCCGCGTGCGTCCTTGCTCGTGAGCCGCTCTTGCGCCGCCTTGCGCGCCGCCTCACCCGCACGCCGAAAGAAAGCAATTACCTCGGCTTCGGACTTGCTTGCCAGCTGTTGCGCCTGCTCGTCACGGATGCGACGCACGAGCTCAACGGCCCGGATCGCCTTCGTCTCGCTCATACGTTGTCACCTCTCTCGGGGAGTAGATTGCCAAAGACTTGTGCCCCAGCTCCGTATTGACCGCGTTGAACAGCCGGATCTTGTCGAGCCGGACGATGTGGCGGAAGTTCCAGCTGACCAAGACATCGACCTCCGCAACCGTTGCGAGCGCGATGTGGAGCATGTCGTTCCGGAAGCGAGGGCCGAGGACGGCGTGATCTTCGTAGGCTGCAAGCAGGCGGAGGGCCTCGACGGTGACCGGAACAACCTCTGTCGCTATCATTAGAAGCTCCGTGTGCAGGGCGCGTACGAAATCCGGCGCCAGCTCGACTTCTGCGGCGGTGGCGTCGGAGAGCACTGGCCGAAAGACGCCCCGTCTAAAGTCCTCGATCAGCCCATTCGACCAAGCCGCGAACTCCGGGTCGAAGCAGCCGCCCAGCACAGACGTGTCGACGTAGATTCGGAGGGTCTTCACGACCCAAATCTACATCATTCGGCGCCGGGCTTCTAGACAGTATGACTTCCGTGGGCGAATGAGGCTGACCTCCGGATCCTCCGCGGGTTAGCATCAGAGAAGCCAGAGCCGCACACTGGGCGTCCCAGCGATCACTTTCACCCGGAGGTCAGCCATGAACAAGACTACCACCCTCTTCGTCGGTCTGGATGTCCACAAGGAGTCGATCGCGGTCGCCTATGCCCCCGACGACCGGTCCGCCGAAGTGGCCTACATCGGACCAATCGGCACCCGGCAGGCTGACATCGACGGGCTCGTGCGCCGGCTCCACTCGAAGGCCGCGCGCCTGGTGTTCGCCTACGAGGCCGGCCCCTGCGGCTACATCCTGCACCGCTACCTGACCAGGAAGGGGCTCCAGTGCCTTGTCGTCGCCCCCTCGCTGATCCCGAAGAAGGCCGGCGACCGGGTCAAGACCGACCGCCGCGACGCCGTGCTGCTGGCGCGCTTGCTGCGCTCCGGCGACCTCACCCCTGTCTACGTCCCCACCGTCGAGGACGAGGCGATCCGCGACCTCGGCCGGGCGCGCGAGGACGCGATGGCCGACCTCAAGGCCGCCAAGTTTCGCCTGCAGTCGTTCCTCCTGCGCCTCGGCCTCCACTACACCGGCAAGGCCAACTGGAACGCGGCCCACCTCCGCTACCTCGCCAAGGTTGTCTGCCCCACCCCCGCCCAACAGATCGTCTTCCAGGAGTCCGTGCGCGCCGTCGACCAGCAGGTGGAGCGTGTCCAGCGCCTCGACGCCGAGATCGCCGAGCACGTCCCGTCCTGGCGTCTCTACCCGGTTGTCCAGGCCCTTCAGGCCCTGCGCGGCGTTCAGGACACGGTCGCAATCACCATGGTCGCCGA
>DYHL01000127.1:272-7473 GCA_020724185.1 Candidatus Nitrosymbiomonas sp. | reverse complement strand
AGTGACGAGATCGCATCGGTGGCCCCGCTGGCAGTGGAGGCCGCTTCCGCTGGAGATCCGGTCGCCGCGCGCATTCTCGATCGGGCAGGTGAAGGACTTGCCACGATGGTCTTCGCGGTGGCGCGCGCGCTGGGCTGGCAGGAGGAAGAGTTTGTCCTGGTTGCGGTGGGAGGGGTGCTGGTGGAGGGCGGGCCCGTGGCCGGGCTGATGATGGGGGCGCTCGATGCGCGCGCTTGCCCGGCCGTGCTGACGCCTGCCCGCTTCCCGCCTGAGGTCGGGGCCGCGCTGCTGGCGGCCCGAGCGGCGGGCATGGATGCCGCCGCGCTTGTCGAGAACCTGAGAGGTGATCGTGATGGTGCCACCTGATCCGCGACCGCCGGTGAACTACTGCGAGCTGGAGACGGAGCAGCGCAACCCCAGAACGATGGAGCTGGATCGCCTCTCTACCGAGGAGATCCTGCGCGTCATCAACCAGGAGGATCACACCGTCCCGGAAGCCGTGGCCGCCGAGATCCCCTGCATTGCCCGGGCGGTGGAGGCCATCGTACGGGCCGTGCGCTGTGGGGGCCGTGTCATCTATGTCGGCGCCGGCACCAGCGGGCGGATCGGTCTGCTGGACGCGCTGGAGTGGCCGCCCACCTTCGGGGTTGAGCCAGAGCTCGTGCCGGTCCTCATCGCCGGGGGTTCGCAGGCCACGATCGGCTCGGCTGGGCCGTCCGAGGATGACGCAACCGCGGGCGCCGCGGAGATCTCATCACTCGGCGCAGGACCCAACGACGCGGTCGTAGCAATCGCCGCAAGCGGCGTGACGCCGTTCGTGCTGGGCGCAGTCAAAGAGGCGCGACGGCGCGGTTGCACCGTCATCGGTCTGTGCAATGTGCCCGGCTCGCCGCTGGCCCAGGCGGCGGACATCCCCATTACGCCGGTCACCGGCCCGGAGGTTCTCACCGGCTCGACGCGCATGAAGGCCGGGACCTCCCAGAAGATGGTGCTGAACATGCTCAGCACAACGGCCATGGTCCGGCTGGGCAAGGTGTACTCGAACCTGATGGTGGACATGTCGCCCAGCAACAAGAAGCTGGCGGCGCGCGCGCAGCGCATGGTGGCGCAGGCGACCGGTCTGGATTCCGGCGCCAGCGGCCGGCTGCTGGACGAGGCCGGGGGCAGCGCCAAGGTGGCCATAGTCATGGCGCTGGCCGCGGTGGGACGCGAGGAGGCCGAGCGGCTGCTGGAACGGGCGGACGGGTTGGTCCGGCCGGCAATCGAGGCCGGGGTGGCGCCCATCGCGAAGAGCGAGAATATCTCGGGCGATGAGGGGTGTGGGCGATGAGGGACGCGGCTGATCTGGCGCGCAAGGATCCGAAGCGGGTGGTGGGCCTGATCTCCGGCACCTCGGCCGACGGGATTGACGCTGCCCTCGTTGAGATTGCCGGCGCTGGCTTGGAGGCGAGGGTGCGGCTGAGAGCCGGCCTGACGGCGCCGTTCCCGGATGCGGACCGCGCCGAGCTGTTTTCCATGTTCGATCCGGCGACCGCCACGGTGGATCGCCTGTGCCGGTTCAACTTCCGATTGGGCGAGCTCTTTGCCGATGCGGCGCTGGCGGTGATCGCCCAGGCCGGACTGCGTCCGGGGGATGTGGACCTGATCGGCTCACACGGCCAGACGGTTTGGCACATACCCGGCCCAGACGGCGCGACGCTGCAGATAGGGGAAGCGGCGGTGATCGCGGAGCGCACCGGCCTGCCGGTGGTGGCCGACTTCCGCGTGGCCGATATCGCCGCCGGCGGGCACGGCGCGCCGCTGGTGCCATACTTTGATCTGGTCGTGTTCCGCCACCCCGCGCGCACGCGCGCGGTGCAGAACATAGGAGGAATCGGCAACGTCACCTACCTGCCGGCCGGATGCGGTCCCGACGACGCCCTGGCGTTCGACACCGGTCCTGGCAACATGCTGATTGACGGCGTGGTGCAACTCATGACAGGAGGGGCCCAGGCATACGACCACGGCGGCGCGATGGCCTCGCAGGGGCGCGTGCACGAGGGCTGGCTTGCCGAGCTGATGGCCGATCCATATCTGCGGCTTCCCCCGCCCAAGACGACCGGCCGCGAGGTCTACGGCCGGCCCTTCGCCGCTGCGCTCGTGGAACAGGCGCTCCGCCGCGGGCTTGGTCCAGAGGACGCCGTGGCCACGGTTTCGGCGCTGACCGCGGACTCGATCGTGCAGGCCTACCGCGAGTTCCTAATCCCCCGGGCCGGGCTGGATGAGGTGGTGCTGGGAGGGGGCGGATCCTACAACAACTTCCTGCGCGGGCGCATCGCCTCGGGGTTGGGTCTTCCGGTCTACCGCAACGAGGAGTTCGGGATAGACGGCAAGTTGAAGGAGGCAATGGCGTTCGCGCTGCTGGCCTCTGACGCGGTGGCCGGGCTGGCCACAAACGTGCCGGCGGCAACCGGGGCGGCCGGGCCGCGCGTGCTGGGCAAGTTCACGCCGGCGCCCCTCGCGCCCGCAACCCGCAAGGGGTAAGGTGTAGATGGTATAGTTAGGCGATGTTTCGCGAGGCCCTGAGAAGGGAAATCCGGGACGCCATCACCCGCGCCATGGAATCCGGCGCGATTCCCTCGGGCGAGGTGCCGGCGTTCGAGGTGGAGGTCCCCAGGGATCGCCGGCACGGCGACTACGCGACCAACGCCGCCTTGCTGCTGGCCAAGCAGGCCGGCGGAGTGCCCCGCGAGATCGCGCAGCGCCTGGTCGAGTTCTACGCGCCGCCCCCGGACCGCATCGCGCGCCTCGAGGTTGCCGGTCCCGGGTTCATCAACATCGCGGTTGCCTGGCCCTGGAAGCGCGACCTGGTTGCGACGATCTGCCGGCTCGGGGACGGCTACGGCCTGCAGGCGATCGGCGCCGGCAGGCGCGTCAACGTCGAGTTCGTCAGCGCCAACCCCACCGGCCCGCTGCACGTTGGCGCCGGCCGCAACGCGGTGATAGGCGACGTGCTGGCCAACCTGCTGGAGGCCCTTGGGTTCTCGATCTCGCGCGAGTACTACATGAACGACGCCGGCCAGAAGGTGCACAACCTGGCGCGATCGGTTGAGGCCCACTACCTCACCATGCTCGGGCAGCCCACGCCCCCCCCCGAGGGGGGCTACCCTGGCGAGTACGTCAAAGACCTGGCAGGCCGGCTCGTCGCGGACGACGGCGACAGATGGCTGCGGGTCTCCGAGGACGAGCGCCTCGACCACTTGCGCGACATCAGCGTGACCGCGGTCGTTGCGGACATCAGAGAGGTGCTCGAGCGGTTTGGGGTGAGGTTCGACACCTGGTTCAGCGAGCGCGCGCTGATCCGCTCAGGAGCGGTGGACAGGGCACTCGCCGAGATCCGGGCCCGCGACTACATCTACGAGGCCGACGGCAAGACGTGGTTCCGTTCGACGTGCTTCGGCGACGACAAGGACCGGGTGATCGTGAAGCCCACCGGCGAGTGGACCTACTTCGGCAGCGACATTGCCTACCATCTCGACAAGCTGGCGCGCGGCTTCGATCTGATGATAAACGTCTGGGCGATTGATCACATCGGCGACGTGGCCCGCGTCAAGGGGGGATTGGCCGCCCTTGGCATTTCGCCCGAGGCCCTGGAGATCCTCATCTACCAGCACGTACGATTGAAGAACGCGGGTGAGTACCTGCGCATGTCCAAGAGCAGCGGCGAGTTCGTGGCCCTGCGGGAGCTGATGGACGCCGTGGGCGTGGACGCCGCGAGGTACTTCTTCGCGATGATCTCACCCGCGGTCCCCATGGACTTCGACGTCGCGCTTGCGCTTCAGCACTCGCAGGACAACCCCGTGTACTACGTGCAGTATGCCCACGCACGCATCGCCGGCATCCTACGTGAGGCGGCCGCCGCGGGAATCGGCGCCCCGCCGGCAGGCGGGATGGAGGCCCCTCTGCCCCTGGACCGCCTGACCGACGAACGCGAGGCCGCCCTGATCCACGCCCTGGGCGAACTTCCCGAGGTCATCCGGTTGGCAGGGCTCCGGCGCGAGCCCCACCGTCTCTGCGCCTATGCCCGCGAGGTTGCCGAGGCCTTCCATCTCTTCTATACCCACTGCCGCGTTCTGACCGACGACCCGGACCTGACCGGTGCCCGGCTGGCCCTGGTAGAAGCCACCCGGATCGTGCTGCGGCGCACCCTGGGGTTACTCGGAGTATCGGCCCCGGACAGCATGTGATCGGAGGTCGGCCCAACTGGCGCCGGTTCGATCCGGCCGGGGTTGCTATTGCAATGGCATCGGCCTGTGTGCTACGAATATCTCAAGACCTACCGGCGGCAGGTGCGCGGTCGCCGCCCGCCGCTATCAATCTCCGGTCCGGCCCAAACGAAACTTCCGGGGTTGTGTCCCAGACGATGTCCGAACCACAAATCACGCCGTGAGCAGTTCTGATAGACCTGCACGCCATCGGTAACCCCGAGGGAGGCGCACCTGTGATGACGATTCGCACACGCTTGGTCGCGGTGTTCGCTCTGATTGCCCTGGCCGCGGCTCCAGCTACTGCCCAGATCTTCACCGACATGAGCACGCACCCAGCGCGGCGGGCCGCCGAGCGGATGGTCGCGAAGGGACTGGCGATTCGCCTGCCCGATGGCCGGCTGGCTCCTGACGAGCCACTCACCCGGCTGGACATGGCGCTGTTCCTGGCCCGCGCGCTCGGTATCCCCACGACCGGGGTGCGTCCGCCCGACTTCCGCGACGTGGATCAGATTCCCTCCGCCGATCGGCTGGCCGTCGCCGCGGCCTCCATCATGGGCACGGTCTCGGCGACAAAGGTCGAGGCCAAGAAGGGGACGGTCCGTTACACCCTGGCGGCAAACAAGACTACCTACGGCCCTGGCGAAGAGATCGAGATCACCTTCACGATCTCCAACGACGGTCCGGGTCGTGAGACCGAGTTCCTGTCCCCTGACCGCGGCCGGACGCGCATCAAGATGAGCGACCGCGACGGGCTGAAGGCAGGGGTCGAGGGCGAGCTGTACGTCGAGACCCGTACCCCCCAGGCTGTGACGCGCGAGAAGGTCGCGAGGTTCAGGGTGCTGGAGGCGCGTGCCGACGGCTCGATCCTGGAGCTCTCCGAAGAGGGCGCCGTCCAGATCAAGCCGGGACTCAAGGTGTTCCTGTTGCAGGATACGGCGTTTGAGTACGCGACCTCGCAGTTCCACGACTTCGTGATCCGCGACGCGGAAGGAAACGAAGTGGCGCGCTGGTCGCTGAACCGGCCGTTCGTCCCCGTGGAGCGTCCCGTGCCTCTGGCCGCGAATCAGTCAATGAAGTTCGCGACGCGGTGGAAGCAGCTCGACCAGAATTCCCAGCCGGTCCCGCCGGGCCGCTACGAGCTGGTCGCCGTGCACACGACCAAGGAGAACCCCACGACGATCTTGATCGCGTTTCAGCGCGGGCTCATCTCGGCGTATCCCGACAACACGTTCAGACCCAGGCTGCCGGTGACAAGGGCCGAGCTGGCCGCGTTCGTCGTGCGCGCCATGGGCCTGGAGGTCGAGGCCCTGCGCCGCGCCAACGATGCCCTGGTGGTGGCCGACGCGCGCGACATCCCGGCCGAGTTGCGCGGGAGCGTGGTGGTGGCCATTGACCGCAAGATCGTCCTTCCCCTGGCGGACAACACCTTCCGGCCGGCGCGGGCCGCCAACCGCGGAGAGGCGATCTTCGCCCTCAACGTCCTGATGGAGGCGATGGGCCGCTATGACTTCGTGACCGCGACGCTGCGCGAGATCCGCGGCGGGCCGCCTCCGGTTGTGGTTGTCGAGGACGCGAACCGCCAGGTTCGATCGCACCGGGTGGCGGTTGTCAGCGCCATCTACCGGAACGATCAGCCGGTGCTGCTGATGCAGTTGCGGCCGGGCGACCAGCTCCGCATGCTGCGCCCCACCGAGGCCGCCGAGATCATGTACATCGAAGCCACCGGGAGGTAGCGTGGATGGAGTTCTTTATCGACACGGCCAGCATCGAGGAGATCCGCGCCGCGCAGTCGTGGGGCATCCTCGACGGCGTCACGACGAATCCCACCCACGTTGCCAAGGAAGGCCGTGAGCACAAGGACCTGATCCAGGAGATCTGCTCCATCTGCCCCGGCCCCGTGAGCGTTGAGCCCACCGTGGCAGACGCCCAGGGGATGATTCGGGAGGGCGAGGAGTTCGCCACCTGGGCCCCCAACGTGGTCGTGAAGGTCCCGATTACACCCGAGGGCGTCCGGGCGCTGCGGGCGCTGCGCGCGAAGGGCATTCGGTGCAACGTGACGCTGGTGTTCTCGCTGGCTCAGGCGCTGATAGCCGCGAAGGCAGGCGGGACTTACGTAAGCCCGTTCGTTGGGCGCCTGGACGACGCGGGCGCCGACGGCATGGAGCTAGTGCGCGACATCTGCGACGCGTACCGGCACTACGGGTTCGAGACGAAGGTGCTGGCCGCCAGTCTCCGGCACCCGGTCCACGTGATCCAGTCCGCGCTGGTCGGCTGCCACGTGGCCACCATGCCGTTTAGGGTCATGGAGCAGCTCTTCAACCACCCGATGACCGACATCGGGCTCGAGAAGTTTCTGGCGGACGCCCGCCGGCTCAAGTCCGAACTCGAGATCCGGCGCGCCGCGCGCGGCTGAGCCCTGCCGCGGCGGGAACCGAACACAAGAGGTGATCTAGCCGTGCCGATAGCCGAGCTCGAAGCCAAGACCCTCGCGGATCTCCAGGAGATGGCCCGCGAGCTCAACATCGCCAACTACCGGCGCTACCGGAAGCAGGAACTGATCATGCGGGTGCTCCAGAAGCAGACCGAGGATGCGGGCCTGCTGATCCGCGCCGGGATACTGGAGATCATGCCGGAGGGCTACGGCTTCCTGCGCACCAACGGCTACCTGCCCGGGGGCGAGGACATCTACGTGTCGCCCTCGCAGATCAAACGGTTAGGGCTGCGCGTGGGCGACGAGGTCCTGGGTCAGGTCCGGCCGCCGAAGGACAACGAGAAGTACTTCGCGCTCTTGCGCGTGGAGGCGGTCAACGGCCTCGACCCAGAGCAGGCGCGCTCGCGCCCCTCGTTCGAGCACCTGACTCCGGTGTTTCCCCTCGAGCGGATCCGGCTGGAGCTGCCAGAGTCCGACCTGACCGTGCGGGTGATAGACTTGTTCGCGCCCATCGGCAAGGGGC
>DYHL01000127.1:0-262 GCA_020724185.1 Candidatus Nitrosymbiomonas sp. | reverse complement strand
GGTGGTCTCGCCGCCCAAGGCCGGGAAGACCACCCTGCTCAAGAAGATCGGGCAGTCCATCGTACAGAACCACAGCGAGATCTACCTCATGGTGCTGCTGCTCGACGAGCGCCCCGAAGAGGTCACCGACATGCGCCGCTCCGTGGAGGCCGAGGTCGTGGCCAGCACCTTCGACCGGGCGCCCGAGGAGCACATCCAGGTGGCCGACCTGGTCCTGGAGCGCGCCAAGCGAATCGTGGAAGGAGGCCGGGACGTCGTGATC
>DYHL01000126.1 GCA_020724185.1 Candidatus Nitrosymbiomonas sp. | reverse complement strand
TCCGGGAAGGCGGGCGGACGGTGGGAGCCGGCGTCGCCGTGAAGGTGGAGGCGTAAAGGGATGGCGGTGGCGCAGAAGATTCGCATCAAGCTCAGGGCCTTCGACCACAAGGTCCTCGACCAGTCGGCCGAAAAGATCGTCAGCGTGGTGCGCAAGTCTGGGGCGCGCGTCAGCGGCCCGGTCCCGTTGCCGACAAACCGCAACACCTTCTGTGTCATCCGGTCACCGCATGTCGATAAGGATTCAATGGAGCACTTCGAGATTCGGACCCATCGACGCCTGATCGACATACTGGACCCCACGCAGAAGACGGTTGACGAGCTCATGCACCTAGACCTTCCCGCGGGCGTTGACATTGAGATCAAGTTGTAGGAGTTGCAGGAGATGACGGCCATCCTTGGACGGAAGCTCGGCATGACCCGCGTCTTCGACGACGAAGGGGCCAGCATCGCCGTGACGGTCATCGAGGCGGGCCCGTGCGTTGTCATGGACGCCCGAACGCCCGAGCGCGACGGCTACGCCGCGATGCGGGTGGCCTTCGAGCCCGTGCCTGACCGGAAGGTGAACCGCCCGATGAAGGGCGTGTTCGCCCGGCGAAAGATGGCAGCCCACCGGGTGATCCGGGAACTGCCCCTGCCGGAGGGCGGGGCTGAGCCCGGGCAGGTTATCACAGTCGAGGGGTTCTCCCCCGGGCAGATCGTGGACGTAACCGGCACCAGCATCGGGCGCGGCTTCACCGGCGCGATGAAGCGGCACGGTTTCAGCGGCCAGAGGGACTCGCACGGCGTGTCCCTGATGCACCGGGCGATAGGCTCCATCGGATCGACGGACCTCGCCCGGGTGCTTCCCGGCAAGCGGATGCCCGGACGCCACGGCAACAAGCGGGTGACCGTACGGCGGCTTCGCGTCGTCCGCGTTGACCCCAAGAACAACCTGCTGCTGCTACGCGGCGCGACGCCAGGAGTGCGGGGGGCGCTGCTGATGGTGAGGAGCGCATGACGACCATGATACTCAAGGCCACCGCATTCGACGTGACCGGCGCGCCCGCCGGCGAGATCGAGTTGCCCGCGGCGCTCTTCGGCCTGCGGCCAAACCGGGCTCTACTGCACCGCGCGGTGCTCGCCGAACTTGCGAACGCCCGTGCGGGCACGCACGCGACCCGCACCAAGGGCGACGCCAGGGGAGGAGGCCGCAAGCCCTGGCGCCAGAAGGGCACTGGGCGCGCACGCGCCGGAACCCGGCGCTCTCCCCTCTGGAGGGGCGGGGGGATCACCTTTGGCCCGCAGCCTCGCGATTACTCTCAGAAGCTCTCCAGGCAGGAGCGGGGCCTGGCCCTGCGATCGGCGTTGTCGGCCCAGGCCCGGGCGGGCCACATTGTGATCCTGGAGCGTCTGGCCAGCGGCGAGCCCAAGACGAAATCCCTGATGGCGCTCCTGGAGACGGTGGGAGTGCGCCCCCCGGCGGTTATCGTTGTGGCCGACGCCGAGAAGGACCTGGCACGGGCCGCGGCCAACCTGCAGGGCGTCCGCGTGCTCTCTGCCCGGCGCCTCTCGGTTCGGCACCTGCTGGCACCGCGCCCCCTGGCGATCACACAATCGGCTCTGGTCGTGTTGCAGGAGGCATGGGGATCGTGAACCCGCGCGAGATCATCCGCCGCCCAATTCTGACCGAGAAGAGCCTGCGCGGCAACGAGGGTGGAAAGTACACGTTCGAGATCGCGCGCGGCGCGAACAAGATCGCCGTGAAGCAGGCCGTGGAGGCGATCTTCTCGGTGCGCGTGCGTCAGGTTAACGTGATCAACATTCCAGGGCGCATGCGCCGGAGGGGCCGGTACGAGTTCGTCTCGCCCGGCATGCGCAAGGCCGTGGTCACGCTGGCCCCAGGCAACAAGATTGACCTGGAGAGCATGACGTAGGCCGACGGCTGGGAGGCCACGATGGGAATCAAGAAGTACAAGCCAACGACGCCGGGGCGGCGGTTTGCGACCGTCTCGACCTTCGAGGAGATTACGAAGAGCAGACCCGAACGGGCGCTTCTGGAACCGGTGCGCTCGCGTGCGGGCCGCAACGGGCAGGGCAAGGTGACGGTGCGCCACCAGGGCGGGGGTCACAAGCGACGCTATCGGGTCATCGACTTCAAGCGCGACAAGGACGGAATCCCCGCCCGCGTGGCGGCGGTGGAGTACGATCCCAACCGGTCGGCGCGCCTCGCGCTGTTGCACTACGCCGATGGCGAGAAGCGCTACATCCTGGCGCCCGTGGGCCTGCGCGTTGGGGACACCGTGTCCTCCGGCCTGGAGGCCGACATCCGTCCCGGCAACGCGTTGCCGCTGCGGACGATTCCGGCGGGCACGGTGGTGCACAACATTGAGTTGATGCCCTCACGGGGCGGTCAGATGGTGCGGGCCGCCGGCGCGGGCGCGCAGCTCATGGCAAAGGAAGGCGAAGTGGCGCACATTCGGTTGCCTTCGGGCGAGGTCAGGCTGGTGCCGCTGGACTGCCGCGCCACCATAGGCCAGGTCGGAAACGTGGACCACGAAGCCACCAAATTGGGCAAGGCCGGGAGATCGCGGTGGCTGGGCCGCCGGCCCTCAGTCCGCGGCGTGGCCATGGATCCATCCAGCCACCCGCACGGGGGCGGGGAGGGACGGTCCCCGATTGGGATGCCGGGCCCGGTTACCCCGTGGGGCAAGCCTACGCTGGGGTACAAGACGCGCAAGGCCAAGCGCTCCGACGCGGTGATCGTGAAGCGGCGCAAGTAGGGCGAGGGAGGTCGGGCACGAGCCATGGGACGATCGCAAAAGAAGGGGCCGTTTGCGGACCAGCACCTGGTCGAGAAGATCAAGGGCCTGAACCGATCCCGTGAGCGGCGCGTTATCAAGTCCTGGTCGCGACGCTCGACCGTGCTACCCGATTTCATCGGGCACACGATTGCCGTCTACGACGGCCGGAAGCACGTGCCGGTGTACGTTACCGAGCAGATGGTGGGACACAAGCTCGGCGAGTTCGCGCCGACGCGCACGTTCAAAGGGCACGGCGCGCACACCGAGCGCGCGACGACGCCGAAGTAGGCCGCCGAGGACGACGGGAGGAACAGCATGGAAGCCAAGGCGATCGCCAGGTACACGAGCATATCGCCCCTGAAAGTCAGGCGGGCGCTGGCGGCCCTGCGCGGGCTCCCGGTCCGAGAGGCCGAGGCCCGGCTGCGGGCTGCGCCTGACATGGCCTCCAAAGCGGTGGTCAAGGTGCTGAAGTCGGCGGTGGCCAATGCCGAGAGCAACCACGAGATGGACGCCGAGGACCTGATCGTAGTGCGGACCTATGCCGACCGCGCGCCAGTAACCAAGCGGGTCACGCCGCGTGCGCGCGGGCGGGCGGATGTCATTACCAAGCGCAGCAGCCACATCACCGTCGTGGTGGGCGAGCGCACGGGCCGGTAGGCCGGGTAGCGCAATTCCGGAGGTGTGAGGTGGGGCAGAAGGTCAACCCAATCGGGCTGCGGGTCGGTATCATACGAGACTGGGAGTCCCGGTGGTACGCCAAGAACATGGCGGATCTGATCGAAGAAGACCAGAAGATCCGGCACATGATCAAGAAGAAGCTCCACCGCGCCGGGATCTCGCGCGTCGAGATCGAGAGGGCGGCAAATCGCGTGCGAGTTGTCATACACTCAGCCCGGCCCGGCATCATCATCGGGCGCGGCGGCACGGGGATCGACGCTCTCAAGAAGGAGCTGGATGCTCTGACCGGCCGCCAGATAATGCTGAGCGTCAACGAGGTGCGCCGGCCCGAGATCGAGGCGCAGCTCGTCGCCGAGAACGTGGCGCAGCAGTTGGAGCGGAGGATCGCCTACCGGCGCGCCATGAAGCAGGCGGTCCAGCGCAGTCTTCGGGCTGGGGCCAAGGGCATCCGCATAGCGTGCGCCGGGCGGCTTGGCGGCTCGGAGATCGCGCGCTACGAGTGGTACCGGGAGGGGCGTGTGCCCCTGCACACGCTGCGTGCCGACATTGACTACGGGATGGCCGAGGCGCTTACCACCTACGGTCGCATCGGGGTCAAGGTCTGGATCTACCGGGGAGACATCCTCCCCGAGGGCCGCCGGCACGAGCCCGAGCACCGCCGGCCGCCCCGCCATGAGCCGGCCGCGGGCGCTGGGCCCGTTGTGATTCCAAGCCGGACGGCGCCGGTTAGCGTGAGGAGGCAGGGCAGCAATGTTGATGCCCAAGCGGACTAAGTTCAGGAAGGCGCACCGGGGTAACATGGCCGGCAAGGTTCGTGCCGGCACCTCCGTGGCGTTCGGCGAGTACGGTCTTCAGGCACTGGACCCAGGCTGGATCTCCAGCGCCCAACTCGAGGCGGCCCGGCGCACGATTACCCGGTTTATCAAGCGCGGGGGAAAGCTCTGGATCAGGGTCTTTCCCGATAAGCCGGTCACGAAGAAGCCGGCCGAGACGCGCATGGGCAGCGGCAAGGGGAACCCCGAGTTCTGGGTCACCGTCGTTAGACCAGGCCGGATTCTATTCGAGTTGGCCGGCGTGGCTGAGCCTCAAGCTCGGCAGGCGATGTCCCTGGCATCGCACAAGTTGCCGATCAAGACCCAGTTCATTTCCAGGGTGGTGGCCTGAGGATGAAGGCGAGCGTGCTACGGGAGATGCTCCCGGCGGAGATCGAGAAGAAGATTGATGAGGTCGAGCGCGAGTTGTGGTCGCTGCGGATCAAGGTGTCCCAGCAGCGCAACACGGCGCGGATCCGCGAGCTGCGGCGCGACGTCGCGCGCATGAAGACGGTGCTGGCCGGCCGCATGGCGGCAGGCCAGAAGTAGGGTCGGAGGGCTGAGCATGGTGGAGCGGGCGAGGCGCAAGAGCCAGGTGGGCGTTGTGACCAGCGACAAGATGGCTAAGACCGTGGTGGTGAAGATCGAGGTCGTAACACGCCACCCGCTCTACAAGAAGACCGTCCGGCGGTCCAAGACGCTCAAGGCTCACGACGAGCAGGGCACGGTCCGCGCGGGCGATCGCGTCCGAATTGTGGAGACGCGTCCTTTGTCCCGCGACAAGCGGTGGCGGGTAGCCGAGATTCTTGAGCGGGCGCGCTAGACGCGCGGGCGGGACTTGAGGTGGAGCGATGATTCAACAAGAGAGCCGATTGAAGGTGGCGGACAACACCGGCGCGCGCGAACTGCTTTGCATCCGGGTCCTGGGAGGATCCCACCGGCGATACGCCAGCGTGGGGGACATCATCGTGGCAACGGTAAAGCAGGCCATCCCCAACAGCCCTGTCAAGAAGGGGGAGGTCGTTCGGGCGGTCGTCGTGCGCACCCGCAAAGAGTTGCGTCGTCGCGACGGGTCCTGCATACGGTTCGACGACAACGCGGCGGTGCTGTTGTCCGATGCCGCCAATCCCCGGGGCACTCGCATCTTCGGGCCGGTTGCGCGCGAACTCCGAGAGAAGCAGTTCATGAAGATCATCTCGCTCGCGCCTGAAGTGCTGTAGTAGCGGACTCGGACGGAGGCAGGGACGATGGTGGTAGCAACGGTGCAGAGGCGGCTTCACCTCCGCAAGGGTGACATGGTGGAGGTGACCGGCGGCAAGTTCAGCGGAAAGCGGGGGAAGGTGCTTCGGGTTGTGCCCAGCGACGAGCGCGCCATCGTCGAGGGCGTCAACATCGTGAAGCGAGCCGTGAAGCCCAGCCGCAAGGTGCCCCAGGGCGGCATAGTGCCCAAGGAGGCGCCGATTCCGGTGGCGCGGCTGATGATCGTGTGCTCCAGGTGCGGGGAGGCCTCACGGGTCGGACACCGGTACCTGGGGGACGGAACCAAGGTCAGGTACTGCAAGCGCTGCAAGGAACAGATGGACAAGTAGGCGGCGGGCAGGAGCGAGGAGATAGATGGCCACTAGGCTGAAAGAACGATACCAGACCGATGTCGTGCCGAAGATGCTCGAGCGGTTTCAGTATCGCAACCGCATGGAGGTTCCGCGGCTCGAGAAGGTCGTCATCAACGTGCGCGTGGGCGGCGCGGTGGCGGACCCGCGGCTGATCGACAAGGTTGTCGAGGACCTGGTGGCAATCGCCGGCCAGCGTCCCGTGGTTACGAGGGCCCGCAGGTCCATCGCGGCGTTCAAGCTTCGCCAGGGCATGCCGATCGGCGTGAAGGTGACGCTGCGCGGTGACCGGATGTACTACTTCCTGGACAAGCTCCTGAACATTGCCCTGCCGCGGATCAAGGACTTCAAGGGCGTCTCCGAGCGCGCGTTCGACGGCCGCGGCAACCTCAACCTGGGCCTCAAAGAGCAGCTGATCTTTCCTGAGATCGAGTACGACAAGGTTGACAAGATTCGCGGGATGGACGTGACGGTGGTAACCACCGCGCGCTCGGACGAGCAGGCGCGAGAGCTGCTCCGTCATCTGGGCCTCCCTCTTCGGGAGGCCGCACAGACTGCACCGGGCGCATAGGTCCGGAGGGGGAATCCGCGGGTGGCGAAAAAGTCGATGCTCGAGAAGTGGAAGCGCACGCCGAAATTTGCCGTGCGCAAGTACAGCCGGTGCCGCCGGTGCGGCCGGCCCCGCGCCGTCAACCGGCGCCTGGGGGTGTGCCGGTTGTGTCTGCGGCAGCTGGCGTACCGGGGCGAGATCCCTGGCATGGTGAAGGCAAGCTGGTAAGGAGGGTAACCCCGTGGGTGGAGTGGTCACGGATTCGATAGCGGACATGCTAACCCGGCTGCGGAACGCGAACGCCGCCAGGCATGACAATGTCCTTATTCCGACCAGCCGGATGAAGCTGGAGATCGCCAGGATTCTGAAGGCAGAGGGGTTCATCGCCGACTTTCAGGTCGTCGAGCGCCAGCCGCAGAGCCAGTTGCGACTGCTGCTCCGCTATGGTCCCAAGCGCCAGCAGATCCTAACCGGTATACGGCGCGTAAGCCGGCCGGGACTGCGGATCTATGCGAAGCGGTTGGCCGTCCCCCGGGTGAGGGGCGGGCTGGGAGTGGCAATACTGTCAACCTCCCGCGGGATCATGACCGACAAGGAGGCCCGCCAGACGGGCTTGGGCGGGGAGGTCATCTGCTATGTCTGGTAGTCACGGGGCGGGGAGGGAGTAGCCATGTCACGCATCGGGCGCATGCCCGTCACCCTGCCTGCGGGCGTGGACGTCACCGTAAGCGGCCGGACCGTCGAGGTGCGCGGTCCCAAAGGGCAGCTCGTCCGCCAGGTCCACCCCGACATGCGCGTTGCGGTCGAGGGCGGCGCCGTGACGGTTGAGCGGCCGACCGAGCAGAAGTCCCACCGCGCGCTGCACGGGCTGACCCGTGCGCTGATCGCCAACATGGTGAAGGGCGTGGTGGAGGGTTTCAGGGTTGACCTGGAGATCCACGGCGTCGGGTACAGGGCCACCAAGCAGGGGCGTGGGCTGGTCCTTCAGGTGGGGTATTCTCACACCGTCGAGATGACCCCGCCCGATGGAGTAGATCTGGTGATCCCGCAGCCCAACCGGATTTCGGTGACCGGCAACGACAAGGAAGCGGTGGGGCAGTTCGCTGCCATCCTGC
>DYHL01000125.1 GCA_020724185.1 Candidatus Nitrosymbiomonas sp. | reverse complement strand
TGGAGTTCTACCAGACGCTGTCTGGCCGTAGGCGCGCCGAGGAGTGGCTGAACCGTCAGCCGAGGACTGCGAAGGCGCGCGAACGAGACTGGCGAGCGCGAAGTGTTGCGAGGTGACACTAGTGAGGCGCGTGCGGAAGGTGCCCCCGAGCGTGAGCTGGCGGCTTTGGCTTGAGAGGGAACTGGTCGATCCGGGATTTGGAGCTGCATACGAGCGACTGGCTCCAGAGTACGAGATTGCCCGGCAGTTGATTGAACTGCGCAGGCGGCGCGGATTGACGCAGAGGGAAGCCGCCACCTCGGCCGGGATGTCGCCGCCTGAGCTTGCAAAGATTGAGAGGGGTAAGGTGCTGCCTGGGTTGGAAAAGCTGGCGCAGGTGTACGGGGCAGCGGGATACGATCTGGAAGTTCGGCCGGTTACCAAGTCAGGTAGGCCAGCAAAGGGCGTCAGGCCTGTGCGCATCAGGAGCGGCCCTCGCCTTGTGGAGCCGGTGCTCCGGGTGGCCGCAAAGGAGGGCTAGTCTCACCCCCGGCGTGCCGCCGGTCATGGCTGAAATGTGACCGCCTCGGGGGTTCCGCGTAAGATTACCTCTGACCGCGCCGGTGTCGTCCGCGCCACCACCCGGCCCCGCGAGATGACCGCCACCCGTGGGGCGATGCGCCGCACGGCGTCCTCGGGCGTCGGCGCGTCCCAGACCACCAGGTCGGCCTGGCGGCCCTCGGCCAGGCCGTACTCGTCCAGTCCGAAGCAGGCGGCCGCGCGCGTGGTCACCATCTCCAAAAGGGCGCGCACCTCCTCGTATCCCGACATCTGCCCGTAGTGCGCCATCACGAAGCAAGCCTGTAGGGGGTCGCCGACGCCGAGCGGGTACCAGGGATCCATGATCGAGTCGTGCCCGATGCACACGTTGATGCCGGCGGCCAGCAGCTCCTTGACCCGCGTGAACCCGCGTCTGATCGGGTAGGCGTCAAACCGGCCCTGTAGCACCGAGTTGTCGAGCGGGTTGGTGACGATGTGCACGCCGGCCTGCCGCATCCAGCGGATCAGGCGGTGGGCATAGGCGTTGTTGTAGGAGTGCATCGCGGTGGCATGCCCAGCGGTCACGCGGCCCTGCAGGCCCAGCCGGATGGTTTCGGCGGCTACCACCTCGAGGAACCGGCTCTGGTCGTCGTCGGTCTCATCGCAGTGCAGGTCGGCCCGCAGCCCACGCTCCGCGGCCAGGCGCAGCGCGGTCTTGACGGCGCGCTCGCCGTACTCGCGCGTCCACTCATAGTGCGGGATACCGCCGACCAGATCTGCCCCGAGGTCCAGCGCCTGGACCATCAGCGCCTCGCCGTCGGGGAACGAGTAGATGCCCTGCTGCGGGAAGGCCACTATCTGGATCTCAACCACGCCCCTCCAGGCCTCGCGGACCTCGAGCAGTGCCCGCAGGGCCACGAGGGCCGGATCGCACACGTCCACGTGCGTGCGGATGTGGGTAACGCCACAGGCCAGCATCCAACGGATGGCCTGGTCCGCCCGCCGGATTACGTCCTCGCGCGTGAGCGTCTTGACCCGCTCGCCCCAGATCTCGATCCCCTCGAAAAGCGAGCCGGTGAGGTTGTGACGGGGCGATCCGGCAGTTAGCACGGCGTCGAGATGGACGTGCGTCTCGACCAGCGAGGGGGTGACCAGCCGGCCGGCGGCGTCTATCTCGTGGGGCGAGGTCTCAGTGATTGCGGGGCCGATCCGCGCGATCCGCTCGCCGCGGATGCCGATGTCTGCGGGCTGCTCGGCGCCCGCGACCGTTGCCTGCCTGATGATGAGGTCCAAAGCGCTCACCTCGGAAGTTACGCCACACGGCAGGGAAGTACACGGCCCTCGGTCGCCGGGTTCGGCTACGGATTACCCGCATCAGCGGTGTTTCCCTTCAGGTTCCGGAGGGGGCGGCAGCAGGCATGGCGCCGGTGCCGCCGAAGAACCACCCGACGGAAGGTAGGGAACACCAGATGGAGGTGAACGGATGAAGCCCTTTGATCTGTCAAGTGCACGGGTCCTGGATCTTTCGCAGAACTTCAGCGTGGACTCACCGCCCTTTGCCTACTACGAAGGTCCCACGATCAAGTGGGTCAAGAAGATGGCCTTCGAGGGCGTGAACGCCCAGCACATAAGCAGCACCAACCACATCGCCACGCACCTCGACGCGCCGCTGCACTTCAACGACCCGGGGCCGGACGTGGCAGGAATACCGATCGGCACTCTTGTAGGTCCCGCGTGCATCGTGGACCTGCAGCAGTTCGGGATAGGCGACTACGACATCTACGGCCCGCGGCACTTCGAGCAGTGGGAGAAGAAGTACAACATCAAGATCGAGCGCGGCGACATCCTGGTCATCCACACCGGCTACCACGCCTACTACAATGAGGACTGGTCCGAGCACACCAAGAAGCAGCATGCCGATGCCCGGCCTAACCTGCCCCGGGCGTTTCTGCGCCATCCAGGCCCGCAGGCCGAGTTCTGCGATTGGGTGCTCGACCGCGGCATCCGTTGGATGGCCGTTGACGCCATCTCGACCGACCACCCGTTCAACACCAAGGTGCGTGACGCTCGGCGCGACCTGATCCCCGAGGTAGAGGCCAAGATCGGTATGACGATGGACCAGGCGTTCCCCTGGCCGGAGGACTACCAGGCAACGCACACCCGGCTCTTCCCCAAGGGCGTGTTCCACATGGAGAACGTGGGCGGGGACATTGACCTGATTCTCAACCAACGCGTCTGGGTCGGCTGCTTCCCGTTCCGGTTCAAGGGCGGCGAGGCGGCGTTCTGTCGTTTCGTGGCGTTCATGGAAGCCTAGAAGAAGACGCGGGCACCCGCTACTGATGAAGACTCCGCTAGAAGGCCTCCTGGTCGTTGACCTGACCCGGGCGCTGGCCGGTCCATACTGCACCCTCATGCTGGGCGATTTCGGCGCCCGCGTGATCAAGATCGAGGTCCCCACCGGCGGAGACGACACCCGGGGGTGGGGACCTCCGTTCCTCGCCGGTGAGAGCGCCTACTTCCTGGGTATCAACCGCAACAAGGAGAGTCTCACACTGGACCTCAAGACGCCCGAGGGCCAACAGGTGCTGGGCCGGCTCGTCGCGCGGGCGGACGTGCTGGTGGAGAACTTTCGCCCGGGCATCATGGACAGGCTGGGGTTCGCCTACTCCGCGGTGCGGGAGATGAACCCCGGGATGGTCTACTGTTCCATCTCCGGCTTCGGACAGGATGGCCCCTACCGCGAGCGCACCGCCTACGACCTCATCCTCCAGGGGATGGGAGGATTGATGGGGATCACCGGTGAGGAAGGCGGGCCGCCCGTGAAGGTGGGGGTCGCCGTGACCGACATCGCCGCCGGCATGTTCGCGGCTTACGGGATCCTGGCGGCGTTGCGCGTGCGCGATCGCACCGGAGGGGGCCAACTGGTGGACGTGTCCATGCTGGACGGGCAGGTGGCATGGATGACCTACCAGGCCGGCCACTACTTTGCCACCGAAGAGAACCCGAAGCGCCTGGGCAGCGCGCACCCGTCCATAGTCCCCTACCAGGCGTTCCGCACGCGGGACGGATACGTCAACGTCGCCGTGGGCAGCGAGGCGATCTGGGGCCGGTTCGTGGTGGCGGTTGGGGCTCCGGAGCTGGCCGACGATCCCCGGTTTCGCGCTAATCCAGACCGCGTGGCGCACCGCGAAGCGCTGATCGCGCGGCTGGAGGAACTCTTTGCCGTGCGTACGACCGAGGCCTGGGTGGCGGCGCTCGAGGAGGCCGGGGTGCCCTGCGGCCCCATCTACCTGCTCTCGGACCTCTTCAGCGATCCCCAGGTGCACCATAGGGCAATGGTCGTGGAGATGGATCACCCACGGTCCGGCCGGATCAGGCAGACCGGCGTTCCGGTGAAGCTCTCGGCGACCCCGGGACGCATCGTTTCGCCGCCGCCGGTGCTGGGAGAGCACACCGACGCGATCCTGGCAGAACTTGGCTACGACGCCGAAGCGGTTCGGGGCATGCGCCGCGCCGGCGCAATCTGAGGTCTTCAAACAGGAGAGGCCGCGCCATGGCTGAAGCCGAACGCTGTCCGGAATGTCAGACCGAGACCGCCCGCGGCACGCTGAAGTCTGCCCTTTGGATGTGTCCTTCGTGCGGGTGGCACCTTGCCATGCCGGCCCGCGATCGGATCGAGGCCCTGGCCGACCCGCGGTCGTTCAAGGAACTCGCTCGGGGCCTGGTGTCGGTGGACCCGCTCAAGTTCACGGATCAGCGCGCCTACCGGGCGCGGCTGCTCGAAGCCCGCAGGCAGACCGGGCTGCGCGAGGCGGTGGTGACCGGCGTTGCCCGGATAGACGGGCTGCCGGTGGTCCTTGCCGTTTTCGACTTCGCGTTTCTCGGCGGGACGATGGGCTCGGTGGTGGGCGAGAAGATCGCCGACGCGTTTGAGGTTGCCACCCGGCGTCGCTGGCCGGTGGTTTCGGTTACGTCCAGCGGCGGCGCCCGGATGCAGGAAGGGATGCTATCGCTGATGCAGATGGCCAAGACCGCGGCGGCGCGCGGACGCCATCACGCCGCGGGATTGGCCCACATCTCGGTTCTCGCCCACCCCACTTTCGGGGGCGTGGCCGCGAGCTTCGCTTCTCTGGGCGATGTGCTGATCGCTGAGCCCGGAGCGCAGATCGGGTTCATCGGGCCGCGCGTCATCGAGGCAACGATCGGTGAGACCCTGCCGCCGGGTTCGCACCGCGCCGAGCGGCTCTTCGCCGGAGGCATGGTGGACATGCTGGTTGACCGGCGCGTCTTGCGTGAGGCGGTCTCGGGCCTGGTGCACCACCTGCGGCGGCCGCCGCCCGCGCGCCGGGCCGCTGGACTGCTGCCTGCACGCGCGAGCGCCCGGGCATCGGACCGGCCGGCCTGGGAGATCGTGCAGGTCGCACGGCGGCCGGATCGCCCGACCGCGCTCTTCTACATCCAGAAACTGTTCTCCCGATTCGTCGAGCTGCACGGCGACCGTCAGTTCGGCGACGACCCTGCAATCGTCGGCGGGCTCGGCGAGCTCGACGGTCAGACCGTGGTCGTTGTAGGTCAGGAGCGCGGCGCCACCCCACAGGAGGCATCCGCTCGTCGCCGGGGCATGGCCTACCCAGAGGGCTACCGCGAGGCGCTGCGTCTCATGAACCTGGCCGCCAAGTTTCGCCTGCCGCTGGTGACCCTGATTGACACCCCGGGCGCGTATCCAGGGTACGAGGCCGAGCAGCGCGGGATCGCCCAGGCGCTGGCCCATGACCTACAGGCGATGGCGCTCCTGCCCACGCCGGTCGTGACGGTGGTCATCGGCGAGGGCGGCAGCGGCGGCGCGCTGGCACTGGCGGTGGGCGATCGGGTGATGATGTTGGAGCACGCGTACTTCTCGGTTATCTCGCCCGAGGGCGCCGCCGCCATACTCTATCGGGACGTCACGCGGGCCGAGGACCTCGCTGCCGCCCTCAAGCTGACGGCGCCCGATCTGCTGAAACTGGGGGTGATTGACGAGATCGTGCCGGAGCCACCTGGCGGCGCGCACGAGGATCCCGATGCCGCCGCTGAGTCCGTGCGCCGGCATCTTCGCGCGGCGCTGGGTTCCCTCCGACCTCAATCCCCGGACAGGCTGCTGCGCCGGCGTTACTACAAGTACCGGCAGATCGGCCGCGTGGGCGCCTACTGGCGCGAGGTGGTGGTTGGGGAGGTAGCGGACGCGCTGGAGATGCTGGAGCGCAGGCTGCCGCGGCGCAGGGGCGCCGTGCGTCAGGACCAGATATCCCCGGAGGCCGAGCGTTAGCCCAGCAGGGAACTTCCTCGCAGCGTCGAACGGTTCGGCGATTCCAGAGGGTCCGCACCGAGGGGGGCACGCGCGGCTTCGGCACTTCTTGATGGAAAGGGGGTGGGAAAGAGCATCGGAATGGGCGGATTCTGACCACGAAGGGAGGCGAATGGATGGCAACTGAAGTGCGAAAAGGGGATCTCATCTACAGCGTTGACGACATCCCCCGCCCGTTCGGTCGAGCCTTCTTCCTCGGCGCCCAGCACGTCCTGACGATGTTTGGGGCCACGGTCTCCGTTCCGCTTCTTCTGGGGCCGGCGATGGGCATGAGTCAGGCCCAGATCGCCACCCTCATAGGCGCTGTAATGCTCGCCTCAGGCGTCGTCACACTGCTCCAGGTTCACTGGGGATCCCGGTTGCCGATTGTGCAGGGAGTATCGTTCTCATTCCTGGGTCCCTTCTTCGCCATCATCGGCGCGCACAAGGGCGCCGGTCCGGCCACCGTCATGCAGTACATCGCCGGCGCCATCATGAGCGGCGCCGTCGTCGAGGCCGCGGTAGGCCACTTCGGCTGGATCGGCAGGCTGCGCCGCCTGATAAGCCCGGTGGTGATCGGGCCGGTGATCATGCTGATCGGCCTTGCCCTGTTCAAGGTCGGTGCTCCCAAGGCCGGGACGTACTGGCCGATGGCCGCGCTGGTGATCATCTGCATCTTCTGGTTCTCGCAGTTTCTGTCCCGGACCAGTTTGGTCTTCATCCTGTTGGCCGCTGCGCTGGGCTGGGGGCTGTCCTGGCTCCTCAGCGCCACCGGGACCTTTGGTCCGAATCATCCTTCCTTTGTGAGCCTGCAGGTGGTCCGCGAGGCGGCGTGGTTCCGGCCGCCATGGGGTGAGGGGATCGGCTGGATCTTCCCGTGGGGTTGGCCAAAGTTCAGTTTGGCGTTCTTCCTGGCGATTCTGGCCGGCTATCTCGCGTCCATGGTCGAATCCTTCGGCGACTACCACTCGGTCTCGTACATGAGCCGACTCCCCGATCCGAGCGAGCAGATGATCAATCGCGGCATCCGCGCCGAGGGCGTGGGCTGCTTCTTCACCGGGATCGTCGGCGGGTTTTCCAGCACCAGCTACTCCGAGAACATCGGCCTGATCGGTATCACGCGGGTCGCCAGCCGCTATGTTGTCACCATCGGCGCATTTGTTCTGATCTTCCTGGGGGTCTTCGGGAAGTTCGGGGCGCTGGCATCCACACTTCCGGGGCCGGTGGTTGGGGCCATGTACTGCGCGCTGTTCGGTCTGATCACCGCGATCGGCGTGCAGCAGGTCGCTCGCTGCGACCTGCGCAGCGACCGCAACCTACTCATTATCGGGTTCTCTCTCTTCATGGGCCTGAGCCTGCCGGCCTACTTCACCGGTGTGCCGGAGTTCGGGTTTGCGGCCAAGAAGGTCGTTATTGCTGCGGCACCGTGGCTGGCCGACATGATCAACATTATCGGATCCACCGGCATGGCGGTGGCCGCGATCTTCGGGCTCATCCTGGACAACCTGCTGCCTGGTACGCTCGAGGAGCGGGGCATCAAGAGCTAGGCGCGACCTAACCGGGATAGAATGCGCTGCGGCGGCTGCCCTCTTTGGGCAGCCGCCGTCATCTTCGGCAAGTCAGGTTTCGGTCGGTCAGGCTTGCTTCGTCGAGAGCCCGGGCAGGACCTGAAGCAGGATGACCGATGCCAGGATGAGCGCCGCCCCAGCCATTCCCCTGCTGGTGAGCGCCTCTCCGATGAACACAGCCGCTGCCCCGGAG
>DYHL01000124.1 GCA_020724185.1 Candidatus Nitrosymbiomonas sp. | reverse complement strand
GGCGTCCCCCACGGTGTGGCTACTTCGTCGGGCAGTTCCGCGCTGCACGTCGCGATGCTTGCCCTGGGCATCGGTCCGGGTGATCGTGTCGTAACTACGCCGTTCACTTTCGCGGCCAGCAGCAACGCCGTGATCCACGCGGGCGCGCGCCCCGTCTTCGTGGACGTGGACCCCAGGACCTGCAACCTTGATCCCGGTGCCGTTGAGGACGAACTGCGCCGCGGTGGTGTCCGTGCCATCCTGGCGGTGCACCTCTACGGGCTGCCCGCTGACGTCGTGACCCTGCGTGCGCTTGCCGACCGCTACGGAGCCCTGCTGATCGAGGACTGTGCCCAGGCGCACGGCGCCGCATCCGGCGGTAGGAGAGTAGGATCGTTTGGGGACGCCGCGATCTTCAGCTTCTACCCGACGAAGAACATGACCACCGGCGAGGGCGGGATGCTGACCACCGCCGACCCGGCCGTGGCCCGGCGGACTCGCCTCCTGGTGGACCCGCGCGGCGAGGCGGAGTATGCCTACGAGGTCGTCGGGTTCAATTTCCGCATGACCGAGATGGCAGGGGCCATGGGCGTTGTGCAGCTCTCGGCCCTGGAAGGGCGCAATCAGCAGCGGCGGGAGCACGCGCGCCGGCTCACTGACGGCCTGCGCGGCCTGCCTTGGTTGGGCCTGCCAGTGGAGCCGGACGGCTTTCACCATGTCTACCACCAGTACACGGTGCGCGTCCGCCAGGGTCGGGACGCCCTGATTGCCCACCTGGCCGGTGCGCGGATCGGTGCCCGGGTGTACTACCCGTCGCTGGTCACGCAGACCCCGGCGTACCGCCGGCTGGGTCTGGACGGCACGTACCCGAACGCCCTGCGCCTTACCGGCGAGGTCCTCTCGCTTCCGGTCCATCCGGGATTGAGCGAAGGCGATCTGGACAGGATAGTCTCCGCGGTACGCGCGTTTCCCGGGGGTCAGCTGTGAGCGATCTTCCCATCCGAGTCGGCGTGGTCGGCCTGGGGCAGTGGGGACGGCACCACGCCCGCATCCTGTCCTCGCTGCCCGGTGTGGCGCTTGCCGGCGTCGCCGATCTTGACCCCAGGGAAGTGCGCGCGGCGGTGGATCGCTTCGAGGTCAGGGGGTACGCGGACTACCGCGAGATGATAGGACGGGTGGACGCCGTCAGCGTCGTCGTCCCGACGATACACCACTACCGCGTGGCCCGCGACTTTCTCGATGCCGGCGTGCACGTGCTCCTGGAGAAGCCGATGGCCGCGACCGTTGAGGAAGCAGAGCGCCTGGTTACCCTCAACGATCGCCGCGGCACGGTGATGCTCGTGGGGCACGTCGAGCGGTTCAAACCGATAGTCCACCGCATGCACGAGATCGTATCCGATCCGCTCTTCATCCAGGCGCGGCGCGTTAGGCCCTACGATCCGCACCGGGTCATGGACGTAGGCGTGGTGCTCGACCTGATGATTCACGACATTGACATCGTGCTCTCGCTGGCGCCCGGCCGGGTCGCCGAGGTAGGCGGCGTGGGAGTGCGCGTTCACAACAGCCACGAGGACCTGGCGGTGGGCCACCTTACGATGGAGAGCGGCTGCCGGATAACGCTGACCGCCAGCCGCGTGGCCGCGGTCAAGGCCGTGGATACCGAGGTCACGATGTCCGACCGGACGGTTCACCTCGACTATCTTCGCGAGGCGATCAGCGTCCGGCGGTTCAACGGCGAGCACCAGCGTATCGCGCTGGACGGCGAAGAACCGCTGCGGACTGAGATCGTGCACTTCATAGCGTGCGTGCGTGGGGAGGCCCGCCCACGGGTGAGCGCAGAGGACGGCTATCACGCGCTCGAGGTCAGTCACCGGCTGCTCAACAGCCTGGTCAGCATCGTCCCCCGGGTCCACGCATAGGCCGCAAGGGAGCACAACCGTGAACGCGCGGGATCTCGCCCGTTCAGGCGTCATGACGGCGCTTGTCTTTGTCGTCACGCGGAGCTTCGCTCTCCCCATACCGCAGACGAAGGGATTCTTCAATCTGGGCGAGGCCGCGGTCTATGCGTCGGCGCTGCTGTTCGGTCCGTTGGTCGGTGCCCTGGCAGGCGGGGTCGGCTCGGCCCTGGCCGATCTCTCGTTGGGCTACGCTCAGTACGCGCCGTTCACGCTTGTCATCAAAGGACTGGAAGGCGCGGTCGTGGGCCTGGTGGCGCGGACGGTCAGCCCAGGGGTCTGGCGGTTCGGCCTGGGTGCCGGCGCGATCGCCGCGGTGATTCTTCTGGCCGCAGATGTCCTCGCCGTGCGCGCGGCAGCGGCGGTGCTACTGGGAGTTGCGGCTGGAGGGCTGCTGCTTCTGCGCTCTGAGGGCGGGATCCGGATCGCGGCCATGGTGTTCGGGATGATGGCCGGCGGGTTGATCATGGTCGTGGGCTACTTCGTGACACAGGCCTACCTGCTTGGCCTGGGGATACTGCCCGCCCTCGCCGAGGTGCCCTACAACCTTGTCCAGGTCTCGGTGGGGACCGTCGCCGGTTTGGCGGCGTCGGTGGCCTTCGACCGCGCCCTGCCTGCTCGACCCCGATGAGGGTCGGGAAGCTTTCTCCAACCGAGCTGCGGAGCCGGGTCTTTCCGTTTCTGGGGCACCGGCGCGACGTCCTTGAGCACGCCGGGATCGGGCGCGACTGCGCGGTCATTGACTTCGGCGCCGAGGTTTGTGTTGCCACCAGCGATCCCATTACGGGCGCGAGTGAACATCTCGGACGACTCGCCGTGCACGTCGCGTGCAATGACCTGGCCGCATCCGGCGCCGAGCCCGTGGGCCTGCTGCTGACCCTGCTGCTGGCCGCATCCAGCGCAGAGGAGGATCTTGACAGGATCATGCGCGAAGCCGGTGCCGCGGCCCAGACCGTTGGGGCAGAGATCATAGGTGGACATACCGAGGTGACGCCGGGATTGACCAGGCCGCTGGTGGTGAGCACGGCCATCGGGCGTGCCCCATCCGGCGGGTTCGTGACCGCTGGTGGCGGCCGCCCTGGCGACGCGGTCGTCCTAACCAAAGCGGCGGGTATCGAGGGCACGGCGATCCTGGCCGCGGATCTGGCCGACCGTCTGCGACCGCTGGTAGGCGAGGCTGCGCTTGATCGCGCTCGGGGATTTCTCGACCTGATAACCGTGGTGCCCGAGGGGCGCATAGGTGCCAGGTGCGGAGCGACGGCGATGCATGATGTGACCGAGGGCGGGGTGCTGACCGGGGTCTGGGAGCTGGCCGAGGCATCTGAATGTGGGGTCCGGCTGGAAGCCGACGCGGTTCCGGTGCTCCCCGAGACCCGCCAGATCTGCGAGGTCCTAGGCGCCGACCCGATGGGCCTGATCGGAAGCGGCGCCATGCTGATCGCCGTCGCCGACCCCGGCAGGCTTCTCCGGGAGCTGACGCAGGCGGGCATCGCCGCAACGGTCGTCGGGCACCTGGAGGGATGCGACCGGACGGTTATCCGCGGGGGCCGGAGCGTGGCGCTGGCGCCTCTTGACCGCGACGAGCTGTGGCGCATTCTGGAAGCGCCGTGAGTGCCACCGAGGTTCCGGTTCGCCTGGGGATGGTGCTGCTATCTCGAACGGCTGGCACGCCGCGACTTGAGGCATGAGGTGCAGACCTGAGCCCGCTTTTCGACCCCTTCTACCGTGACCCGCACCTTCTGGAGATTCGGCAGGAACCGGCGCCGCGTTCGCACGTGCGAATGGCTGAAGCTGCCTCCGGCTACCGGCCCCTTTCCACAGACTGCGCAACGTCGTGCCATAGCACACCTCTCTGGTTCGCGTGCAGTTGTCCAGCGTCTAGATGACGGCCGGATTCTAGCACAGGCCCAGGGGGTCCGCAACCGTGCAAGGAGAGCCCTGCGGGGCGACGAACATGAAGCCAGACCTGCGGCCGGTCCCAGGTCGGTGAGCGATGACCATGCGCCGCGTTGCTTCCACCCGCCCACCAACCGTCGCCGCATCGGCGCGCCGGGGGGATCCGCACAGCCCCGTGCAGTACCTGCGGGGCGTGGGGCCCTCCCGGGCGGCCCTGCTTTCCCGGCTGGGCATCACCACTGTGCACGACCTGCTCCTGCACCTTCCCCGTCGTCATGAGGACCGGCGGAACCCAACCCCGCTCGGCCGGCTGACCGAGGGCGCCTATCAGGTGGCCATCGTGCGGGTCGAGCGCGTGCAGACGATCCGGACGCGACGCGGCACCACGCTGGTCAGGGCCGGCGTGGTGGACGCCTCTGGCGCCGCGCACGCGGTCTGGTTCAACCAGCCCTACCTCGGGCAGCGTCTGTCCCGCAGTCAGCAGATCAGTCTCTACGGACGGGTCGAGCGGCTCGGCAGGGGGCTCCAGTTCGTGTCGCCGGAGGTTGAGGTGCTGGAGCCGGATGCCGAGCCCTGGCAGGTCGGGCGGCTGGTGCCCGTCTATCCTTCCACCGAGGGGTTGCCGCAGCGGGCGCTGCGCTCGATCGTGCGCGCGGCCCTTTCAGGGTACGCGGCCGAAATGCCGGAGCTTCTGCCCGAGGAGTTGCGCCGCCGCATGTACCTGCCCGACCTGCACCAGGCGCTGTGGGCGGCGCACTTCCCCGATGATGAGCAGGCGCAGGCCGCAGGCCGCCGCCGGCTGGCTTTTGAGGAGCTACTGGTCCTGCAACTCGGTATCCTGCAGCAGCGCCGCGCGCTGCACCTGACTCCCAGGCGCGCGCAATACGGGCCGTTCGAGAGCGCGGTGTCCCGGCTCCTGACATCCCTGTCGTTCGCGCTCACCGGCGCCCAGCAGCGCGTCATCGGCGAAGTCCTGGCCGACCTGCGGGGGAAGGTACCCATGAACCGGCTCCTGCATGGGGACGTGGGGTCCGGGAAGACCGTTGTCGCCGCCGCGGCGCTGCTGGCCTGCGTTGAGGGCGGCTGCCAGGGAGCGCTGATGGCTCCGACTGAGATCCTGGCCGGACAGCACTTCCTGACCGTGTCGCGCCTGCTGGCACCCACGGAGGTGGACGTACACCTGCTGACCGGCAGCGTAGATACCGCGGAACGGGGGGCGGCGTTGGGCGCGCTGCGACGCGGCGACCGCTGCGTGATCGTGGGTACGCACGCCCTACTGGAGGAAGGGGTGATCTTCGAACGGTTGGGCCTGGCGGTTGTGGACGAGCAGCACCGGTTCGGGGTCATGCAGCGGTCGCGGCTGCGGCAGAAGGGGCTGGCTCCGGACATCTTGGTGATGACCGCGACACCCATCCCACGTACCCTGACGCTCACGGTCTACGGTGACCTCGATGTCTCGGTGCTGGACGAGATGCCGCCCGGCCGCCATCCCATAAGGACCCTGGTGCGGCCCACCGCCTCCAGGTCCGCGGTATACGCCTTCGTTCGCGATCAGGTGGCCGAGGGCCGGCAGGCCTTCGTGGTGTGCCCGCTGATCGAGGAGTCCGAGGCCGTGGCGGCGCGATCGGCCGTCGAGCTGGCACGCGAGCTGGCGGCAGGGCCGCTTGCCGGCATACGGCTGGACGTGTTGCACGGCCGCCTTTCCCCTTCCCAGCGGGAGGAGCGGATGGAGGCGCTCCGTGCAGGCACGATTGACGTGTTGGTGGCTACCACCGTGATCGAGGTGGGGATTGACATTCCCAACGCCTCGATCATGATCATCGAGGACGCGGACCGATACGGGCTGGCCCAGCTCCACCAGCTGCGCGGCCGGGTCGGCCGCGGCCCAGCGCGCTCCTACTGCGTGCTGATCGCCGACCCGGCGACAGAGGTAGGTCAGCGCCGTCTCGAGGTCATGCGGTCCACCAACGACGGGTTCCGGATCGCCCAGGAGGACCTCAATCTGCGCGGGCCTGGGGAGGTTCTAGGCGTCCGCCAGCACGGCCTGGGTGGGCTCCGGGTGGCAGACCTGATAGGAGATCTCCCCCTGCTGGAGGAAGCTCGGAGTGAGGCGGAGGCGCTACTGCGCGAGGATCCCGATCTAGTCTCTCCTGGGGCGCAGGGACTGGGTGAGGCAGCGCGACGTCACATGGCAGCGCGCGCAGGCCTGGCCTCGGTGGGCTGACCGCTGTGAGTCCTCGACGCCGCCCTGCTGCGTCGTCCCCCCGGGCGGTGACGCGTGACCGGTTGCGCCCCACCGCCGCGCGCGTGCGAACCGGGCTGTATGATTCCCTGGGGGAGTGGGTGGTCGGGCGTGCCGTTCTTGACCTGTTCGCGGGGACCGGGGCGCTCGGCATAGAAGCCCTTCTGAGGGGGGCGCGCCGGGCAGTCTTCGTGGAACGCGACGCGGCGCACGTGCGGGCGCTCCGCGAGCACCTTAGGCGCCAGGGGCTGGAGCATCGCGCGGCAGTGCTGCGCGAGGACGCGGTTGATGCGGCAGGCCGCCTGGCCCGCGCGGGCGAGGTGTTCGACCTGGTGCTCCTGGACCCGCCGTACGGGATGGGATTGATCACGCGGTCCCTGGCCGCGATCGCCAACTCCCGGGTCCTGGCCCCCGGAGGGTTGGTCGTGGCAGAAGGCCACTGGCGGGACAGACCTGTCCTGCCCCCGGGTCAGGAGATGGCGCGGGAGGTGCGGTACGGCGAGACCGCGCTGTGGTTCATTCGCACGAGCGATGGGCCCCGCTCCTAGCGGGAGAAAGGAGCCGGCGTGCGTACTGCCGTCTACCCTGGGAGTTTCGACCCTGTTCACTACGGGCACATTGAGATCATCCGTAGGGCCGTCCGCCTCTTCGACCGGGTCATCGTGGCTGTCGCGGCGAACATTGAGAAGGGCCTGGGCGCCTTCCCGCTCGAGGACCGCGTGGCAATGCTGCGGGAGGCGGTCGCAGGGATCCCGTCGGTCGATGTGGCGGCCAACGACGGGCTGACCGTGGACTTC
The DNA here is from genome assembly GCA_020724185.1 of Candidatus Nitrosymbiomonas sp. GTDB lineage: Bacteria > Sysuimicrobiota > Sysuimicrobiia > Sysuimicrobiales > Humicultoraceae > VGFA01. Next base: position 839 of record DYHL01000124.1, on the reverse strand, counting down.
GCACGCGCGCGTGGCGCGTCCTGTTTGATCAAGGGGTTGCGCGCGGTGGGGGACTTCGACTACGAGCTCAAGCAGTCAGCGATGAACCGCCGGCTCACCCCTGAACTGGACACCCTGCTGTTCATTGCCGATCCCGAGTTCGCCTTCGTTTCGTCGGCGCTCATCCGCGAGGTGGCGGCGTTGGGCGGTGATGTCGGCGGGCTCGTGCCCCCGGCGGTTGCCGCGCGACTGCGGGTCCGGTGGCCCAGGGAAGGGTAGCCCGTGGAGACCGTGCTGGAACTGCTCGATCGGGCCGAGAGCGTGCTGCGGCGTCACCTGGCGCGTCTGCCGGCCGAGCGGCGCCAGGCCATTGAGGACGAGGTCCTGGGCCTGTTTCGAATGGCGCGCGCGGCTCTGCCCAGGGAGCTCCATCAGGCCTCCCGCCTCATGGAGGAAGCGGAGCTGGCCCTGGCGCGTTCTCGCGAGGAAGCCCGCCGCATCGTGCTGGACGCGCAGGCCCACGCCCGTTCGCTGGCCGAGGCCGGAGCAGCCCACGGCCGGGCCCCAGAAGGCCACGTTGCGATCGAAGAGGCAAAGCGCGAAGCCGACCGTATCCGGCGTGGGGCGGACGAGTATGCCGCCACGGTGCTGGCGCGTCTGGAAGCGGAGATGGAGAAGACCCTGGCCGCAATCCGCCGGGGACAGGAAGTGCTGCGCGCGACCGGCGGGCGCGACCGGCGGGCGTGATTGGCGGGCGTATCCGGCGATCCGGGCGACGGCGTTGATTGACACCCCAAAAACCAGGTCCCTATAATGGGCATGTTTAGCGGGGCGCACCTGCCGTGAGAGTAGATCTCCGT
>DYHL01000123.1 GCA_020724185.1 Candidatus Nitrosymbiomonas sp. | reverse complement strand
CCGGCCTCTCCCTCATGGCGCACGCAAAGAACGACGACGAGGAAGCACTACCGCCCGACCCTGACCGCGCGGACGGTCGCGGTGGTCTTCTCCCCCAACCCGAGTGTCTGCACAAACGAGACCTGGTGGTATCGGTTCCCCACGTGGTCATCAAACAGCGCAAGGCTGAACCGGACAACCCGGCCGGACCCGAACGGCTTGTCCTCAGGGTTCCCGGTGGTGAGCTTGCGGCGAAGCTCGACGACCCACCTGCCGCCCTCCCATGACCCGTTGGCCATGATGTCCGCGCTGCTACCGTCCGGCGTCCGCAGGATGTTCCGTGGGAGGATATCCCCGGCCGCAAACCGGACCGCGGGGTCAAGCGGCACCGCGTTGCGGTCCATCACCAGCGGGAGTTGTGGCAGTAGCTCGTTGAAGCGGGCTTCAGGGGTCGCCCTGAACCCCATCCGGGCCTGGTCGTACATGAACGAGGGACGCGCCGGGGTCGTGAATGGGCTTCGACCTCCGTCGGAGAGCCGGTACTCCAGCACATAGTCGTCGCCGGCGTACCCGATCGGGCTTGACCGATAAGCTCGCCACTGCCACAGGTCGAGGAAGGAGCCCTCGGCCCTCAGCCGGTCGAGCTCGATTGGCGTCTTGACCTTGTCCCACCCTCCGGTCTCATCGGCCACGGTCCTGGTGATGAGGAGGTAGTGGCGCATATCCGAGGCTCTGAGCACACCGCCGAAGTACGGGTGGGTCCGCACACGATCCCCTGCGACATTGGCAGGCATATTCTCCATGCTGGTGTGACAGGCGATGAAGCACCCGGCCTGGTTGAACCCTGTCTGCGCGCCGTCAGCCGCCGGCACGTTGCGCTCGGTGAGCATCAGCGCGAGCCGATCCTCGTAGCTGGGTGGGATCTTCTCCTTGGTGGCCTCGGGTTTCTCGCCCCCCCACTCAACCCACCGTGTCCCATCGAAGCGCCACAGCAGATGGCTGGCCCCAGGCCGCGGCGCCCGCCATTCGAACCGCAGGTAGAGGTACTGGTCGTCGAAAGCGGCGCGGACCGACACGTCAACTGAGCCGCGCTTGCCGATGACCGGGTTGGGTTCCAGGCGCCCGGCCTTGACGAGTTTCTCGCCGAGGGCCTTCTCCTGACCCTGGTGGCAGGTCTGGCAGGCGACCCCACTGAGGACTTCCTTGCTGCCCTGATGCGATGCACTGGTGAGGAACTGCCACGAGATCTGGCCAGGAGAGAACACGGTAACGATGGCCTCAGGGCTCTTCGACCAGTCGCCTGGAAACGAGAACAGCCCGGCAGCCCTGATCGTGGGTGGCGCCTGGGCATCAGCCGGTCTGAGCGCCCCGCCCGGGGGCGACGCGGCAAAGGCGAGCGTCACCACCACTACGATCACCATAAAGACACCCGCCCGTTGGCGGAACCGCTGCATCGTTAGCCTCCAGTCTGCGCGACGACCGCGCACGGTGGAATCAATCGTCTGACCAGCGAGCCTGCGTGCCCTGTCACGGTCCTGGTGTGGTTCGGGTCTTGAGGTAGAGACCCAGCGACAGCACGGCGATGACCACAAGAGCCGCTACCAAGCCCCGTCGCCTGAACTCGATCTCGGCGAGCCCGGCCCGACCCAGATCGGCGGCCTTGCGGCTGAGACCGACGCCCTCGGAGGTGGCGGACTGTACCTCGCGCAATGACAGGCCGTGCGCCAGGTTGCGCGCGAGGATGAGCTGCGTCCGCGCGTCGCTCAGGGGAAGCTTGGCGTCGCTCATGTCCATGCCCGCGTTCTCTGCGCGGGCGACGAGATCCCCGGCGGCCGCCGTGCTCTGCTTGAGGTCCTCCAGCGCCGTGCGAATGACCTTCGCGGCTACCCCGCCCTTGCTGTCTGCCTGGTGGCACTGAGCGCACACCGCCGGGGGGCTTGTCCCGACCATCTCATCAGAGGGCCTGCTGATCTGGTGGTTGCCGTGGCATGCCGTGCACTGCGGCAGGCCCATACTCTCAAAAGCGGCCCTGTGCGGGCTGCGGGTGAACAGGTCCCGCTGCGAACCGTGGCACTGCGCGCAGACGTTGGCCACCGAGTCAACACCCGGCGGCACCGCACCGTGGTTGCCGTGGCAGTCGTTGCAGGCGGGGGCCTGCTTGCTGCCCCGCCCGAGCAGCGCCTCGCCGTGCACGCTGGTCTTGTACTCCGCGTACTGCGTGATCGGGATGCCGTAGGGCTTCATGTAGGCGGCGTCGGCGTGGCAGCGTGCGCAGGTCGCGGGCACGCTGCTCGGAAAGACCGGCGACCGGCTGTCGGTCACAGCCAGAATGGGATGTACGCCGTGACAACTGGTGCACGTGGCCACCCGTTGGTCGCCAGCGCTCAGCTTCTGCCCGTGCACGCTGGTCTGGAATCGCGCCACCTCGTCGGTCGGGATCCGGGGGTTGAACCGGCGCATTATCTCCGGGCTGCTGTGGCACTTGCCGCACACCGCAGGCAGGTCCGCGGGCTTCGGCCGCCCGACGAAGCCGCGCTTGGGATCCATGGCCTCCATGCCCGGGGCCTTCGCGTCGCCCCCGTGACAGGCGGTACATGTGAACCCGCGACGGACGTGGATGTCGTCGGCGATCTTCAACGCGGGTGCGGCGAGACGGCCGCCCAGGTTACGGTGGCAGGTGATACAACCATCGGACGGCGGCTCAGGCACGGTCTGCGGCGCCGGCGCCGCAGCGGCCAGCCCGGTGGAGAAGAACCAGAGCAACCCGGCGACCGCGGTGATGACGCACCATCGAGCGCGATCCGGCATCTACGGCCTCAGGTATCCCAGGATCGTCATGCCGATCATGTACAGCGCGCCGAAGGCGCCGACCGCGGCGGCCACCCGGCTCGCGCGACCGGCCCCATCATCCCGAACCAGCAGCGGCACAGCCAGCACCACCGCTGCCGCGAGCATGAATGCGATGACGCCGAGCTGCTCGCCCTCCAGGCCTAGCACGTGCGACGGGATCAGTTTCAGCGTGTGGAACATGAAGACGAAGTACCACTCGGGCCTGATCCCGGCCGGCGCCGACGCCAGGGGATCGGCCTTCTCGCCCACGGGCCACGGCAGCAGCACCGCCAGGGTGACCAGGACGCCGGTGATCAGGAGCCACACCATCGCCTCGCGCAATACGAAGGCAGGCACAAACGCCATCGACCGCGCAGGCCCGCGCGCGTCGGGCCGGCTCATCCCGTGCAACTGCACCAGGAACAGATGCAGGCCCAGCACCATGGTCGTGAGCGCCGGCAGGATCGCGACATGAATTCCGAAGAAGCGGCTCAACGTGGCCTCGGTGACGTCCTCCCCTCCACGCAACAGGACCAGCAGGGGATGACCAATCAGCGGCACCGCCCCTACGATCTCCGTCCCGACCTTGGTGGCGAAGTAGGCCAGCGTGTTCCACGGTAGCAGGTAGCCGGTGAAGCCGAACGCCAGCGTGATGAACAGGAGCAGCGCGCCCGAGATCCAGGTCATCTCCCTGGGGCGCCGATACGCCCGGACGAAGAACGCACCAAACATGTGGGCAAACGCCCAGAAGACCATGAGGTTGGCGGTCCAACTGTGCACCGACCGGACCAGCCACCCGAACTGCACCCTGGCCATGATGAACCGCACGCTCTCATGCGCCGCGTCGGCGGTGGGACGGTAGTACATCAGGAGCAGCAGCCCTGTAACGACCTGGACCAGGAACAAGAAGAGGGTAATGCCGCCGAAGTAGTACACATACCCGTGCCGGGTGACCGGCACGGTCTTATGGCGCAGGAATGCGTCAGCGGCGCGCCACCTGAGCCGGTCCTCGAGCCAGGCACCAATCCCCATTGCCCGCCTACGCCGGCCGGGTTACCACGATCTCGGTGCCCTTGACGGTCACGGTGAACTCTGCGAGGGGCCGTGGAGGTGGGCCGCCGATGACCTGTCCATTGAGGTCGAAGTGGCCGTCGTGACAGGCGCACCAGATGTGCCCGAAGTCCGGCCGGTACTGCACCGTACAGGCCAGGTGCGTGCATACCGCGGTGAAGGCCTTGTACGTCCCCTGGGAGGTGTGCACCAGGATGGCAGGCTTGCCGCCGAAGAGAAGGATCTTGCCTGAGTTCGGTGGGAGGTCGCCGACCTTAGCCGCCACTATGCTGCCGGCGGTGACCTCCTTGACCTTTGGGGGGATCAGGTAGCGGACCAGCGGATACAGCACGGTACCGGCCAGGCCCGCCAGGCCGGCGGCGAGCAGGAGGTCGGCCAGCGATCTCCGGGTGACACGTAGCGGCTGTCGAACCACCCCGCACCCTCCAAAAGAACTAGTCCTTTATGACTTCCCCCTTGACACCCGGAATACCTTTGTTAGGCGAGGGCCGGGGCGCACGCCCCGGCCCCGTCCTCGTTCCCCCCGTCGCTTACCTAGGCAGGCACTACTTTCACCTTCGTGTCGTAGAACACGGCGCTCGCCCCAACGATGTCCGAGAGGCAGGTGTTGGGCATGTGCGGGTCGGTTCGGAACGCGGCGTTGGCGTGAATCCCGGTCGCCCGGCGGGGATCGCCCTTTATCCGCCGGTCGTTGATCACAACGTCGGCCGCCCCGGTGGCCCAGTGCCCGTAGCCCAGCGAGAAGGTCACCACGCCAGGCCGGATCCCCTCCTTCACCTGAAGCTTGCCAACCATCGGCTTTTTGGTGCCGTTCTTAAGGTCCACCGCGCCTTCGGGGTTGGTGGCCGAGACGATCCTGACCGCGTCGCCGTCCTTCAGCCCACGCCTCTCGGCGTCCTTCGGGTTCATCACCACGAAGTTCTCGGGCTCGATAGCGCTCAGCCAGTAGTTGGTGATGGTGCGGCTCTTGGTCTGCCGCATCGTGCGGTTGGTGATCAGGTGGAGATCATAGCCCTTCGCCTCGTCGCGGATCGGCCGGCCGAGGCTGTCGGCAATGGGCAGGTATGTGGCCAGGCCCGGGAGTGTCTGCCCGGTCATCGAGTTGATGGTTGTGGCGACCTTCTCCATGTACATGTTGACCAGCGTGCCGTAGTGTCCCCGTAGCTTCTCGCCGTCGAAGGCCCGTTCGTAGTCGTCGAACCGGCCGCCCCGGTTGAGCACGTAGACCATCTTGCGCCACCAGCGCTCGCCCAGGATCGCCTTCCAACGCTCGGGGTCGAATACCGACCTGGGCAGGTGGGCGCGGCTGGCCAGGAACAGGCGTTCCTCTTCGAGAGAGGCGTCGGGCACCTCGTCGCCGGCCCGGGCGCCAAACGCCACGTTCGCCGCCAGCCTGACGTAGAGGTCGTCGGGCCGTAGGAAATCCACCCCTGGGCTAAAGCCGCCGGGGCCGAAGCCCGACAGGCCTAGCTTCTCCGCGATGCCCATCATCAGCGCCTCGTGCGAGAGCGGGATCTCCTGCCCGAAGACCTTCACCAGCCGGGTCAGCGGAGGAATCACCGGGCTGAAGATCGGCTGCACTCGGGGCAGCACGTTCGGGTGGGTCCCCTGGAACTCCCACCGCTCCAGGTAGGTCAGGTCAGGGAAGATGTAGTCGGCGTACATCGTGGAAGTGCCTACGATGATGTCGGTGGCGATGAACAGCGGGATCTTGTTGACATCGGACAGGATCTCGATGTTGGTGTGGCCGGCCGGGAGCGCGTAGACCGGAGAGCCCATGTGCAGGTAGAGTATCTTGACCGGGTAAGGGTAGGCGTCGCCTGCCGAGGGGACGACCTCCTGGTAGATGTCGCTCGCCAGCGGGAACCACGGCCGCTTCGCCGGGTACCCTTGGAACAGCGTGGACTCCTCGTAGGTAGTTTCGTGGCGAATGATGCTGACCCCAAACGGCGTCGCGCGGTTGGGGTGCAGCGCTCGCACGTTGAAAGGCGCCCCGGCCGCGCTCCCGGTCTGGTCGAACGCCCGCCCCCAGGCCGAGCCGCCGCGCCAGTCGTAGTTGCCGACCAGCATGTTCAGGTTGAACCAGGCCAGGCTGTTGTAGAAACCGTTGGTGTGCTGGCTCACCCCACGGTGCACGTCCGCAACCGCGCGCTTGCCGTGGGAGACGAACTCCTTCGCCAGTTCCACGACGTCTTCGGTCTTCACGCCCGCCAGCGCCGCCCAGGCAGAGATGGTCCGCTTGCGCGTCTCCTCGGAAAGCAACTGGAAGGCGCTCTTAACGTGGAACTGGCCGACCATCGCGTCCACGAACAGATCGCCCTCTACGGCCGTGCGGGTGTCGTAGGGGTCGACCGCGACCGGCCGACCGTCCTTGAGTACCACAAATAGGTCGCGATCCGACAGCCCGATCTCCGCCGCCCGCAGGAAGCGGCCCGGCTTGCCCCGCTCGACCTTCACCAGCCAGGGCGCGTTGCTCCAGGTGGGCTCGCCGTCCGCGGTCGCGGCCGCCCGGTTGGCGTTGGCCAGGTAGCGGGCGTCGTAGCGCCGCTCCTCGATGATCCAGCGCATCATGGCCATCGCCACCGCAGTATCGGTTCCGGGGATGGTGGGCAGCCACTTCCAGGCCTTGGCCGCAAGCGGCGAGAAGCGCGGGTCCAGCACCGCGATCTTCATCTTGCCCGAGGCGATGCCGCCGGTGACCTTGCCCGCGCGCAGGGGCGGGCCGTAACCGCCTTCGAGGACGTTAGAGCCGACGAAGAGCACGAACTCGGCGCTCTCCAGGTCAGCCTGCCAGTACCACTTGCGGCCGCCGGACCACCGGCCGCCGCTGTACTGGTCGCTCATCGCCATGCCGGCGAAGTACAGCGATCCCTGGCACACCGTGGTGTGCCCGTGTCGGTTGACGGTACCCAGCGCGTCGGTGAAGAGCCGGCCGACCAGGTCGCCTCGGCCGCCCTTCTCGCGGCCCCGAACGTACACGATCTGGTTGTTCTTGGGGCCCAGGTCGGGATGGTCAGGGTTGATCAGCACTTGCAGGCTGGCCGCGTGCTTGCGCTTGAACTCCGCCACGGTCATCCGCTTCGCGCGGATGGCGGCCACGTCAGCTGCCATGGTGCGGGCGAGCGCCGGATCGCGCAGCGCCCAGAGGTCCTTGAAGCCCTCGACGTGGCGGTTCTCCTCGCCGGGAATATCGGCGAACAGGCGGCCGCCGTTGACGATTTCATTGATCGCCTGCTCGAAGCTGATGGTCTTCCACTTCCCCGACCCGCGCGGCCCGGCGCGCTTGAGCACCGCGCGTAGCCGGTAGGGATCGTACGCCGTCTGGATGCCTGCCTGCCCCTTGGGACAGATTGCGCCGTCAATCGTCGCCGCCTCCGCGATCGGCGTGGCATACGGGAGGTGCGGGTTCATCGTCCACGGGCTCAAGGGGTTCCCGTCAATCTTGACCACGACGTCCTTGATCCGCCGCACCTTGATCCCGCAGCCCAGGTTGCACTGCAGGCAGACGGTGTACAGCGTGTTCTCGGGCCGGCTGATCGAATAGGGGACCGCCTCGGCGGCCTCGGCCGGGGAGGCGGTCAGCAGGGTGTTCTGGATGCGCTGGTAGAGCGCTGTGCCGCCCAGCAGGGCCGCGGTGCTCATCAGGCCGCGCCTGGTCAGGGAGCGCTGGACTTGATCGGTTCGCTGTGTCTTCTTCAACATCCCTCTCTCCCCTACTGCCCGTGGCAGGCTTTGCAGGCTTCGGTGCTGGGCGTCGGCATCGTAGCCCGGCCCGCGGCGCCGATGTAGTAGACGCGTGGCTTGGTGCCCAGGCGTTCGTTCACGCGCATCGGCCTGTCGCGGCCAACCATCTCACTGACCAGGCTCTCTTGGTCGTTGGCGTCCCCCAACGAAGCGGCCCCGC
>DYHL01000122.1 GCA_020724185.1 Candidatus Nitrosymbiomonas sp. | reverse complement strand
GTGTTCAAAGAGCACTGCCTGCGCGGTGAGGCGAGGCGATCGCTAGAGGTTGCCAGCGCCGACACAGGCGTCGCCTTCATGAAGCTCCTCGACGATCCCCCTGATCGCCGAACGGCGATTGTCTTTCTGACCCACGGTGCCCTGAACAGGTCGCTGACCGACGAGTGGGTCAAACTGGCGCTGATCCGTCGAGCCCTGCTTCGGCGCACCACCCTGGAGCATGTCCGAAGGGCGCTGCCTAGATTCGCAGGGCGGCTGCTCCGATCGCAGTGGGTGGACCACCGGGCCCCGAGGTTGTGGGACAGGCTCCTGCAGCATCCCCCCGACCAGTGGCGCCGGCTGCTCCGGTCGGCCGGCCTGGAGGAGGCAGCGGCAGACGACCCCGTGCCCGCAGCGCTGATCGAGGCCATGGAGGCGCTCGACCCCGCCCCAGTTCTGAAGGCCCTAGAGAAACTGCCGCTTCGCGAGTCCGCACACGTCCGGGCGAGACTCCAGGAGGCCCGCCAGGCCCTGGGCGAGGCCCTGGCGGAGTTGTGGAAGGAGTGGCTGAGGAAGACCCACTTCCGTTCACCCCTGCTCGTCTTCGACGAGGCGCACCACCTCAAGAACGTGACGAGGCTGACGTCGCTGTTCATCGAGGAAGGCGCTGCGGAGGATTCCGACGCTGTAAGCAGGGGCCCGTTGGCCGGCGTCTTCACCAGGATGCTGTTTCTCACCGCCACGCCTTTCCAGTTGGGACACCACGAACTGATCAGCGTGATCCGGCGATTCGAGGGCATCGCATGGGACTCTGAAGATGCTCCGCCGATGGGGAAGGGCGGGTTCGCCCAGGCGGTTGGCGATCTGGAACACAGCCTCAACGACGCCCAGATGTCGGCGCTGAGGCTGGAGAGGGCATGGGGGCGTCTCAAGCTCTCCCACGTCACGGTGGACGGCGATCGGCCCGCGAGCCCCGAGGAGTGGTGGCCGCATCTCCGGGCAATGGCGACGGAGATCGGTGTCGCCCGCGCAGATGAACCAGGCGGGGACGAGGGGATAGCCGGCGAAGTCCTCGCGCGCTACCGGCAGTGCCATGAGGCCATGCGTTCTGCGGAGAGCCTGCTGCGTCCGTGGGTGATCCGCCACCTCAAGCCGAGGCACCTGCCTCCAGGGCCGGAGCCCGTTCCTCCAAACCGGCGGCACCTCCTGATTGGAGCCAGCATTCTGAGCAACGAACCCCAGCCGGGTGAGCCTGGCCTGGAGGTGGAAGGTGAGGCCCTTCTCCCGTTCCTCATGGCGGCCAGGGCCCAGGTTGTTGTTGCCAGCCGGTCCGCGTCGGCCGGCAGGGCCGTTCGCCGCGCCCTGTTTGCCGAGGGTCTGGCGTCGTCCTATGAGGCCTATCTGGAGACGCGCGGTGACAAGGCCCCACTGGACGATGACGACGGCGACCTCACCCCCGCCGCCGCAGAGGATCCGGAGGTCGCCTGGTACCTCGAACACCTGGACAGCATCCTGCCAGAGCAGGGGGAAGAGATCCGCGCCCGGCACCCCAAGGTCTTCGCGACCATCGAACGGGCGCTCAGACTATGGTGGGAAGGCGAGAAGAGCCTGATCTTCTGCCACTACCGCGCCACCGGCAGGGCGCTCCGTCGGTATGTCTCCCGGCGGTTGGAGCAGGACCTCCTCAGCCGCGCGGCGGCCCTGCTGCGCGTTGGCGATCCCGAGGCCGCCCGGGAGGAGATGGGGCGGCTCTCCGACCAGTTCTTCGATACCGACAGGCGCCTGCGCGGTCAGGCCCTCGCGCTCCTTTGGGACATCGTGTACCAGTCCAACCTCGCGGGGGAGGACCAGGAGCGCGTGACGGACGTCGCCCTCCGGTTCCTGAGGACCCCATCGTTCCTGGTGCGCTTCTTCCCCCTTGGGACCGATGACCCGATCGCGGCGCTCGCGACCGCTTTTGACCAGGCCGACGGCTCCGGGCTGACCCTCCGGCAGCGAGTTGAGCGATTCTGCGACTTCCTTGCCAACCGGTGCGTGCCCGAGGAGCGGGAGGAGTACCTGACGGCGCTGTCGCTGATCCAGACCGGCACGTTCCGCCGCGAGAAAGGTGACCTGGCCGACGCCAGCGACGACGTCCGATACCTGCCCAACGTGCGCCTGGCGAACGGCGAGGTGAGGGACGAGGTCCGCCGCAGGCTGCTGCTGGCATTCAACACTCCGTTCTTCCCCGAGATCCTGATCGCCAGCAGCGTCCTGGCCGAGGGGGTGGACCTGCACCTTGACTGCCGGTTCGTGATCCACCATGACCTCTCGTGGAACCCCAGCTCCATCGAGCAGCGCACAGGCCGGGTGGACCGCATCGGCTGCAAGGCCGAGCGCGCCCGCCATCCTATTCACGTGTACCTGCCGTTCGTGACGGCTACGCAGGACGAGAAGATGTACCGTGTCGTCCGTGACCGGGAGCGGTGGTTCTCGGTGGTGATGGGCGAGAGGTATCAACTGGACGAGCGCACGACTGACCGGCTGGCGGAGAGAGTGCCCTTCTCGGAGGAGGCAGCGCTGGCGCTGGCGTTCAATCTCTCGGTGCCGTGTATATGTCATGATGGGGGGACAGGAGGTATCGAGGTGAGGCAGACTGTCCACGGAGGGGCTGGCCGATGAAGAAGTACTTTACGATCATCGTTGAACGAGACCCCGAGAGTCACTGGCTCGTGGGCGAGGTCGCGGAGCTTCCCGGGTGCTACTCCCAGGCTCCAGACCTGCCGACCCTGGAAGCCAACATGCGCGAAGCCATCACCGCCTACCTCAAGGTGGCCGAGCCGGAAGAGCCGCTGCCGGACTTTGTAGGGACTTGGCGCGTCGAGGTTACGGCGTGACCAGGCTGCGCCTGGTCCCCTACCGGGAGCTGGCAAAGGTCGCCGAGGCGGCGGGTTTCCGATGGATCCGGCGCGAAAGCAGCCACAACGTCTTCAAGAGCGACTCGGGCCGTATCGTCGTGATTCCGGACCACGGCTCCCGGGAGATCGTACGCCCCCTGCTTCGGAAGATCTTGCGTGACATAGGTCTGAGCCCCGGGGAGTACCATAGCATTCTGGAGCGCCTGTGATGTCTGGACCGCGGCCACATCGGAGAACGCTAAGCACATGACGGCTCCAACAGCCTTCCTGGCTGATCGCGAACACCGTCCCCTCAACCTCTCGGAGCCTCGAGGTCTCCGTCCAAAAGGCCTCGTGCTCGGGAACGGCCCCAATGCCATCGAGGTAGCGATCACCGAATCAGACCGGCGTCCCGCCGCCGCCGACCTCCGCGCGGTATGGAAGGCGCGCCTCGCCGGTAGGGCCACGCCGCTCCTGCTGGTGGTGCTCCACGACCGCGGCCAGGCAGGCCCGGTCAGCACGGAAGCGCCCTCCTTTGGATCCGTGGCCCTGTGCGGCCCGTCAGGGGACCAGCCGCCGGTCGTCCACGACCTCGACCCGGCCCAGGTCGAGCGCATCTGCGCCTCCGCCCTCGATGAGCCCGACCGGCACGCGGCCCTTCGGTTCCTTCTGTCCGTCCTTCCGGACCTCGAGTTGCCTGTTCTGGGCCTTCACAACGAAGGATTCTTCGCCACACACGAGCTCCACGCGGGAGTGCCGAAGAGGACCGACTGGGCCACCTCGACCGCCAGGGGCTCTGCGGTTGTGGACAAGCGCGGCCGCGATCTGCTGACGGCCCTTGGGTTTGCGGTGGACCATCACCCCGGCGCGATCTCCATCCTGAAGGCCGCGGGTACGAAGGTCGCCGTCGCACTGCTGCTGGAGCGCGGCGAGACCCCGGATGCGGCCGGCCCCCTGTTCTCCGGCGTCTCCCCCATTGCCTACGCCATGGCGAAGGCTGATGAGGAACGAGTGCGCTACGTCCTCGTGTCCGCCGGCCCGACGCTCCGGCTCTACCCGACAGGAACCGGCGTGGGCACTGGCCGGAGGGGCAGGACCGAGACGTTCGTCGAGGTCCGTCTGGATCTGCTCGCGGGCACGCAATCTGGGTATCTCTGGCTGCTCTTCTCCGCGGACGCCCTGCGAGACGGCGGTACGGTCGAGCAGATCTTCGAGCACTCGAAGGACTACGCGGCCGACCTCGGCAGGCGACTGCGCGAGCGGATCCACGCCAGTGTGATCCCGGATCTCGCCACGGGCCTCATGGCAGCCAGGCGGATCCGGTCGCCGTCGGTGAACGACCTTGCGACGACCTACCAGATGGCGCTCATGCTGCTGTTCCGTCTGCTCTTCGTCGCTTACGCCGAAGACAAGGGCCTGCTGCCGTACCGCACCAACGACCTGTACCGGCGACGCTCGCTCAAGGAGAAGGCCCGCGAACTCCTGACGATCACCGAATCACGGAAGGGCTTCAGTGAGGGCGCCACTCACTGGGAGGAAGTGGCGCGCCTCTTCCACGCCGTGGACAGGGGCATGCGCGAGTGGGGTGTGCCCGAGTACCACGGCGGCCTGTTCTCGTCGGCCCCGGACATCTCTGCGATCGGCGCTACTCTCGATTCCCTCTCCCTGGACAACACGGTGCTGGGCCCGGTGCTGGCCGAGTTGCTGCTCGACCAGACTGAAGAAGGCCGGGGCCCGGTGGACTTCAGGAGTTTGGGCGTCCGGGAGTTCGGCACCATCTACGAGGGCCTGCTGGAGAACGAGCTCTCCGTCGCCGAGATGGACCTCACCCTCGCCGCGTCGGGCGAGTACCGGCCGATCCGGAAGGCGGGCGAACCTGTCGCGGTCCGAAAAGGCAGTGTGTATCTCCACACCGCATCGGGCGCGCGCAAGACCACCGGCTCGTTCTTCACCAAGCAGTTCGCCGTGGAACACCTGCTGGACCACGCGCTCGAACCGGCGCTGGCCGACCATCTGGCGCGGCTCGACGCCCTGGACGAGCGGGCCGCCGGCGAGGCCTTCTTCGACTTCCGGGTGGCCGACATCGCCATGGGCTCGGGCCACTTCCTCGTGGCCGCGGTTGACCGCATGGAGCGGAGCCTGGGCGGCTATCTTGCGCGCCGGACGCTGCCGGAGGTGTCGGCCGAACTGGCGCGGCTCCGGGCAGAAGCGCAGAAGGCCCTCGCCGGCGTGGGCATGGGCGTAGAGATCGAGGATACACAGCTCCTCCGCCGCCAGATCGCGCGGCGTTGCATCTACGGCGTGGACCTCAACCCGCTGGCCGTCGAACTGGCGAAGCTCTCGCTGTGGATCCACACCTTCGTGCCAGGGCTGCCACTCTCGTTCCTCGACCACAACCTGGTCGTCGGGAACTCGCTGGTGGGTATCGCGACGGTCGAGGAAGCCGAGGACGTGCTCCGGGAGATGGGTACCCTGGGAGCGCTGTTCGCCCTGTCCGCCGACCGGCTCATCGGCTCGGCCCGGAAGGCGATCGCCCGCCTGGCGCGCTTCTCGGACGCGACCGCTGCCGAGATCGCACGGGCCAGGGAAGCAGTGAAGGAGGCCCGCGAGGCCGTGGCCCCGGCCGCCGCGCTCTTCGATGTGTTGACTGCGGCCCGGCTGGACGAAGAACTCGAGCGCGAAGTCGCGCAGCACGCGAGCCACTGGGTGGAGGATCTACCGTGCATGGCGAAGTCGGGCGCGCACAAGAAAGCCCGGAAGACGCTCGAAGCCATACCGCCGCTTCACTTCCCGATTGCCTTTCCCGGTGTGTTCCTGCGGGAGCGGTCAGGGTTCGACGTTATCATCGGGAACCCGCCATGGGAGGAAGCGACCGCCGAGGAAGACCGGTTCTGGACCCGGCACTTTCCCGGTCTGCACGCGCTGAGCCAGGCTGCTCAGGAGGCCGAGAAGCGGTGGCTCCGGAGGGAGCGTCCCGACCTGGTGGCGGCGTACCAGCGCGAACTTCAGAAGGCCGACTTGCTGCGGAGCGTGCTGACGAGCGGCCCCTTCCCGGGGATGGGGACTGGCGATCCAGACGTCTACAAGGCGTTCACATGGCGGTTTTGGCAGTTGACAGGTGGGGATGAAGGCCGCATCGGCGTTGTGCTGCCGAGATCGGCGTTCTGCACCAAAGGCAGCGGCGAGTTCAGGAAGACCGTCTTTCGGACCGGAAGGATACGGGACCTCACCTTCCTGCTCAACAGCGGCGGGGGGGTCTTCGACGACACCGAGCACCGCTACACCATCGGTTTGACTACACTGGAGCACGCCGACATTACCTCTACGGAGACCATTCCGCTCCAGGGACCGTACCGCAGCCTGGAGAGGTATCACGTGGGCGCGCGCCGCGAGCCGGCGAGATTCCCGGTGAGGGAAGTCTTCACGTGGACCGACACCGCGGCCCTCCCGCTGCTTCCCTCCGAGGAGTCGGTCGAGGTGTTCGCGCAGTTGAGGAAGGCGCCGCGGCTAGACCTCGATGACGGGTCATCCTGGCGCGCCAGGCCGCACGCCGAGTTGCACGCCACCAACGACAAGCGTCTCATGAAGCTGGCAGACAAACCGCCCGCCGGCTACTGGCCGGTCTTCAAGGGCGAGTCGTTCGACATCTGGGTGGCCGACACAGGGTCGTACTACGCCTGGGCCGACCCGGAGAAGGTGACGCGGGCCCTCCAGGAGCGTCGCTCCCGCAGCGCGCGGCTGGCGCGGTTGGCGTTCGGCGAGTTCCCGGAGAAATGGGTGGGAGACCCGAGGACGCTGCCGTGCCGGCATGCCCGAATCGCATTCAGGGATGTGGCGAGGAGCACGGACACAAGGACGGTTCGCGCCGCCCTCGTCCCGCCCACCGTCTTCCTGACGAACACGGCACCGTATCTTCTCTGGCCAGGCGGCGACGAGCGAGAACAGGCCTATCTGCTCGGCGTACTTTGCTCGATTCCGCTCGACTGGTACGCCCGACGGTTTGTCGAGATCCACCTGAACTTCCACGTCTTCAACCCGCTGCCTATCCCCCGGCCCTCAAGGGAAGATCCTCTGTGGAAGCGGGCCGTCGCGATCGCCGGCCGGCTGGCCGCCCAGGACAGGCGGTTCAAGAAGTGGGCCGCGGCCGTGGGCGTTGAGTGCGGGCCTCTGCCCGGCGACGAGAAGGACGATCTCATCCACGAACTCGACGCCGTGGTGGCGCATCTCTACGGGCTGACCGAGCAGCACCTGCGACATATCTTCGAGACCTTCCACGAGGGATGGGACTACGCCGCGCGGCTCGAGGCCACCATCGCCCACTACCGCACCTGGAGGGTGCGTCTGTGAGACCCGAGTTCATTGACAATCGCGAGCTGCGCATGCTGGACGCCCTCGCAGCGCATCTGGACTGGCTGCACCAGACCTACGCCAGGCCCGTCGAGCTATCCATCGCCACGGGGTACTTCAACCCGGCCGGGTTCTGGCTGCTCGCCGACCGCCTTGAACGGCTGTCGAGGGTGCGGCTGCTGCTCGGCGCGGAGCCTCTCCCGCCGTCTGCCACTCCGCTTCGGATGCCCGGCGACCCGCAGCCGGACCGGTTTTGGGCCAACCTGGTACGCAAGGCGCTCGTGGACACGGACGCCAGCCTGCATCGCGACCGCGACCGGCTCCCCTTCGCGCAAGACACCGACCAGGCGCTTCGACGGCTCCTGGCGTTCCTCCAGACCGGCCGCATCGAGGTCCGTCGGTACGAGAAGGCGTTTCTCCACGGCAAAGCCTACGTGTTCGCCGGAGACGAGGGCGCGATCGTCGGCTCCTCCAACTTCACGGCCGCGGGCCTGACCTCAAACCTCGAACTGAACCTCGGCCGCTACGACCCGACACCCGTGCGCAAGGTGCAGGAGTGGTTCGACCGGTTGTGGGAAGAGGCCGCACCCTACGACCTCGCGGCCCTGTACGCCGCGCGCTTCGAGCCCTACGAGCCGTACCTGGTGTTCCTCCGGGTGCTCTGGGAGCGGTACAAGGACGAGCTAACGGAAGAAGCCGCGGGCGCGGAGCGCATCCGCCTG
>DYHL01000121.1 GCA_020724185.1 Candidatus Nitrosymbiomonas sp. | reverse complement strand
TCCCCTGGGATCGACTGTTCGAGGTTGAGGTAGGGCTGCCGGATGAGGCGCAAGGCTTTTGACGTTGTGGTGATCGGCGGCGGACCCGCGGGCACGGTGGCCGCAGTGGCCGCCGCGCGCGAGGGCGCCCGCGTCGTTCTGGTCGAACGGTACGGCTTCCTGGGCGGCACGCTGACCGCCGCGATGGTCGCGCCGATGATGGGCTTCCACGCCGGCGCGCGGCAGGTGGTCACCGGAATTCCCGAGGAGATCGCGGCGCGCCTCCGTGCGATCGGCGCCTCGCCGGGCCACGTCCCTGATCCAATTGACTTCTGCCACACCGTGACGCCGTTCGACTACGAAGGTCTCAAGCGCGTGCTGCTGGAGATGACCACCGAGGCCGGCGTGGAGCTGTGGCTGCACACCGTGTTCCTGGACGCCCGCGCCGACGCCGGCCTGGTGCGCGCCGCCCAGGTCTGGCAGAAGGACGGCGTCAAGGAGCTGCGCGCGCCCGTGTTCGTGGACGCCTCGGGCGACGGTGACCTGTCGGTGGCCGCCGGGGCCTTGGCCGAGATCGGGCGCGCCAGGGACCACCGTACTCAGCCGATGACGCTGGTATTCCGCCTGGGCGGGGTGGACTGGCCCGCGGTGATGGAACACCTCGAACGCCATCCCGAAGAGATCCAGCACGGGCAGGGAGTCCACGAGCGCATTGACATCGGGTGGCTGAAGGGGCTGCCCTGCCGCGGGTTCGCAGGCTTCGGGGCCGCGGTGCGGCAGGCGCGCGAGAGCGGGGAGTGGACGGTCCCGCGCGACCGGCTGCTCGTGTTCGAAGGCGTGCGGAGTGGCGAGGCCATCGTCAACACGACGCGCGTTCCCGACCGGCTCGGGATCTCTGGAGGGGATCTCTCGCGTGCCGAGATCGAGGGACGGCAGCAGGCGTACGCGGTCGCGGAGTTTCTGCGGCGCCGCATCCCCGGGTTTGCGGGCGCGTACCTGCTCGAAACGCCGGTGCAGATCGGCGTGCGGGAGACACGGCGCATTACCGGCGACTATGTCCTGACCGCCGACGACATCCTCGGCGCGCGCAAGTTCGACGACGCGATCGCCGCCGGGGCCTATCCGATGGACATCCACGACCCCGCGTCGGATCGCCTCCTGGTGCGACGCCTGCCCGAGGGCGAGTTCTATACGATTCCCTACCGGTGCCTGCTGCCCCGTGGCGGATTGAACTGGCTGGTGGCAGGCAGGTGCATCTCCGCGACGCACGAGGCGTTCGCGGCGTTCCGTGTCTCGCCGATCGTGATGGCGATCGCACAGGCGGCCGGGACCGCGGCGGCGATGGCGGTGCATGCGGGTGTTGCGCCGAGAGGGGTCGAACCCCAGACACTGCGCCAGGTTCTTCGCAAGAGAGGCGCATTTGTGTAGGTGATGCCCATGAACGTGACGCTCACGCAGGCTAGGACGCACCTGGAAAGACTGGTTGATCGGGTGATTCAGGGCGAGGAGATCACGATCACTCGCGCCGGTCGGCCTGTAGCACGCCTCGTGCCAGAGGTTTCTCGACTCGCGGAAAGATCGCCGGGCAGCGCCGCGGGGAGAGTTCAGGTGGCTCCCGACTTCGATACACCCCTGCCTCGGGAGTTCACAGGGTGATTCTACCTGCAGACACCATGGGGCTTCTTGCAGGCCCGCAATGTATGCTGTCTTGCAGAAAGGGCACTTTTGAGGACAGTGAGACTCACTACCCCTGTAGGATTGAGGTGATCCCGCCGAAGAGTGAATCGGAGGACCCAGGATCTGGAGTCTGGATACCCGGGACTCCGAGGGTCAGAGTAATAACGGTACCATAGGACTTGGAGTGTGACGCGGCGAAAACGTGACATCTAGATGGCGAGAACATCAGGCTCATGGAAGATGTCGATGGCAAGCTCGAAGACAACGGTCCTGGGCTGAACTCCGAAAAGGATTGCCAGTGGCGAACCGCATCTACTTTGGTGACAACCTAGCGACCCTCCGGGGGGTCGACTCGTCATCGGTCGATATGATCTACATCGATCCTCCATTCAACACCGGCAAGCTCCAAGGTAGGACACAGATCAGAACCGTGCGTTCCGAGGCTGGCGACAGGACGGGTTTTCAGGGTTACAGGTACGAGACAACAAAGGTCGGTACGAGAGCTTTTTCCGATTTCTTTGACGACTACCTCAGTTTCCTTGAACCGCGACTCAGAGAGGCCTATCGAGTTCTTGCGCCCCATGGCAGCCTTTACTTCCACATTGATTACCGAGAAGTACACTACTGCAAGATTCTTCTGGATGATATCTTCGGTCGAGATTGCTTCTTGAATGAAGTGATATGGGCTTATGACTACGGGGGGAGGCCGAGAAAGAGGTGGCCCCCCAAGCACGACAATATCCTCGTGTACGTCAAGGACCCGGACAACTACACCTTCAATGAGGATGAGATTGAACGCATTCCTTACATGGCCCCAGGCCTCGTTGGGCCAGAGAAGGCGGCACGAGGGAAGCTGCCAACGGATACGTGGTGGCACACGATCGTTCCGACGAACGGTAGAGAGAAAACCGGATATCCTACGCAGAAGCCGTTGGGTATCCTCAAGCGAATCATCCAAGCCTCCTCTAATCCGAGTGATCTAGTTCTTGATTTCTTCGCTGGGAGCGGTACTACTGGCGAAGCCTGCCTAGCGCTTGGGAGACGGTTCATCCTAATTGACAACAACCCTCAAGCCATGGAAGTAATGGCACGCAGGTTCGCCGGGGTTTCTGACATCGAGTGGGTGGGCTTTGATCCTGGCCCGTTCCAGGCCGGCGCGAGTCAAGCGAGTCTGTTTGAGAGCACTGGAGATCCTGACATGGTCCCTGCGAAACTCGGTGACCCTCGTCCGTGAGTTCAATTAGCGATCCCGACGTGAGACTGCTGGCGTCGATTGCCGCAACCCTGAAGAGCGATTACGTGCGGGAGGGCCAATATGACCCCTGGCTCGGCAGCCCATTCGCCTGGATTCGAACATTGCCTTCGCGGCGAGTGGGAAAGGTCGGGGAACAGTTAGTTGCTGGTTGGTGCGCTGCGAAAGGTTTGGACGTCACGGCAAGTGGAGACTCGGAGGCTGACAGGGTCATCGGAGGCCGTAGGGTTGAGATCAAGTTCTCCACGCTCTGGGAGAGCGGTGCGTATACGTTTCAGCAAATACGGGACCAGAACTACGAGTGTGCGATTTGCCTCGGAGTCTCACCGTTCGATGCACATTGTTGGGTGATCTCGAAGGACGTGTTGAGGCAGCACGTAGTTGGCCACACCCCTCAGCACAAAGGGAGGGGTGGTACCGATACCTTCTGGCTATCATTCCCTGCTGCTGCTCCTCCGCCATGGCTGGCAGACAGTGGCGGCACTCTCGCAAAGGCCTTCCAGGTACTCAAGCGCATCAGGCGAGGCTAGCTGCGTTCCTCGCGCAGAATGACTGACGCGGCTAGCTCTTCCGAAGGGATCCGCCCACTTGTCAGCTCTGAGCCGAGGGGGCTACCAGACCGTCGGGGTCTCCTCATCGTCAGCCTGCCGCGTAACGACAGGGCGCTGGCGCGCGCGGCCGCGGATGCAGGCGCCGACATGCTCAAGGCGCACGTCAACGTGCACCACCGCGCCTCGGGCACGCGCTTCGGCTCGCTCGACGAAGAGGAGGAAAGGCTGGCAGCGGTGCTGGAGGTCGGCCTTCCCACCGGGCTGGTGCCCGGCGAGGAGGCAATGGTCACGCCCGACCAGCTCCCGCGGCTGCGCCGATTTGCGTTCCTCGATGCCTACGTCACGCGGCTGCCCCTGTTTCTCTACGATGCCGGCGTGCCGGTGATTCCGGCGGTGCCGCACGACTATCCGCCGGAGCTCCTGGGTTCGTTGGGAGCGTTGCCAGGCGACTGGCTGGAGGCCGCGTTGGTCCCACCGCAGTGCTACGGCCTCGACCCGGTCGCCGACGACCTGGTCGCGCTGGCCCGCCTGGGTGCGATCACACGCCGCCGGCTGATCGTGCCCAGCCAGCGCCGCATCCGTCCCGAAGACCTGGGCCGGTACTTCGCGATCCCGCAGGTGTGGGCAGTGATGATCGGCGTTGTCGTGACCGGCCGCACCGCGCGCAGCATCGGCCGGGCCACCCTGGCGTTCCGGGTCGCGATGGACGCGCTGTGAGGTCATTCCGATGATCGTTGAGGCCACTGCGCCCACCCGCGTGGACCTGGCCGGTGGCACGCTGGACATCCATCCACTGTACCTGATGGAGGAGGACGTCTGGACAATCAACGCCGCGGTTGAAATCCCGGTTCGAGTGCGTCTCTCTCGCGCCCGAGCCGGCTTCGTGGTCGTCTCGCAGGACCTCAAGGAGCGGATCGAGGCCGACGACCTGGACGGCCTGCCCACTGGCGGGCCGCTGGACCTGGCCTGCCGCGCTCTGCGCTTGGTTGCGCCGCGCCCGGGTCTCGCCGTCACGCTCAGGTCCGCGGCGCCACCAGGATCCGGGTTGGGCGCCTCATCGGCGCTGCTAGTGGCGCTGCTCGCCGCGCTGGACCGGTGGACGCGCCGCGCGCGCTCCCGCGACGATTTGGTGGCGACGGCCTGGCGTCTGGAGGCGCAATCGTTGCGCACGCTGACCGGCCGCCAGGACTACCTGGCCGCGGTTCACGGTGGCGTCAACGCGATTCGGTTCGGCGCTGACGGCGACTGCGTTGAGCCCTTGCTCCGGAGCGCCGCGGCGCGCCGGGCGCTGCAGGACCGGCTCGTCATCGTGTACACCGGTCTTCCGCACCGTTCAGGCCTGACCAACTGGGGAGTTGTGCGCGCGTATCTCGATGGAATCCCGGACACGGTCAGGCACTTGCGTGCCATCGCGCAGATAGCGCGCGCGATGCGCGACGCGCTGCGGGCCCGAGATCTCGACGCCGCCGGAAGCCTGTTGGCCCAGGAGTGGTCGCACCGGCGCGAGATGGCGCCGGGCGTTTCCACCTCGGAGATAGAGGAGGCGCTGGGGGTTGCCAGGCGGGCCGGCGCGATCGCAGGCAAGGCGTGCGGCGCGGGCGGCGGCGGGTCGGTGCTGATCTACACGCGCGAGGGCGGCAGGCCGGCGTGCGAGCGCGCCCTGCGCGCCGCCGGCTTCACGGTGCTGCCGGCGCGGATTGCGGCCAAGGGTCTCCAGGTGCGCACGGTGCTATAGTGGGTGCGCCATGACCCTGCGCACCGACCGCACGCTGCACCTGCTCTTCGCATCGCTCTTCTTCTGGATGTTCGGAATCGGGCTCTACGAACAGCTCATCCCGATCTACGCCCGTCAACTCGGCGCGTCCCCTGTGCAGCTTGGAACCCTGTTCACGATCCGCCACCTGGCGCTGGCCTGCGGTTTCCTGATCGGCTGGGCGAGCGCCGACCGGTGGAGTAGACGCACGGTGATCGTCGCCTCGTGGGTGGCCGCCACCCCGGTGCCGCTGCTGCTGGCCGCGGCGCCGACCTATGCGTGGCTGGTGCCCGGGTTGCTGCTCTACGAGATCACCTACTTCGGCATGCCCGCTCTGCAAGCGTTCGTGGCACGGCGCGTGCCGCCGTCCGAGCTGGCCTCGACGTTTGGCGCCATGGGGACGATTACCTCGCTGGGATTCCTGGTCTCGCCTACCGTAGGCGGCATGCTGGCAGACCGCCTTGGAATCCGTGCGACCCTGGTCATCGCAGCGGCGTTCTACGTGCTATCCACGTTTCTGATCTTCCGGGTCAGGTGGGACGACGCCGATGCCACCGCGCCCGGGGCGCCCAGCCGTCTTTCGATGGCCCAGGTGCGTCGCCTGATGCCCTCGCTCTGGATCTACTCGGGGATGGTACTCGTCGTGCTCATCACCGTCCCCTTCGGCACACCGTTCCTGCGCGAGGTGCGCGGTCTGTCGTTGGCCGAGATCGGGTTTCTCGGCTCGATGGTGGCGCTGGGCGCGGTGCTGTTGACGCCGGTGGCCGGCCGGCTCGGTGACCGGGTCGGTCTGCTTCCCACGCTGGCCGGGAACCTCGCCGTGTTCGCCTTCGGGATGCTCCTCACGATATTCGGGCCCGCGGCGCTCTTGCCGGTCGCGGCCATGATCCGCTGCCGGTCTCCTCTGCAGACCCTCGGTCAGGCGCTGATAGGGTCGCAGACGCCGACGGCCGTGCTCGGCCGGGTCTTTGCCTTGGGGGGAATCCTGTCTTCCGTCCTCGGTGCGATCGGTGCGTTTGCAGGGGGATACGCGTACCGGCTGGACCCGGCGCTGCCGCTGCTGATCTCGGTGGGGATGGGGATCGTGTTCGCGACAATTCTGGTTTGGTGGCGCCCCAGGTCGCTGCATGGGGGCGCCGCGGATCCTGCATGACGCTGGAGGATCGGATCAAGGCGCGCGGCCGCGAGCTGGGCCTCGACCTGATCGGCATCACGACGGCCACTCCTTTCCCGGGGGCCGCCCGCGGCGAGCGTGCCAGCGATCCCCGGCGCGTGCGCGAAACGGCCCGCTCGATCGTTGCCGTGGCCATAAACTACTACACGGGAGAGCCGGACCCGCCGCCCGGCGGCGACCTGCAGGGACGCATCGCGCGGTTTGCATGGGGTGACGACTATCACCTTGTGATGGAAGCGCGGCTGCGGGCGCTCTCCGGTTTCCTGGTGAACCACGGCGCCAACCTGGCGCGGTGCTACGTGGATGCCGGCCCGCTGTTTGAACGGGCGATCGCCCAACGCGCCGGCCTGGGTTGGTGCGGCCGCCACTCCTGCCTGATCACAGAGCCGTTCGGCACATGGGTCGTGCTCGGAGAGATCCTCACCGATCTGACACTGCAGCCAGATCCGCCGGCATCCGGGGACTGCGGAGCGTGCGAAGCCTGTATGCGCGGCTTCGCGGCCTGCCCCACCGGCGCGATCGTCGCGCCCGGTGTCGTGGACGCGCGCCGGTGCATCGCGTACTGGACGATTGAGCACCGCGGCTGGATCCCGCGCGAGGTGCGGCCGACGCTTCAGGACATGATCTTTGGCTGCGACCTTTGTCAGGAGGCGTGCCCCTTCAACGGCCCGCTGGAGATTGCGGTGGCGGAGCCACACGCGGCGGCACCCCCGGCGCACCCGGAGTTCATGCCGCGTCCCGAGACCGGCCCGCGTCCGCGGCTGTTGCCCCTGCTGAACATCGCCGAGGACGAGTTCCGCCGGCTCTTCCGCCGCAGCGCGATCAAGCGCACGAAGCGCATCGGGCTGCGGCGCAACGCTGCGATTGCGCTCGGCAACCTCGGAGATGATCGCGCCGTGTCCGACCTGACCGTCGCATTGCTCGACCCCGGCGATCCGATCGTGCGCGGGCACGCGGCCTGGGCATTGGGCCGCATCGGTGGGACGGCTTCTCGCGCCGCGCTGGACGCCGCACTGGGGGTTGAGGAGGATGCTCAGGTCCGCTCCGAAATCGAGATGGCGCTCGCGTAGGGGACCGGTAGGCGCCCGCCGAACTGAACCTTCCATGCGTCTGATCCTCTGGATCGTGGTTCTGGTGACCGGCACGCTCGTCGGCGCCGTGCCGCCTGCCGTCCTGCGGACTGCATCAGCAGCGATCCCCCAGCCTGCGTCGTCTGTCATCGCCACCCTGGCCGTGGACATCTGGCCGGAGCACGACGATCCACGGCTGCTGGTGATCTACCGCGGCACGCTGGGCGCGGCCGCTTTGCTGCCTCAGACGCTGACCTTCGCGATCCCGGCCAACGCCCAGGTGAACGCCGCCGCCTACCGCGGCGACGACGGCCAGCTCTTCACCAGCTCGCACCAGTACCGCCAGGAACCGGATCGCCTACTGGTCTCGTTCACGATCCCGACGCGGGGGTTTCAGTTCGAGTACTACGTGGATGGGATCGCGCCGCCACCACAGCGCGCGTTTGCCCTGGATCTGGTCTTCCCGCTGGCGATCGAGGACCTGCGTGTGGCGGTTGAGCAGCCGCTGC